>JAESRG010000156.1 GCA_016764785.1 Paracoccaceae bacterium
TCGCCTGATCTTTTAGCGGCACAAACCGGATCGGCACGATCCGGTCAGATAGCGGCAGCTCCATCGCGACGGTCCACGGGTTCTGATCGGGGCGTTGACCTATGGCGCAAATGTCGCCGGCCACCTCAATCATCATATCGCGCACCCCAGATTGGCGCAGTGTTGAGCACACCAGATCAGCCGCATACCCTTTGGCGATTGCGTTCAGGTCAAGAACAACATCTGTGCGCCGCCGCAACATGGTATTTTCAAGATCTAGGTCTAGCGCGGTGTTGGCATCAGAAAAATTGCTGCCACCGACCTTGCCCGGCATAAATCCGAATGCTCGACTTTGTTGGCCAAGACAGATATTTAGCGCGCCATCGGTAAAGGTCGACATCTGTAAACCAAGCGCAACGACGTTTGCCATATCAGATGGAATTGACACCCATTCGCCAACTGGGGTTACGTTAAACCGGCACAGGTCTGAGTGCGAGATCCATGCAGACATCTGTGTGTCGATACGGTCAAGCACGTCCTGTGTCAGGGCTTTCAGGCCCGAAAATACCTGCGCTGTTGGCACCCGCAAACGATACAGGCCGCCCATCGTTTTACCGTCAATTGTCGTAATCATAAGAATTCCAATGTGGGATGGCGGCCCTGATTACAGGGCCGCCAAAAGTTTTATTACAGCAAGTCAGCGACAGCAGAACCAGCCAGCGCATCGTTGTCTTCGATCAACGTTGCGGCAGTGTCGCCAAACGTATCTTCAAAGGAAGCATCTGCACCAGCGGCCAACAGGGCCTCAATGATTGCCGGATCATTGGCGCGCAACGCCGCAAACATCAGCGCCGAATAATCGTCGCCATCTTGTGCGTTCACATCAGCACCCGCCGCCAACAAGCTGTTCACAGCATCCAGCGATTTTTGCGAGCGTACCGCCGCGATCAACGCGGTAGTGCCGTCACCGTCGGCAGCCGACACAGTGCCACCTGCGGCCAGCAACACGGCCAACACATCTTCGGCACCACTGCGGGTCCGCGCTGCGGCAATCAACACGGCGTTTTCACCGCTTGCATTGGTTGCACTAACATCGGCACCAACGGCCAGCAAAGCTGTCACTGTTTCAGCACTTTGACGTGTGATTGATTCCAACAACGGTGTTTGGCCATTGGCATTGGCGGCATTTACGTCTTGCCCTTGCTCAAGCAACCAACCCATCATTTCCCATGATCCACGATACGAGGCGATCAGCAATGCTGTGCTATCTTCACCATCAACCGCGTCTAACGAGAAACCCTGTTCAAGCAGATAGGACACAACTTCAACAGTGTTACGCCCCGCTGCCAGCAGCAATGCGTCTTTGCCTTCGGTGTCTAACGCCATCGGGTTGTCGCTTAGGGCCTGCATGGTTTGGATCACATCAAGCGAGCCGTTACGCTGCGCTGCCAACATGAACGCATCGCGCCCTTCAACCGTTTTGGCCGAAATGTCTGAACCAGCGTCGATCAACAAGTTAAGAACCGAGATTTCTGGGTTCATATATGCCGCTGATAGGGCTGCATTACGACCAGAATCATCAATAGCTGACGGGTCCAGACCCAGCTCAATCAAACGTGCGAAAACCGCAGGGTCGGTTTGACGAAACGCTGCATATGCCAGCGCGGTACGATGGGAATCGTCTAGTGCAGTAATGTCACCGCCCAGATCAAGAACCGTGTTTACGGCATCAAGATTGCCATAAGCCGCAGCCCAGAAAATTGCGGGGCGCGCATCATGCGACGGGCGTGACACGTCAGCGCCGATCTCAACCAAATGCCGGATCATGTCTGTGCTGGCCTTGGCCCGTAACGCACGCACCAGTGGCGTATATGAACTGCCGTCCATCGCGGTGACATCGTAACCTTCTGCAACGGCGGCATCCACAGCGGCAATATCAGCCGTTTTCCACCAGTCTGCATCCAACAATGGATTTGCAAACAAAGACGAACCGCAAAGCAGCGCCGCCAGAAACGTGGTTGTTTTCAATAGGGATTTCATTTGTTTTCCTTTTGCTTAGTCAGATTTGGTACATGTCGGACCTCAATAGACGTCCTCCAAATACCGGTTGTGTTTTCTAAGCTCGGCTAGGCTTGTGCCCGTCTTTTTAGCTAAAGCGTCGATCTCAATACGGACTGCAGAGGCCATGTTTTGCCCCCCGCAAACCATAATAACGGCATTTTGATCCAGGAAACGCGCCAGCATATCGTGCTCGGCCTTTAGTCGCTCCTGTACATAAATACCGTTTTCTACCCGGGAAAAAGCCGGGTAAAAACCATGCAGGCGGCCATCGGCCAACCATGTTTCAATATCGTTTTTGTAATAAAAATCTGAGGCCGGATGCCGGTTCCCCCAAAACAAATTAATCTGGTGCTGCTTATTATTGCGGATCATGCCGGCAAAAGGCGCAATGCCAGTGCCCGCCCCGATCATCACCACGGGTTGGTCTTTGCGCGGCAGGGCAAAACCGGGGTTTTTCTGAAAATAGGCTTCTAGTTCATGGCCCAGCGACATGTTGTTCAACAAGGTCGAACACAAACCGCCATGATGATGCGAGACACAAATTTCCACACAGCCATCGCTGGCCGATGATGCCAGTGAATACAATCGCGCAGGCGCCCCTTTGACCGGGTGAATGCCGATCAAATCTCCGGCTTGGTGTTTGGGCAATCGTCCCTTGGCTGCGTGGAATTTTAAAATGACAGACCGTGCCGTCAGGTCTTGGCCAAAGTCAATTTTTTCGACCAATTTCAATCGTGTTGTCGACGGTGAGGGCGGCGTATAATCCAACACAAAGTCCAAGCCCAAAGCCGCGGCCAAATCGTTGCCCCAGTGACCAAATGCGTGGGCCGATTTTCGGTCAATAATACCGATAGGCAACAACGGGTCGGCTGTTTTCATCAGCGCTGTGTTAACCTGCTGGCCAAAGCTGCAAAAATTCGGGAATGATCTGTCTCCGAATGCCAACACCGCGAATGACGCAGGCAATCCCGACAGGTTTTTCAAAAATGCGCTGGCATTTTGCGGGGCTTCGCCGTCACCATATGTGGCAACCATCACGATCAAGTGCGTTGCATTTGGATAGGCGCGCACCTTGTTCATCGCCTCCAAATGCACCGTTTTTCCCGCTGCGGTTAGTTTTTCGTGTAAATGCCGCGCAAAGCCAAACGTAGACCCATTTTCAGAACCAACCAAAATCACAATTTCGGCCCCGGCTGCGGGCACATTGTGTTTCAGCTTTCGCCCCCAGCGCCGCACCGAAATTGTCAGGCCCGTAATCACGAATAACGGAATGCCCATGCTGGCGATGCCCATTATTAACGCCCAAATCGGCGCAGATTCACCCGTGTGTAAAAACACCATCCAATCCAGAATAACCTGCCAGCGCGAATAGGGTTCTTGCGACAGGATCACGCCGGTATATTGGTCGATAAACACATAACCGCTGTCGGTTTTAAGGGCGTAAACGTCAAACCAATCCTGCGGAATTGGAAACAATACCTGATGCAAAGTAGACAGCGGTTGGCTGCGCAAGTTCTCAAGGTCATAGGGCGCCACCATCGGCAATTCTTGCGGTGTTTCAGGGTAATATGGCCGTTTATCGGCCCCCGAGGGCACCGCGCCCAACGTCACCATACCCGTATAGGCGCCGGTTATGGCGGTGATAAATAGCAGAGGCAGCAATGCGCGCCCAAAAATGGCGTGCCATTTTCCAACGCCATTTCCTTGCATTTTTGCCAGTATGCCGCGCCAACCACCCAGCCGCCGCACTACAATAAATAGCCCTGAAATTGTCATTAACGTCATTGCAATCGCGCTGATAAGTGACAGTTTTCGGCCAATCTTGCCCAGCAAAAATTCTCGGTGAAGCGACCGCGTAAAATCGAAAATAGGGTGGTTTTGCGTGGCGGCAATAAACGCGCCAGTTTCAACGTTCAATGGCCGCTCAAACCTTTGCGACCCCACCCGCCCCTTAACCAAAACAACGTTGTGGTCAGAGATTTTGATTCGATCAATTTCCAGATCTGGGTTGGTGTCAAATGCCAGCGCCAGCGCTGCACCCAAGGTTACGCCGTTCAGGTCCTGCACAGCAGGTTCAAACGAAACAACCATTGGTTTTAGCGCAAGAATGGTGCCGGTGATCGCAATCACCAGCACCGGAATCGCGAAAATCAACCCGATCCAAGCATGTAGAGAACGCCACATTTTTAGAACTTGTAGCGGATATAGCGGACATAACCGCTGCCCTCAAATTTTGTGCCCTGATTATCTGTTGTTAGATCAACCTCAACGTCTTCGTCATAGTTTTCACGGTCCTCTACGGCGGTTTCAACGCGCAGCGCATAACCGGCATCAATCAAGGATTCGTCGATTTCGATGGTTAAGACAGCCCGATCGCCCGCACCTGTGCTAGCACCTGTGATCGCATCTAGTTCCTGTGCATTGCGCGACAAATACCGGAACCACCGCGGCATATCGGGGAAATATTTGGTCTCGTCGCCAGACACCCAAAGCGTGCGGTCATAGCGCCCGTCGGGGTCAACCAGATACAGCGAGAAATAGGCTTTTTCGCCTTCATATTCGTTGATTTGCACCAGTATGGTGGTTTCAACAGCCTGCGCGGATTGCGCCGCACAAAGTGCAATAAGTGATGCCCCGAAAAATCGCGACAATTTGTTTAGTGAAGTAGCGGAGTGAGACATTTGGTCCCTCATCGAAAAAGTAGATTTTCGCTAGAGGGGCTCAAAATCAAAAGTCGATTTTGAAGATATCTGGCTTACGAATGAATCTGCCAAGCAGTTCGCGTCTTGATAGGAGCTTGATATCGGCGCGTCAATACCTGACTATTATTGTCAGTAAATCTTTTCACCTGTTGTTTAGTCTGAAATTCGACACCGAATGTTGCACCGCAACTTGGAATATCATGTTCAAGCCATCTTGTCGGACACTGGCCGACTCGAGGGCCTGTACTGTCTTTGGGCAGAGGTTCGCCTCTGCCCAAAATATCCGGTTTATTCTGTCAAAGCTTTTAGCTGATCCATGATCGCTTGCAGCGCTTCTGGGTTCTCTTGTGCAGCTGTCAGCAATCCCTGGAGCATCGTTGACGAGCCGATATCTAGCCCCGCAGCTGCAATCGCAGATCCAACCGCTTCACTGGTCATCGCTTCAATCATGTCCACAGCCGCTTCTTGAATTGTTTCAGGCTCAACATCGGCTGCACCCGCAGCTTCAGCGGCGGCAAGCGCTTCAGCAGCTTCAACTTCAGCGGCAGCAAGCAGTTCAGCGGCTTCAGCCTCAGCGGATTCGGCAGCAGCCGTCGCCTGCATTTCCATTTTTTGTGCTTCTTGTGAAGAGTAATAATAATAACCGCCCCCAACAACCACCACAGCCGCAATAACAATCCATATAGACTTATTCATTTTCTAAACCTTTCAAAATCAAAACTGCACACTAATGGCAGTTTACTAACGGGTGTTCCAATTCATAGTTCACGCCTATCCTGAAAACTCCGAAAGCTCATCTTACCATTCTAAAGCACGATAAGCACGAAATAGGAAATTAGGTTCAAACGGAATTCGATGCCTCTCACTAACTATCGGCATGATAACCTGCAATGGAAGACTTAAAAACCAGCGAAAGGTTGCCGATTAGAATTTAGCGCCAGAACGTGGGTGTCCGTGAATTGGCCCTGCTTACCCAGCGGCAGTATTAATGGATGACGGGAAATTTTTTTGAGGAACAGGGGTGTTATTGATTTGATCAGAACACCCCTCAAAGACCGGCTTCCTGAACGGTACGACCTGTTAGGTATCCCACTCCAGAGATTCCAGTTTCTCCCGGAAAGCAAACTTCACGATGTGGCTTTCGATAATGGATTTGGCTTGTGTGACCAATTCGTCGGTCGCGGCGGATACCCCAAATGTGATGCCGCTATCGTCGGCATCCATCGTGGCCGTTCCGTTGGGGAACGGGCAATCAGCATGGGTTTCGGAATAGGTCACATCGATTTTGTGGGCAAAATGTTTGCTCATTTGCAAAAGATACTTTTTCCCGTGTTCGGTTCTCAGCCTTGCGGTCGACTTTTTCACAGCGAATCCTTAGTTGAGTATTTTCATCAAGATAAAGTCTGGACACGACAAAAACAATACAATATGTAGGTTTTGATTTAACGCAAAGCCAGTTCCTTGAATTCAGCCATGCACAGCTAATAGGAAAATTACATGGCTAACTTTATGAATCAATTAGCTTTAACAGGTCTTGTGACGGTTTTCTCAGCAGGCTTTGCGCTCGCTGAAGACGTAACTGTCGCCACTGCTCGTGGTGATGTTTTGGTTCCGTTAATGCCGGAAACCGTATTGGTTTTTGATATTTCGGCGATTGATACATTGGCGGCTTTGGGTGTGCAGCCCGCCGGCGTAATCAGCAATCTTTATGTAAGCTATTTGGACGATATCTCTGCGAATGCAGAAGTTGTCGGATCGTTGTTCGAGCCTGATTTCGAGGCCGTGAATGCAATCGAACCAGACCTGATTATCGTCGGTAGCCGCTCGGCCGAGCAGGTGGATGCGTTATCGGAATTTTCGGTTGCAATCGATATGACCATCTGGGGCGATGACATTGTTGGGCAAGCTTTGGCGCGGTTGGAAGCCTATGGCGCCATCTTTGACAAAACGGCTGAGGCTGACGCCCTTGCCACTGATTTCAACGCCGCGCTGACTGCGGCGCAGGCAGCGACCAACAATGCGGGCACCGCGTTGATCGTGATGACCAACGGGCCAAAGGTATCGGCGTATGGTCCGGGATCACGCTTTGGCTGGCTGCACACAACGCTGGGAATCACGCCGGCAATTGAAGACGTTGAGGCCGCCACCCACGGCGAGGCGATCTCGTTTGAATTCATTCGTGATGCCAACCCAGACTGGCTGATCGTCATTGACCGTGTTGCCGCAATCGGGGCTGAAGGCGACAGCGCGCAAACCACGCTAGATAACGTTTTGGTGGCGGAAACTACCGCGTGGCAAAATGGTCAGGTAATCTATCTAGACTCGGCCAGCATCTATGTTGCCGGTGGCGGAATTCAGTCGATGAAAGCGGTCATTGATACCATTGCGGCAGCTTTCGGCGGGGCCTCGTAAACGGCGGCTATTCCGATGCGGAATGGCATAATTGCCCTTGCTGCGATGACATTTCTATGTCTCGTAAGCCTGTTTGTCGGCGTCATTGATTTGACGCCGACTGACCTGTTTTCCGACCCCGAAGCGCTTGGATTGCTGTTGGTCAGCCGCATCCCGCGGACCGTGGCCGTGGTTCTGACCGGCGCATCAATGGCCGTCGCGGGGCTGATTATGCAATTGCTGGTCAGGAACCGGTTTGTGGAGCCAGCCACCGCAGGCACTGCCCAATCTGCCGCGCTGGGTATTTTGACAGTCACCCTTTTGATGCCGGACATCTCGGTGATCGGGCGCATGGTTGTGGCCAGCTTATTCTCGCTTGTCGGCACGTCTCTGTTTATTTTTCTGGTCCGGCGGTTGCCCCCCGACCGGCCGCTGCTCATCCCGCTGGTCGGGTTTATCTATGGCGGCGTTATCGGTGCAGCGGTAACCTTTGTGGCCTATCAAGCCGACCTGTTGCAGTATCTTGAGGTCTGGATGAACGGTGAATTTTCGGGGGTGCTGCAAGGACGATATGAGCTGTTATGGCTATCGGGTGGCCTGACAATATTTGCCTATCTGGTGGCCGATCAACTGACGATCGCCGGGCTGGGGCG
>JAESRG010000157.1 GCA_016764785.1 Paracoccaceae bacterium
AGCAACCTTATCACGGCCAGTTCGGTAGGCATCTGCTATCCCATCCGTCAACATAGTTTGGGCGCCCATAGGGGCCAGCGCATGGGTAACCGCGTCAACAAACGCATCAGCCTCTGGTCCGTCAATCACCACGGAAATTCCCGGATTAGTGCAGAATTGACCCGCCCCCATGGTGAGCGAAGCCGCCCAGCCTTCGGCGATACCCGGGCCGCGCGCGGCGAGGGCTGCGGGCAGGAGAAACATCGGGTTAACCGAGCCGAGTTCGCCAAAAAACGGGATCGGCTCATCGCGCTGTGCGCAGAGATCAAACAGCGCGCGGCCACCGCCAAGTGAGCCGGTAAACCCAACCGCCTTAATAAGCGGGTGCTGCACAAGGCTTTGGCCAACATCGCGTTTACCGCCTTGAATGAGGGAAAACACGCCCGCATCAAGGTCGCATTTTTTAATCGCGGCATGGATGGCCTCGGCAATGATCTCGCCTGTTCCCGGATGGGCCGAGTGGCCTTTTACAATAACCGGGCAGCCAGCGGCCAACGCCGCAGCGGTATCTCCGCCCGCAGTTGAAAAGGCCAGTGGGAAGTTCGACGCGCCGAACACCGCCACCGGCCCGATTGGGCGTTGCATCAGGTGCATTTCGGGGCGCGGAAGTGGTTGGCGGTCCGGCAGTGCCGCATCAAAGCGTTTATCCAGATACGCACCATCGTGAATGTGACTCGCAAACAGGCGCAGTTGGCCAACTGTTCGGCCCCGTTCGCCTTCGAGCCGCGCCTCGGGCAAGCCGGTTTCGGAACTTCCGATTTCGGTTATCTGTGCGCCGCGGGCATCTATTTCATCGGCAATGGTTTCCAAAAATACCGCACGCACTTCACGGGACGAGTAGCCATACGACCAAAACGCATCTTCGGCGGCTTTGGCGGCTTGATCGACCAAAGCGGGTGTGCCTATGGAAAAAACGAAGGCATCGCCATGGGCGGGGTCGGAAGAAAAGGTTTGGTCTGTGGCGATCCATGCACCTGCGATCAGGTGTTTTCCGTGTGGTTTAAAAATCATATTGCGCTCCTCTAGCGGTCGTTTTTTGCACGCCATGCGTCAAATTTGAGTTGGTTTTCTTCTTTGGTACAGGGATATAGGCCAATAATCGGCGTGCCGTTCATAACCTCTTCGAGCACAAAATCCTCAAAGCTTTCCATGCCAGAGCAAACCTCGGTGATCTCGTCCGCCATGTGCGCCGGGATCACCATAACGCCGTCACGATCCCCAACCATCACATCACCGGGAAAAACCGCCACGTCACCGCAGGAAATCGGGCCGTTGATCTCTATTGCTTCATGCAGGGTCAGGTTTGTGGGGGCACAGGCCCCAGCGCAAAAGCTAGGCATATCGAGCTGGCCTATCCCGTGGGCATCCCGAAAACCGCCGTCGGAGACAACGCCCGCGCAGCCGCGTACCGCAAGGCGGGTTACAAGAATTGAGCCAGCCGTTGCCGCGCGCGCATCTTTGCGCCCGTCCATCACCAACACATGCCCTGCTGGGCAAGTCTCAACAGCGACCCGCTGCGGGTGATCCTCGTTCCGAAATACCTCTATCGGATTGCGGTCTTCGCGGGCGGGAATATAGCGCAGGGTAAAGGCCTGCCCGACCATGTTGACATTTTTGGGCGACACCGGCGTCACCCCTTGGATAAACTGGTTACGCAGACCCCGTTTAAAAAGCTGAGTAGCGATAGAAGCTGTCGAGACGCGCATCAGTTTGGCGCGGGTCTCGTCTGAGAGAATATAATCGGTCATTGGGGTCCTTTAGAAAATGTCTGGTTCGCCGGCAGTGCGCCCGAACCCAGTTTCAAGAAAATCAAAATCGCAGCCTTTGTCGGCTTGGGTCACGTGGTTGGCATAAAGGTACCCATAGCCACGCTGAAAACGGCCCTCAGGGGCCACCCATTCACTGCGTCGGCGGGCAAGCTCATCTTCGTCCACCAGCATATCGAGACGGCGCGCATCAAGATCAAGTCGCACAATGTCGCCGGTTTTAAGCAACGCGAGCGGACCGCCAACATAGCTTTCGGGGGCAATATGCAGCACGCATGCGCCGTAAGAAGTACCCGACATACGCGCATCAGAAATGCGTAGCATATCGCGGTGACCTTGTTTTATCAGGGCCTTGGGAATCGGCAGCATCCCCCATTCTGGCATGCCCGGTCCGCCTTGCGGCCCCGCGTTGCGCAGCACCATTACCGTGTCAGGCGTAATAACTAAATCTTCGTCATCAACGGCTTTTTTCATCTCGGGATAGCTGTCAAAAACCAATGCTGGACCTTGGTGATTGTAATACTTCGGATCACATGAGGCCGGTTTAATCACCGCGCCATCAGGGCATAGATTACCCCGCAGAACAGCCAGCGATCCTTCTTTATAGACGGGGTTTGACAGTGGCCGGATCACATCGTCATTGTAGACTTCTGCCCCCTCAAGGTTCTCGCCCATGGTTTTGCCTGTCACCGTCAGGCAGGTCGTATCTAGCATATCTTCGATCTGTTTCATCAGCGCGCGAAGCCCACCCGCGTAATAAAAATCTTCCATCAGATAGTCTTTGCCCGCTGGCCGCACATTGGCGATCAGCGGCGTGATACGCCCAAGTTCATCCAGATCATCAAGTGTAAGATCAACACCGGCGCGGCGTGCCATCGCGATCAAATGCACCACAGCATTGGTCGAACAGCCCGTGGCCATCGCCACCACAGCCGCATTACGGCAAGCAGCATGAGTGATGATTTTATCAGGCGTGAGGTCTTCCCAGACCATCTCAACAATGCGCCGCCCGCAGGCTGCGCTCATGCGTTGATGCCCTGCATCCACCGCCGGAATGGACGACGCGCCGGGCAATGTGATGCCCATTGCATCGGCAATTGCGGTCATGGTGCTGGCCGTGCCCATCGTCATACAGGTACCCGCCGAGCGCGCGATACCACCTTGCACACCGGTCCATTCTTCGTCGCTAATGTTACCGGCACGGCGTTCATCCCAGTATTTCCAAGCGTCAGATCCTGACCCAAGAATGCGCCCTGCATAGTTGCCACGCAACATCGGCCCTGCAGGCAAATAGATCAGCGGAACACCCGCAGATATCGCGCCCATCACCAAACCCGGCGTGGTCTTGTCACAGCCCCCCATCAGCACGACGCCGTCAAGCGGGTGCGAACGGATCATTTCCTCGGTCTCCATCGCCAGCATGTTGCGATAAAGCATCGATGTGGGTTTGGTGAAACTTTCATCAACAGACAACGACGGCAGCTCAACCCCGAAACCCCCGGCTTGCAACACGCCACGTTTCACATCCTGTGCACGCTCGCGGAAATGCGAGTGGCAGGTATTCAGCTCGGACCACGTATTAAGAATGCCGATCATCGGCTTCCCACGGAAGTCCTCGTCGTCATACCCAAGCTGCATCATTCGAGACAAATGACCAAACGTGCGCAAATCATCAGGTGCAAACCAACGCGCAGAACGAAGCTCGGAAGGGGTTTTTCGGGTCATAAATTTATCCAGTTAGTGCGAAAATAAGCCACATCAGAAATCCTGTAAGCAGCACGCCAAATAGTTCTGGCCAGTTACCGTGGTCGATACCGTGCTCTGCTTCTTCCTCAAGAAACTCGGGCGCAGAAATGTCTTCGTCTTGCTTGGTCAGTTTTGAATCACTCATGATTTACGTCCTTAATCCATTTTTGAGGGCAGCCAGAGCGCCAGTTCTGGTATAAACAGCACTAGAAACAAGCCAACGATTTGCAGGGCGATGAACGGAAGTACCGCGAGGAAAATATCTTGCAATTCGACCCCTTTTGGGGCGACGGATTTCAGAAAGAAACACGCGGGCCCAAAGGGCGGCGACAGATAGTAAATCTGGATATTCATTGCAAAAAGCACACCAAACCAGATCGGGTCAAACCCAAGATCAACAACCACCGGCGCAAAAATTGGCACGGTAATGAAGATGATCGCTATCCATTCAAGGAAAGTTCCAAGCAGCATAATAATCAACATCATCACAACGATGACCATAAGCGGTGACACATCAAGACCGGTGAGAATGTCTCGCAAAAACTCGCCGCCGCCGATGCGGTTATAAATACCGATAAGCGACACGGCCCCAAGCACCAGCCAGATAATAGAGCCAACGGTAAGCACTGTTTGACGCATGGCATCGCGCGCCATTTTCCAGCGCAGTTCACCTTGAATAGCCGCGACGACAAGCGAGCCGATGGCCCCAATCGCTGCGGCCTCGGTTACGGTTGCCACGCCTGAATAAATGACGCCAAGAACAGTACCGATCAACAAAGCAGGCAGGATAACGCCCTTCATATATCTTAACCGCTGGAAAAACGGCAAGCCGGTTTCAGGGATATCATAGATAGGCGCCAGCGACGGATTTATGCGCACCCGTACAAGGATATAGATGATATAGAGCGTGGCAAGAATTGCCCCAGGAACGGCAGCGGCAGCAAAGAGCTTGGTGATCGACACCTGTGCCGCCAGCCCATAAATTATCAGAACAACCGAAGGTGGGATCAACGTTGCCAATGCCCCAGCTGCGCAAATAATACCGATCGACAGTTTTTTATCATATCCAAGGCGCAACATCTGCGGAAGCGCAATAAGACCCAACATGACAATTTCGCCGCCCATGATCCCAGACATCGCTGCCAGAACAACCGCAACAAGACAGGTTTGCACCCCAACCGAGCCACGGAAACGGCCGCCAAGAATTGCCATTGAATCGAACAGTGATTTGGCAATGCCCGATCGTTCTAAGACATTGGCCATGAAGACGAAAAACGGCACCGCGATCAATTCATATTTATGCAGCACCTCGCTGACATTCGCGGCAACAATGAAATAACCGGCACGCACACCAAAATATAAGATCGCAGTGACAAGCGATACGGTAAGGGTGGTAATGCCAAGAGGGACACCCAACGCCATCAGACTTAAAAGCGACACGACAATCAGTAATGTAATAATTTCAATTCCCACTGGAAATATCCTCTTGTTCTTCTTGTGCCCAGCGAATGATATTCGCAGCAAGTTGGGCCAAATACAAAATACATCCAACCACGATCATCACTTTGAAAATTGTTGGTTGGATCGAGTTGAGCGCCGTGCCCGAATACTCGGTTCGCGCAATAACTTTCATTGCTGGCTTCCAAAGCGCAAGCGTCAGCACAAGTATCGCTGTGAACGCGATCAGTTGTTGAATAAGGCGGAATATGCGCCAGACGTGCGGTGGAACAAGCATTTCCAGCATGGTGATCGAAATATGGCGATTGCGTTCAGTGACATAGCCCACGGACATGACCCAAGCTGTTGCGCAAAGCGTCATGGCAAGTTCGGTTGACCAAACTGTTGGGCGGTCAAAACCATACCGCATCACGACCTCAAGGGCCAAAATTGAGATACATGCAAAGTAAAGGATCGAACAGCTATGACCGATAAAGACACTGATGTGGCCCATGTAATCGGCATAGCGGGTAAACAAGCGTTTCATCGCTACTCCCGTCTCGAAATGAATAGCATCCCGCCCGTCAAGTTTGACGTGGCGGGATGCTGTTAAGCTTACTCAGAAAACAGTCCGATTTCGGTCATATAAGCGAGGTGAGCATCTAACGCTTCTTGGGCAAGATCAGATTTTTGAGCGAACTCTTCCCACTGCCCGCGCGCCACAACACGCAACTTATCGCGATCTTCTTGCGCCCAATTGATCACTTCGATGTCGTCAGTTGCATCATCACGCGCAGCCAATTCTTCATCCAACATGGCAACTTCTTCGGTCATCGCGGTCATTGCATCATACCACCATGTGCGCAAGGTAACCTGATCTTCACTGGACATTGCGTTCCATTTTTCTGTGTTGATCGTGAACTGCATTGACGGCATGGAGTGGATACCAGGGTAAAGCGGATAAGGCGCAACATCTTGCAGGCCAACCCGGTCATTGTTCACATAAGCGGATGCATCGGCGGCATCAACGATACCCTTTTCAAGCGCTCCGAAAACTTCCGAGAACGGGATTGAAACAGGCGAAGCACCAGCAGCTTGAAAAACAGCCGCGGCAAGACCTTCAGGGGTGCGGATTTTAATGCCTTGCAAGTCTTCAAATGTCCGGATCGGCGTGGCGGCCGCAAGGGCTTCACGCGAATATGGGCCACATGCAACTACGTGCACTTCGCCACCGGTGATTTCATCAGCTGCCTTTTGCATGATGGCCTCGCCACCACCATCGCGGCAAAAGCCGAGCATTTGTTGCGGCGTGTCATAACCAGAAATCAGATCGCCCAAAATTGCAAACGCGGGTTCAAGACCTGAAAAATAGCTCACGGCGGTGAAGTCGCCGTCAAGAACGCCAGCCGCAACTGCCTCGGGTGTTTCACGTGCGGGAACAACTGATCCGTTCGGCGTGAAAATAATTTCAATGCGCCCGTCTGTGAGCTCTGAAATTTTAGGGAGCCAGTTTTCCGTAAGGTACTGCGTCGAAAAATCGCCCGCGTTGAATGATGTTTGAATAGTTAAGGTTTCTGCGTTGGTAAGTCCGGCCGTCAAAGACACGGACGCCGCCAAAAGCGCGTATTTAGTAAATTTCATGGTTTCCTCCCAATGGATACATGTGAGCGTTTGACGCTCGACTCATACATTAATATATTAGTGCATTAATGGCAAGGATGTTCTAGACTGAACCAATTCAAATGAAAAAATCGACAAAGAACCCTTATAATGCACGAAAACACCCTGAATATTACCGCCATGCTTGCGCCGAACCGTCCCACTACACCTCGTGGCCAGTTGCGGAAAACATCAGTAAGCCAGCAAATATACGAGGCACTTCGGACACGAATCCTGTCGCTTGAGCTGGTTCCAGGCGTGAATCTTTCTCGCGTAGAAATCGCCGATTTTTACGGTGTCAGTCAGACACCTGTCCGTGACGCTATGCTGAAACTAGAAGAAGAAGGCCTATTGGTAATCTTCCCCCAATCCAAAACAGAGGTTTCTCGGATTGACGTCGCCCAAGCACGAGAAACTCAATTCTTACGGATGTCGCTTGAAATAGAGGTCGCCAAACAACTTGCCACTTACGGTGCACCCGACGCCACCTCAACAGCACGTTCCTTTTTAGAGCGTCAAAAATCGGCACATGACGCGCAGGACCTTAACTATTTCGAAGAGTTGGACCGCGCATTTCATGGCGCGTTGTTTGAAATGGCTGGATTACGAGACCTGTGGGATCTTATTTCAGAAAGATCCGGACAAATCGACCGCCTGCGCAAACTCAACCTTCCAGTTGCTGGAAAAGCCGTTGAGGTTCTCAATGCGCATTGTTCCATTCTTGATGCTATCCAAAATGGCAATGTCAGCGAAGCAGAAAGTCACGTCCGCATGCACCTATCGGGAACGCTGGCGCAAGTGGATCAGATAATTGCCCGCAACCCAAGTTTTTTCTAACATTGTCATTTCTAGCTGATCGCCTCGGCATCGTGGATTGTGATCTAGCCATAGTGACAGCCGTATCTGCATCGCTAATTTAGCCGTCATTCTTTGGACTAGCCCCCGTTTTCCGACGGGAGTATTTGGTTCGAAGTGAAGTGGTCCTGCAAAATCGGACAGTCAGTTAAGGTGTATTCCAACCTAATGAAGGAATACAGAAATGACGAAGAGACGGAAGTTTTCAGACCAGT
>JAESRG010000158.1 GCA_016764785.1 Paracoccaceae bacterium
CACACTCACTAGGTTATAACGTGGTGATGATCCGTTTTGGCGCCATCTTGTTTGGTGGCGCTTGTGCAGGACTTGGTGGCGCGTATGTCAGCCTGATCCGCGTACCACAATGGACCGAGGGCATGACCGCAGGTATCGGTTGGATCGCCTTGGCAATTGTGGTGTTTGCCTCGTGGAAACCGTGGCGCGCGATATTAGGTGCCTATTTATTCGGCGGAATCACGATTTTGCAGCTTAGTTTGCAACCACTCGGTATTTCTATCTCTGCGGCGTACATGAATATGACCCCGTATATTGTCACGATTGTAGTTTTGGTGATAATGTCATCAGATCGCAAACGCGCCAGCTTAAATGCTCCGGCCTGTTTGGGCCGCCCATTCCATGCCTCACGTTGAGGCCAATAAACTCGGAGAACTATCATGAAATTCACCAAAACACTGGCGGCTGCGGCTGCCATGGGCTTTGTTCTGGCGGGGGCCGCTAGTGCCGAACCGCTGAAAGCAGGCTTTATTTATGTTGGCCCTGTGGGCGATCTGGGCTGGTCATATGAGCATGATCAGGGCCGTATCGCAGCGCAGGAACATTTCGGCGACGCGGTTGAGACCACATATATCGAATCCGTGCCAGAAGGTGCTGATGCTGAACGTGTGATGACACAAATGGCCCGCAGCGGTGTTGATATCATCTTTACCACCTCGTTTGGCTATATGGATCCAACCCTGAACGTTGCGGAAAACTTTCCTGACGTCGTGTTTGAACATGCCACTGGTTACAAACGTGCGGACAATGTTTCGACCTATTCGGCACGTTTCTATGAAGGCCGTCACGTGATTGGCCTGATCGCTGGCAACATGACTGAAACCAACCAAATCGGTTACATCGCATCGTTCCCGATTCCCGAAGTTGTGCGCGGCATTAACGCGGCTTATCTGGCGGCACGCTCGGTTAACCCTGATGTTCAGTTCAGAGTTGTGTGGGTATATACATGGTTTGATCCCGGCAAAGAAGCGGATGCTGCCAATGCTTTGATCGAGCAAGGTGTTGACGTGATCATGCAGCACACCGACAGCCCAGCTGCGATGACAATTGCTGAAACAAAAGGCGTTTATGCCTTTGGTCAAGCATCAGACATGATGCAGTTTGGCCCAACCGCACGTCTGTCGTCGATCATCGACAACTGGGGCCCATATTACATTGACCGCATTCAAGCGGTTATGGATGGCACATGGGAAAGCACCGACACATGGGATGGTATTGCACCTGGCATGGTTCAAATCGGCGCATTTTCTGACAGTATTCCTGCTGACGTAGCAGCCCAAGCACAGGCGGCAATTGATGCGATTTCTGCTGGTACGCTGCACCCGTTCACTGGCCCAATTAACCGTCAAGACGGTTCGGTTTGGTTGGCTGACGGCGAAGTCGCTGATGACGGCGTTCTTGCTGGTATGGACTTTTATGTAGAAGGCATTCAGGGCGACCTGCCTAACTAAGCCCTGTTACATCACAATTAAATCGGCCCGCTTTGTGCGGGCCTTTTTTATGTGCGCGGCTGCCGCATCAACAAGATCAACGCCAAGACCATCAACAGCGACGCTGCGATAAATGGCGCTCCTGGCAGATAGACAGGGGCATTTTCAGCGGTAAATACCCGAAATAATGACGTCATAATCAGCGGACTGAAGATCATCGCCAACCCCTGAACCGAGGCCAGAACCCCCTGCAATTCGCCCTGATGTTCCGACGATGTCGCGTTTGACATCAACCCCTGCAATGCGGGCGACACAACAACCCCCAAAGCCATGACCGGCATCAGCACAAACAAAAATACCTGTGTTGAAATCATTGCCGTGATCATCAGCACGACAACATTCAGGGCCAGCCCGATCTGGGCGGTGCGCCATTCGCCAAACCGCGGGATAACCACGCGGATCAACCCGCCCTGCACCAGCGCCATGCACAAGCCAAAAATCGCGAGACTGATCCCGACCATGCCGGTGCTAAACCCGAATTGTTCTTGGGTGAAATACGACCAGACCGAGGGGTACACATTTTGAGCAACGCCAAACAAAAACAGCACCAGCACAAACGGCCCGACGCCCGGCACATTGCGGATACGTAAAATAGCACGCAGCGGGTTGATTTTAGAAAAGTCAAAAGCGCGGCGTTTTTCAGGTGTCAGAGTTTCGGGCAGAACAAACAGCCCCAGCATTGCGTTCAACGCAGCAACCGCTGCCGCTGCATAAAACGGCGCCCGCGCCCCGTATTCACCCAGAATGCCGCCAATCGCCGGACCAAAAATAAACCCGACCCCAAACGCAGCCCCCACCAGCCCAAAGCTGGCGGCACGTTTCTCGGGCGGGGTTATATCGGCCATATAGGCATTTGCCGTCGAAAAAGTTGCGCCCGTAATGCCGGTTAACACCCGCGCTAAAACCAACAGCCAGATTGTTTGTGCCAAAGCGAAAATCAAATAGCTAAGCGACATAACCACCAATGACGTCAGCAGCACCGGCCGTCGCCCAAAACGGTCAGATAAATTACCAATCGTTGGCCCAAACAAAAATTGCGTCAAGGCGTAAGTGAACGCCATCAACCCGCCCCAAACCGCAGCCTCGGAAATCGTGGCGCCATTAATGGATCGGATCAAGTCGGGCATGACCGGCATAATCAGCCCCACGCCGACCGAGTCCAGCATCACCGTAATAATAATAAAAATGACCGGCAATCGACTTGACATGGCTTTACCTCGCTTACGTTCCACATACGCTATTCGGACACCAAGCAGGGTTTGGCAACCCCAATATATGATCACGGTTCCGTGGTCATAGGGAATTGTTAACGCTTGGGGCATAAGAACGTTCGGCAAGTGTTTCAGTCAATATTCCAGACAACAGTTCATCATTTTCTGAATCAGACAGGTCGTCATAATGCCAAGACTCCGCGATGCCCTTTATATCATACGCAACCGGTTTCTGGCCAGTTTGAAACGACACGGACCATCTCTTCGGATAGAGGACGGTTTCATTGAAAACATTGATGTTTTCGAGGCACAGACACGTATTCAGGGTTGGTATACGGGCACCGCGCAAAAAATTATAACACACGGCTATCACATCCCCTTAAAACGGAATATCTGTCGGGAAGATGTGACCACAGCGCGGGACCTCTGTGCCGACACTCCACCCGGATTCAGTGTCTGCATGCCGCTAACAACCCGGATATTCGTTCAGTCCGAGGGTCGGAAGCCCACAGATATTCGGCTGTTTAGTACATTTGACTGTTGCCGCGGGCTGATCGTGACCTTGGGTTTTTTGCTCGGAATATTAGTCAAATACCCGACGCATATTCTGAGGTTTATTCTGTTTGGTAATAAAATTTCCGCAGGCGTTTTGGAGCGGGCTTTCAAATCCGCCGCTGTACCTTCAACGCCAAAACCCATCGACATGTCGATATTTTACAGCCAACCGGCGCTAGAATCCCCCGTGACCGATAGCGTTGTCATAATCCTTCCGGTTTTCAATGCCTTGAACCTGCTTCAGGAATGTCTGGCGCGGGTCATTACCCACACTGCACCCCCATATGACCTGATAATTGTCGAAGATTGCTCGACCGACCCCAAGGTCCGGCCCTGGCTTAAAGCATGGTCGGCTGAACAAGGGACGTCGGTCACCGTGCTGGAGAATGACAAAAACCTTGGATTCATCGGCTCGGTTAATCGGGGTTTGGCAGGTGCAACCGGCAGGCACGTCATCTTATTGAACAGTGATGCGATGGTTCCACAAGGTTGGCTGCCACGGCTGATGTTTCCAATTCTCCAAGATCCGCAGATCGCCAGCGCCACGCCCCTGTCAAACAACGCGGCAATCTTGTCAGTGCCGATCATTTGCCGCGACAATCCGCTGGAAAACGGCGCGCTGGACTTGATAGACGCAACGGCACAAAAGTTGAACGGCACCCATCCCTATGTCGGCGTGCCAACCGGCATCGGTTTTTGTATGGCGATGAATAAAACCTTCCTTGCCAAAGTGCCAGAGCTGGACCGCCGTTTTGGCAAAGGGTACGGCGAGGAGGTCGACTGGTGCCAGAAATCGACTGCCATCGGCGGCCGGCATGTCGCGGTTACCAACTTGTTTGTCCATCATGTTGGCGGCGAATCTTTTGGCGGCGAAAAGCAGGCAAAATTGGCCAAAAACAGTGCTGTAATCTCGCGACTTTATCCCCGCTACCATCAGCTGGTTCAGGATTTTATCAACCATGATCCGTTGCGCTCAACCCGTCTCGCGCTTGGGATAGCAACCTTGGATACTGGTGGTGAAACGCCGATATTTCTAACTCATAACATGGGTGGAGGCACCGAGAAGTATTTGCGCCACCGTATCCAGTCCGGGTTAAAAACCGGTCAGGGGGCTATCGTGATCCGCGATGACGTGGCCTCGAACCAGTATGTTTTGGAATTGCATACCGCTGCTGGCGTGAATGCAGGATGTTTTACAGATATGTCTGAGCTCGCGGAACTGTTGGCCACGCTGCGGCATCGTAAGTTCATCTATACCTGCATTGTCGGATACCGGAACCCCGCAGCTTTCATGCAAAGCATCTGTGCGATGCTTGATCCCGTGAAAGATAGTCTTTGCATCCAGTTACACGATTTTCTGCCACTGTGCCCGTCGTATAACCTGATGGATTCCAACAATAAATATTGCGCAATTCCCAATCTTGAAACTTGCGTAAAATGTTATGCAAACAAGAAAGTGGCCATTGGGCAACGCCCTGAAAGCATTCAACAGTGGCGCGCAATTTGGCGGGACGTCCTGTCTCATGCCAATCGTGTAGAAGCATTCTCGGACAGCAGCCGTATTATTTTTGAACGCGCCTATCCGCAATTCAAACATCTTGTGACCGTTATTCCGCATCAAGATTTTCAAAAGCCGGGCAAGCTCGTCTCGACAGCGGGTCAAGCGCCCATCGTTGGGGTATTGGGCGACATCGGTCACTGCAAAGGTGCCGGCTTTCTAAAACAGGCTGCAGAAAACATTGCCGGCCATCAGTTGATCGTGGTTGGAAATATAGACCCGACATATCGACATCCCAAAATCAGGGTGACGGGAACTTATAAACTCGACGATCTTGGGCAGATCGTTGCCGCCAACCAGATTAACTGCTGGCTGATTCCCTCGGTTTGGCCCGAGACATTTTCCTATACAACACATGAAGTTCTGGCGACCGGCTTGCCGGTTTTCACATTTGATCTGGGCGCGCAGGCGGAAGCTGTCAAAAACGCACCCAACGGATTTATCTTAAGCGGCAATCCTGAGACCATGATGCTAGAAATCCAGCGCAAACTGGCAAGCATCAGTAGCATAAAGACGCAGGCTCTAGCCTAAACCAATATTTTCCTTCCCATTCGACGAAACCGTGTTTTAATGGCATCAGCGCCGCGTTTTACAGTGGCCAGTCCAAGTTCTGGGAGGAACAACATGCGTTTTCTAACAATGGCCGCGATTATCGCGGCAACAAGCCTGTCGGCAAATACCGCATTTGCGAATTGCGACGAAGGCGAAATTGTCATCAAATTTGCCCATGTTACCAACACTGACCGCCACCCCAAAGGTATCGCCGCTACGTTACTGGCCGAACGCATCAATGCCGAGATGGATGGCATCGCTTGTATGGAGGTTTATCCGAACTCCACGCTCTATGATGATAATCAGGTTCTTGAAGCTTTGCTGCAAGGCAACGTTCAGCTTGCTGCGCCCAGCTTGTCCAAGTTTGAGGCCTTCACTCGCCAGTTCCGCATTTTCGATCTGCCGTTCATGTTTGTGAACATCGACGCGGTTGATGAGTTCCAGCTGTCCGATGCTGGCCAGGCAATGATGGGCTCAATGGCGCGTCGCGGGCTGATGGGGCTGGATTTCTGGCATAACGGCATGAAGAATTTCTCGGCCAACGTGCCGCTGATCTCACCTTCCGATGCCGAAGGTCTGATCTTTCGCGTTCAGACATCTGACGTTCTGGTTGCGCAAATGGAAGCCATTGGCGCCAACCCACAGCCTATGTCCTTTTCCGAAGTGTATGGCGCGCTGCAAACCGGCGTGGTTGACGGGCAGGAAAACACATGGTCGAATATCTATGGCAAGAAATTCTTTGAGGTTCAGGACGGAATCACCGAAACCAACCACGGCATCATTGATTACCTTGTTGTGACCTCAACCGAGTGGCTGGACAGCCTTGAGCCAGAGGTTCGCGACCAGTTTCTGACCATTCTGCACGAAGTCACCATTCTGCGGAACGCTGAAGCCACCGCTGTGAACGAGCAAGCCAAGCAAGACATCATCACCGCTGGCGGCATTATCCGCACCTTGACGCCTGAACAGCGTCAGGTTTGGGTTGATGCAATGATGCCAGTTTGGGCACAGTTTGAAGGCGACGTAGGCGCTGAAAACATCGCCGCAGCGCAGGCAATTAACGCAAATTACTAAAACAATCTCCGGCCCCGAAAACGGGGCCGGAACTTTTTCAGCGGGGGTATTGCCATGTCATCAAGCAGCCAAAGCAGCGGGATCGGGCGATATACCGACAAGTTGGAAGAAACCGTCATTGCCTTGATTCTCGGGGCGATGACGATGATTACTTTTGTAAATGTTGTGTTACGCTTTGCCTCGAAACAAGAAACTGGCCGCGTATGGCTAGACTATTTGGGCCTGCCCGGCGGCTTGCAATGGGGGCTAGAGGCCACCAGCATTCTGTTTGCATGGCTGGTCCTGTTCGGGATGGCCTATTGCGTAAAAATCACGGCCCATCTGGGTGTCGATTCAGTTACCAATCTGTTTTCAGCGCGCGGGCGAAGAAAACTGGCGCTGGTCGCCACCGCTCTTTCAATTGTCTATGCCATGCTTTTGCTAAAAGGCGGATATGACTATTATGCCAATTTTGCCAACCTTCCCGCCACCACCGGCCACTGGTTTCCCACCGGATTTGAAGAAATGAAGCCCACGAGTTACCGCAGTTGGTATGAGATGGACCGCATCAAAATGTTCGAGTGGCTGCGCTTTATTGAACCGATGATCAATGAGGGCGAGGCATATAATAAAATTCCACGTTTTCTTCCGTATACAATTTTGCCGATTGGCACGGCTTTGCTGCTGTTCCGGCTTGTTCAGGCATTTATGCAGCTTGCACGCGGCACGCGCGAAACGCTGATTGTCTCGCACGAGGCTGAAGACGACGTCAAAGAAGTGGCTGCAAAAGCCGCGCGGGAGGAGTAGACCATGGAAATCATTGTTCTTTTTGGCATGGTCATTGGCTTGCTATTACTGGGCGTCCCGATTGCGATTTCGCTGGGGCTTAGCTCTATTGTTTTTCAACTGATTTATTCAGATGCCTCACTGGCCTCGGTTGGTCAAACCATGTTTCAGGCGATGTTTGCGCATTCAACCCTGCTGGCAATTCCGTTTTTCATTCTGGCCTCGACCTTTATGTCCACTGGCGGGGTGGCCCGACGTATCATTCGGTTTGCCATTGCGCTGGTCGGACATCTGTCTGGCGGCTTGGCAATTGCGGGTGTTTTGGCCTGTATGATGTTTGCAGCTTTGTCGGGGTCTTCCCCCGCAACCGTCGTGGCGATTGGGTCCATAGTGATCGCGGGCATGCACCAGATTGGTTATACTAAAGACTTTGCCGCCGGTGTTATTGCTGTTTCTGGC
>JAESRG010000159.1 GCA_016764785.1 Paracoccaceae bacterium
TGGTCTGAAAACTTCCGTCTCTTCGTCATTTCTGTATTCCTTCATTAGGTTGGAATACACCTTAACTGACTGTCCGATTTTGCAGGACCACTTCACTCTGATTATGTTTTGAAATCAGACGGTAAAACCAGCCCACCAAACTGATCGATGGTGGAAGAACCTAGCCCCAGGTAGCCCAGGTTTGGGCCAGGCTCTAGTTTAAAGTGGAGGAAATTCTTAGTAGCAGGTCACACGATACATCAAGATACAAGATTGGCTGGTATCGTAGATGGCTCGCGTCGACCAGATCGTCTGCCTGTGATAATAGGCCGACATATCTTAGTAACGTCAGTTCGCGGTGTGGGGACATTTTGTTATCACGCTAAGAAATGCCGTTAATGCGAAACATCAGATTTGAACGGTGCTACTTGACAGTGCAGTCAAAAAAACCATGATAATAGCCATTATATTACATAATTTTGCTTAGACTGCTGGATGAATTTTGCATCTGGTATATTAATTTTGATTTATAGAATTGGATTCAAGCATGGCAAATGCGAGCCCGGCAGAATTGAAAAAAGAGGGTGAGGAACTAAAAGCTCTTTTCGCCAAAGTAAAAAAGAAACAGCACAATTGCGCTATATTGATCGCAAAAGAAGGCGTCGTGATCGAAGCACATATCAAAAAATCCCCAGATATTCTGTTCAAACAAGCCAAAAAGGCCGGCGGTATGGCCAAAGGTGCTTGGGGGACGATGACGATGGACGGGCAGGTCATTATTCTTGACCCGGTCAATGACAAAGTCCCTGGCAGCCTGACCAAAATAACCAAGAAATTTTTCTCGGAACGGGGACTGAAATTCCGGCTGGAAATCAAGGAACCGGAAGAAGGTAAAAAGGCTACTGACGAGTCTGAAACCGCTGAGGAAAGCGTCGAAACCACCGTTAGTCCCAATGTGGAGGAAGTGACCGAGGAACAGAAAACCTCACCAAGCGATACGACTGACGACACGGAAAAAACAGAAAGCACAGCAAGCGATGACCCCCGTAAACGTCTCGAAGACGGGCTTGCGGCTGTGCAAAAACAAATCGATACACTGAGGGCAGACACCGACAGTGTTATGCATGATGAGCTGGTCGACAGCGTGCGCACGCACACGCGGGTTATGGAAGAAGAGAATTACGACAACGCTGCTGATACCTTGCGGCGGATCGAAATTGCGCTGGAAGATTATGCCGGTTTGTTGGCAAAGAAGCAGCCGTTAGTTGATCGCATGGAGGCGATGAGCGCTGATATAGAAAAGATCAAAAAAGGCAGTGACAGTGTGATCGCTGACGAAGTCGCAACGGCGATACGTGGGTTTGATTATGCCATTTCCCACAATGAATGGGATGGCGCGCCGATATTTCTGGACAAAATACAGTTACAAATCGATGGTCTCTCGGAAGGTGAACCCGAAAGCAACGATGAGTCAGAAAGAGCTTCAAATACTGAAACTCAAGAAAATGTAGAACAGGAAGATGCCGAAGCTGCGACCGAAGATACCGCTGAATTCGAGACCAGCGAGGAAGAAGAAAACCCCGAACGTCAGATATTGAACGATCGGTTGGCCTCGGTACAAAGTCAAGTTGATGCACTTTTGGCGGACACCGAAAACGCTATGTACAGCTCGCTGGTTGACGTGATGCGCATTCATCAAAGCTTGATGGAGGATGGCAAATACGACCGGGCAATCGACACCATGAGCCGGATTGAATCGGTACTGGTCGATTACGCCGGGTTGGTGGCAAAAAAATCACCTTTGGTCGATCGTTTGGCCGCGCTCAGATCTGGGTTGGAGCGGGTCAAAAAAGGTGAGAACAGCGAGGTCGCCGATGCTGTGGCGGCCGCAGAACGCGCCTTCAATTTCGCAATTGCGCATAATGAATGGGACGAATCCAGCCGTTTCCTTGATACGATGGAAAGTCATATTGATGAATTGGGTGATCAGAATACTGAACAAACCGAAGATGAAACCGAACAAGGTAATTCTGAAACATCTGGTGAAGAACAAGAAACCCGCGCACGCGAAACCGCAACGCCAAGCGAAGAGGCTGATCCAAAAGCCCTTAGAAGCGGACTAGTTAAGCGATTCGCAGCCATAAAAAACGATCTAGGCCGAATTCTAAAAGCCGGCTCATCAGGACCGGGTAAAGAGGCGCGCGAAAAGGCTCAGGGCTTTGCAAAATCCATTGCATCTGAGGATTTTGCGAGCGCGCAAATATCCATGGAAGATTTGGAGCGCCTGGTCAAAGACGCCACCAGTTCCCCGGAAAAAACTGCGCGATTATCGCGGATTTCCGAAATGAAAAAGAGACTCGATTCGTTGTTGAACGAATTGCGCTGAGCAGGCTTTGTCTAATTTTAGAAATTATATTTGAGGATTTACTCATGAACAAGATTCTGGAGAAAATCGGAAATGCCGAGAAAAAGGTGGTTCAGTTCAAAAAATTGGCTGCACAAATTTATGCCGAGGCGAACGCTGACAATTTTATAGACGCCGAGGAAAAAAAGGAAATCTCCTTTGTGGCGCGGCAAATCAAAACGGTTCAGGACGTTATTCAGGAATTGAAGGACGAGTTTGCCCGAAATAAAGCCAAGTGGCAGAGCAATGAAGGCAGCTACACGACCTTTAAGGATCACCTTTCTGACCTGCAAAACTGGGGCAAACCCGATGTTGCACAGATTGAACCTGATGCCGCCGAGATTGAACGGACAGTCGAGGACCAGCGTTGGCTTGACGCGATTGAGCTTTTAGAAAAAGCAAAAACCGCGATCAAACCCTTTTATGACGAATACCAGATTCAATCCGACGCTAAAGTCGACTTTGACGACAGTTTCGTTCGGGCTGAAATAAATTTGGCGGAAGTCGCGGCGTCACCAATGCAAAGTGAGATGGTCATCTCGGGTGTTTCTCAGCTTACTGGCCGCGCTGCAGATGCGACGGAACAGGCGGAAAAATTTGAATATGTGGCAGCCAATGAACTCATTGATCTTTGCTTGAAAGAACTTCTGTTACTCATAACCGAAATTAACCGGTTATCGGATGTGAAAGCAGAATTTGATGAGTTGTATAACGGCATGCAGCAGCGGTTAGCAGATGCAAAAACGTGTATTTATCAAAATCTTTTGGGAATGACGCTGGGCATGTTCGACATGGAGGCTCGGATACTCGGCTTTGTTAAGCTGGTTGACTATGATTCCGCCTTGGAAATGTTGAAAGTTCTGAGCGCCAATTTGGTGACTTTTGAGACAGATTTTGCCAAACTCGAAGCCGATAAAGCACTATATGAGGAACGCTTGGACACGTTGCGGCCCGAATTGCTTGATGCAAGTATGTGCAGATTTGCAGAGCTGGATCCCTTTCAGGCGAAAATTGCGCAGGTCAGGGCTCGTATGGATGCGGCGGCGGCAATTGATAAGTATGAGACCGCGTTGCTTGAGCTGGATGCTCTGATCCTTGCACTTGACGCATACAACGCTGCGTTGGATATCGCGATTGGCAAAAATGCCTATCTTGAGATGCTGGCCGAAATGGAGCCACGCATCTATGGGGCGGCGGTGTCAAATTATGGGCCGCTCGAAACACTGTCACTGGAGATCACGTCGGATCATGAACAGGCCAAAGGCGAAGCCGGAGCGCTAAAATACGCCGAGGCCATTGAGACATTGAATGTACTTAAGCCGAAACTAGATCAGTACTTTGCCCAATTGCCGATCATTGAACAGGATGAGACCCTGTATAAAGGACAGATCGGCCCGATCACTGAACGCTATACGGCTTTGTCGACCTGTGAATTTCCGCAACTTGACGAAAATGCCGTAACGATGATTGCTTTGTTCGATACGATGAAAGCCGACGCGCTAGATGGTGACTTTTCAGCGGCAGTAAACCAAATGAATAATTTGGTAACAGAGATGCGTAAAAGCGAAGATCTATTGGAAGAACTGAACAATAAACGTAATTATTATAATGCGGAAGTAGCGGGTCTTATCACTCGGATCGAAACGGTTTTGGCCAAAAAATACGCCGATTTAGAAACGCAATTTGGCGAGATTAAAACTGACCGTGAGAGCATGGAAACAGAGGCGGTCGCACTGGAATATCCACTGGCCGTAGACCTAATGGATGGCTTGTTCATCAAACTGGATGCGCTTGATGTTTTGATTGATGAGCAGGAAAAGCTGCGAATTCAGTATGAAACCGCGTTTTCCGCCATAGCGGCTGACTTAAAAATTGTCGCGACATGCACTTTTCCGGAGCTTAAGGGCAAAGGTGACGCCATTATCAAATTGAGTGATCAGTTTGTGGAGAAAGCAAAGCAAACATTTTTTGCCGATGCGTATAACCGTCTGAACAATGCCTTAGATCTGATCGATGATTTTATTAGACAAGAGGCCAAGTGTGAGGAATACATACGTCGCCGTGGTCTTGCCCAAGAGCGATTTGACAAATTTGACCAGTACAAATTCAAAACGCTGGAAAAGCTCAAGAAAGACGCAGTTAACGAATTCGAAAAATTACAAGTGAAAGCCAACACGGGTGAGATTATTATCGCACTGAAGGCGCTTAAAATTGTTGAAGAAAACCTGACGATAATTGAAAATACCAACCAGCAATTGATTGGTCTTAAAAGAGCGTTTAACGACAGTGTTTCTGATCTGGAATCTGACGTAAAAGTCATTGCGAATGATAAGAATAAGAAAGCAGAAATCGTTGCCTGCGCCAAAGCCGTTGCCGAGGCTTTCACTAAAATGAAAGACTTGGGCGACAACGATAAGTTTGAGGAAGGGATCAAGCAAGGCAAGGTCGTGAGCGATAAAATCGCTGCCTTTTTCCTTAAGATTCAAAACATCATTAACGTCGGCGATAAATACAATTCCTTGAAAAACCGCACCCGGGAATATTTGGACAGGGCTAAAACAAGGTCCAAAGAATACCCGGACAAATTGACAGATATTTATGATGACCTTGAGGATGACTGGACCTCAATGGATGACGCTGCCGGCGAAAATTATGAAACGGCAATCGAATTACTTGGCAAACTTGATACGAAAGTCAAAGATTTTGATGGCAAATGGCAAGTCCTGACCAATGCGTTTGCAGCTTACACTGCGGCCTCTGGCCCTGCGATAACGCGCTTTAAGGCATTCTCTGAAGACGAAGCAAAAGCCAAAGCCGGATCCCATTACGGCGATGCCAAGGGCTTTATGGGAGATATGATCGAAAATGCCGAAGACACCAAGTTTTCGGAAGCGATGGCCGACCTGAAATTATTCAAAGCCGCGATGGATGAAGTTGACGAAGCCCTTAAAACCGAGGGTGAACATAATGCTGAATATGACGGACGCCATGATCCGCTGAAAACCAAAGTCGGCGCGCTGAAAGATTCACCCTTCGCAGAAAGCCTGAAGGATCAGAGGAGCGACGCTGAAAAAGCCCTGAAAGAAATGGAGGCTGCGGCTGGTCGTCGGGATTATATTTCAGCCATGGATTTGGCCCCAGATGTTGATACTGCCTTGAAAGCCCATAACGATGCCGAAGACGTTCTTGAACAAAAACAGGTGGCTGAAAAAGCCAAATATGACGAACGTATGTCCGGGCTGCAACGTCGCTACGATAAAGCCAAAGATGCAAGCGTAGACTATTTTGATGTGGCGCTTATACTTCGTGTCAAACAGCTACCGGGAATGTACGAAAAGGTTGTCGCGTTAGCGGACGACGACAAGTATGTGAAAGCCTATGAAGATGCTGGAACGCTCCGCACCGAAATCGAAGACATTCTTGAATTGATAACTGCGGCTGCATTAGCGGCGGCCGTTGAAGAGGCAGAAGACGACGGCATTCTTGATTATCTTGAGGACAAAGGCCGCGAGTTACTTAAAACCGTTGGCAAAGATGTACTCGATCAACTTGCCAAAGAGGTAGGGGGCCCATTTGAAGATATCTATAATTTTGGTGACAGTCTTTTGAATCTGAAGGACAGTGTTGCGGAAGGGGATATCGAGGGCATTATTTCAAATGGGATTAAAGCACTCAAAAATGGCGCTAAGGTGACGCCGGCTGGTCAGGTTTATGGACGGGCATTGGACATCGTGGACAAAGGCTATGACACCTACAAAATTGGCAAAAAAGCATATGAGATAATTTTTTAACAGACCGTTGATCCCAAATTTCGTGCCTGTCGCAAATTTTTGGAGCAAAGAAATGGAAACTAAAACACGCTTTTCGTAAAATAGTGCAAAATATCTGGAGGTATGTAATGCCACTGGCAGGTACGGACAACACTGGACCTGTCACGGTTTAATGCCGCTCCAGGTTCTCATTTAAGCGGCCTTTATTTCGACAGCCAAGGGGGTTTTCAGCCTAACGCCGAGTGTTTGCGGCATAGGTTGTAGACGCCGTTTATGTATTTGAATGTGACGATCCCGGCGTCTTCTCGCCAATAGGTGCCTGCATGATACACACCGGGTGGGTGGAAACGGGCTTAGACACTCTCTCCCAACCCTGCCTTGTGATCCGCCTCTAAAAAGGGGTTTGTGCAGCATTTTCCAAGTCGTTACTTTCAGGAATTTTTTGCGAAATTGCGGAGATAGCAACGAGCGAACTATCTGAGAATTCAGTGACCGCAGCTTTGACGTTTAAAGTGCCACAGAAGGTTGGATGGTCGGTGCAGCGCGGGGTCAGTCTTGGACGGACGTAGAAAAACACCCCTGGGGGGATATGTAACTTTGTGTCAAAGACGGGCAGATTTAGGCACGTTTAGAACACAAATGCCGCACAAAATCACTTCTTGTCGCGCGCAATCTTCTCTTCTTTGGTCAACTTGTTGTTCCAAACATTTTTGCTAATGCCTAGCTCGGCTGGCATGGGTTTGGTTTTGCCAATACTAATTTTTCCACCTTTGTTCAGGAATTCCTGAACAAGAGCATCATCTGAGTTTTTTTGGGGGATATTTTTCATAAAAGTGATCCTATCGCACCGCTTTGCTTCAGACAACCTCAGCTATCTCGGTATTTACGTAATTTGTGTCAAATATTGAGTTGCCTCTAAAGCCCATGGGGTAAATAGGCTAAGTCGCCTTCACTGATCTTCTAGCTCAAGAGGAGCGATGGAATGGTACGGACATAAATAGATGCCCCAAGGATGCACAGCTAAATAGCTGTTTGGGGCCAAGCCTGGACAGCATAGTCAAATGTTAACGAACTCAGGCGTTTTGGCTGACAGCCCAAATTAATATTTTTCACACCTTGTATCCACGGCACTTTGATCCTATGTACGTTCCGTGAAGTATTCTTTCACCGAGGTTTCCGACTCCTTACGCAGTTCGTTGATTTCTGATTAAGATCACACTGCACCAAAGCCATCGCATTTTGCGGGTGGCATTTATTAGGAGATACTCGGATGGCTAACGGCACCGTAAAATGGTTTAACCCTTCAAAAGGCTTCGGCTTCATTCAGCCAGAAAATGGCGGCAACGATGTGTTTGTACACATTTCTGCAGTTGAGCAGGCTGGTCTTTCCGGTTTGGATGACAACCAGAAAGTAACTTACGAACTGGAAACCGGTCGTAACGGCAAAGAATCTGCATCGCAGCTTGCGCTGGTATAAGATTAATTTGACTGAAGTCTCAGTCGAATAGAATTTTTAAACGGCGGCTAGGATAACATCC
>JAESRG010000160.1 GCA_016764785.1 Paracoccaceae bacterium
GATTATCTGCAATCACGCAACCCAAGCGCAAAATTTTGCTGGGTCGCCGGGTTTTCATTTGGCGCATGGATCGGCATGCAATTGCTAATGCGCCGCCCTGAAATCACCGGATTCATTTCGGTGTCTCCGACGGCAAACATGCATGATTTCAGTTTCTTGGCACCCTGCCCCGCATCCGGCCTAATCATCAACGGGTCTGCCGACCGCGTGGTCCCGCAGGCTGATGTGATTGAGCTGTCGGACAAGCTGAAACTGCAAAAAGGCATCACCATTACCCACCAAACTGTGGAAGGTGGAAGCCACTTCTTTGACCCCGGCATGGACGAAATGATCGGATCAGTTGATACCTATGTGCGCCGTCGCATGACTGAAACTACACGGTAAAATAGGTGGGTGCTTGCACCCACCTATCTAAACCAAAATTAGTTGGATAAATCAATGACTTATAAACCAAAATCCGAGTTCCTGCAAATCATGCAGGCCCGCGGATTCGTGCAGGATTGCACTGATCTTGAAAGGCTAGACGACGCCTTGATGGCAGGAATCGTGCCGGCTTATATCGGGTTTGATGCCACCGCCGCATCGCTGCATGTTGGGTCGCTGATCCAGATCATGATGTTTCGCTGGTTGCAAAAAACCGGGCATCAGCCGTTGGTTTTGATGGGTGGCGGCACCACTAAAGTGGGTGATCCGTCTTTTCGTGCCGATGAACGGCCGTTGCTTGGACCAGAACAGATTAATGCCAATATCGATGGCATTCGTCAGGTTTTCAGCAACTATGTGACCTTTGGCGACGGCCCAACCGATGCCAAAATGTTGAACAATGCCGAATGGCTGGACAACCTGAACTACCTCGATTTTCTGCGCGATATTGGTCGGTATTTCTCGGTAAACCGGATGCTATCGTTTGAAAGCGTTAAATCACGCATTGATCGTGAACAATCGCTCAGCTTTCTTGAATTCAACTATATGATACTTCAAGCCTATGATTTCCTTGAATTAAGCCAACGGCACGGTTGCCTGTTGCAGATGGGCGGCTCTGATCAGTGGGGCAACATTGTTAACGGCATCGACCTGACCCGCCGGGTTTCCAAGGTTTCGGTTTACGGGCTGACATCCAAACTGCTGACCACCTCGGATGGCAAGAAAATGGGCAAAAGCCTGAACGGCGCGGTGTGGCTGAATGCTGACATGTGCTCGCCTTACGAATTTTGGCAGTTCTGGCGCAACACCACCGACGCAGACGTCGGTCGGTTCCTGAAACTGTACACCGAGCTGCCGATTGATGAATGTGATCGCCTTGGTGCGCTTGAAGGCTCCGACATCAACGATGCAAAAGTCATTTTGGCTGACGCCGTGACCACTTTGGCCCACGGCGCAAAAGCCGCCGCCGCCGCCCAAGCCACAGCGCGTGACGTGTTTGAAAAAGGCGGCGTTGGGTCAGAATTACCGACCATTACTTTGTCAGCCGACGACCTGAACGACGGCACCATCAGCATCGTGCAATTGTTTGTCAAAACCGGCCTGTCAAAGTCTGGCAAAGACGCCAAACGGCTGATCGCCGAGGGCGGTGCCAAGCTGAACGACGAAGCCGTCACAAATGCCGGTACCATGGTTTCAACCGACATGCTCGCGGATTCGGTCAAACTTTCGGCCGGTAAAAAACGCCATGCACTGGTGAAACTAGCCTAGCACTTGCAATAATGTGAATATATCGCACCCGTTTTCAATTGAAACATCGGGTGCGCCCTATAAGTGAGAGCCAACACACTTATAGGGACATTGAAATGAAACAGATTGCATTAATTGTTGCCGCGATGGCTGCCGGACTTGGCCTTGGCTATTTGACCGGTGGATTCACGTTTTCGTCTGCTGTCTGTTTGGTTGCGGGGGTGTTTTTGGTCACGCCCAGCTTGTTCAAGTTCAAGTTCAATATCAGTGATCTTGGCGTCATAAAAACCAACCTTGGCAGTGTTGGCAAAAACCTGTTCATAAATTTCATATTGCTAACATCCGCCGCGCTTGGCATTGGCTATCTAAGTCAAGACATCGGCATTGCCGCCGCCCTGTTCCTACTGGCCTTGCTGCCGGGGGGCGGCATGGTGATGATGTGGATTAAACAAAGCGGGGCGAATGTAAAATTGGGGTTTGTGCTGTTCATGCTGAACTTGGCGCTATTGCTGCCAATCACCCTGATTTTCGGCCAGTTTCAAACCGTTGCAGGCGGCTGGTTTCCGGTACCGGACCTAACATCGGTGGCGGGACTTGAGGCCGGAAAACAGGTAAAACCTTTTGCGCCATTCATGATTTTGATTGTTATTCCGTTTATTTTAAGCCGCATCGCGTGGGCGTTTCTACCCGGCGTCATCAGCTTTACCGGCAAACATCAGCAGTTGATCTCAAAAGCCACAATGTTTGGCATCGTGTTTTATCTGTTTGCTCTGTCCACGTCACAACTGCTGTTTGGCGTTTCCATGACCGAGTTCATTACCAGCCTAATCGCCACATCAGCGTTTTACGCCGTGACCATCGCCGCAGCGATCCTGCTGACCGACCGGTCTCCGACTGGCAAAGCTGTGTTCTGGCACATCGCCACGCGCTATATCACGCTGGCGTTGATATTGGCAGTATTCAGCGTTGGCACTTTTGGCGCGACATTCATCTTGCCGATTATGATGGCCTATTTCTTCCAGATCGGCGCCGCAGGATTCCTGAGCAATCGCCAACGCAACGCTTGATTGCTGAGGGACGCTGCCGTGCTGAACCTTAAAGTGATAACAGGGGCAAGAAGCCGCCGTATGTTGATGAAGTCAATGCTACAGTGACCATGCGCAAGGCGTTTTGACGCGCTTCCCCTTGTTAACAGGGTATCAATGGGCATGACCGTCGCTAGTTGTTCTAAAAAGCGCGACCTCACAACCTCTGAGGTAATTTTTGAACGTAAACAGCATATGGTCGCCCTTCTTGCGGGCCAGGTATCAGTCCAAGGTCTCTCTGGCTCGGTTAACCTCAGCTACGGCAGTGTGGACGCCTCAGAATTCAGAACCTACTCCGAAGACCTGCTCGCCGCCCCTTTTTAGTTATTCGCCCAACATCCACTCGCCATCAGGCGTAAATGCGTGAAACGCAAAGGCAAAAACCACTTCATGTTCGACGGGTAAGCCGTCGGTATCATATACGCGAATACTGCCAATATTACGCCCCCGCGCGATTTGACGGGTATCAAGCGCTGAGGCCATGCCGCTGGCCCAAACAATTTTCAGCCCCGCTTCCTCAAGCGTTTCGACATCAGCCAACCGCGCCAACGGCCAAGCCCGACCGCCGACACGCACCACACGTGACAATGGTTCAATCCCAAAGGGTGGCTCCTCGCCGCTATATAGAAACGGTCGCGCGGACGAATCGTATCGGTTGTAAGGGTTTTGCCCATAGGGCCGCGAAACGCCGGTTGGTTCGGCCATCACCAGTCCGTCAGGGTTACGCATGGCAAATTCTTCCATTGATTCAGTCCAGCTGATCACCACTGCCAGCTGATCGCCCAGCAATTCACCGACAATCGCCTCGCCGGTGAATTGCTGCCACCAGCTTTCGGTCTCACGGTCAAACATAATCATGTCGGAAAACCGCAACTTGCCCGTTACGCCGAAAGTTAAAATCTGCCCGTTTTTACGTCGATCAAACACGATGCCTGAATTGCACAGTGGGCAGAACGTCACCGCGACCGGAACGCCGCCAATCACATCGTTGGCGATCTCGTGCCATGTCAGATAGCGCAGCGGATAGGCGCGCGGCAGCTCACCGTCTATTTCAACGGCAATCACCGGTTCACGCCCCGGGATATCTGCCTCGCCGACCGTGATAAAATCAACTGATGCTAATGCGGGAATGCCGTCTTTAGGCGGCCCACCTGACATAACCTCACTGAAATTGACCGAGGTCTTAGTGAAATCCGTGATCGGCCACTCGTTTTCCCAAAACGCGACCTGCGCGGCTGCGGGCAGCCAGCTACTCACCATAAGAACCATGATTGCCAGATATTTGAACATCGAAACCTCCCGATTCACTGTTGCAGACAGGTTGCGACAAATTACGCGCTGCCGCTAGCCTATGTCACGTGGAGTTGACCTAGGTTGAGGCACACAAATCTAAATCAACAGGTTTCCTCAACCAAAAAGTGTCGTATAATAGACGGGTTAATCCCACTGAAAGAAAAACAATTGACGAAGTATCTTACCACGCATCCGCAACAAATACGCGATGGTTTCGGAGCAAAAGGCATTGCTCCTACGGACATTCGGGGACAGCATCTGGCTGAATTCTATGCACTTTTTCCAAGACGTGCCCGATATGAGGGCGAGGTGACCGAAATTGCACTGACCAACCAAGCCACCCCGCCAACTGACGCCCCACTTATTGGTGTTATTCTTGAGACCCGCCGCCATTTTAATCTGGTGTTTGCAGTCAAACAAATCCATCGGCGACTTGGCATTCCGATTCAGCTTTTTCATGGCCCCGGAAACCTGCAATTTATCCTTAACTCATCGCTCAAACCTTTGATCGATGCAGGGCACCTAGTGCTGTCGCAAATTGAAGCCGATAATTTTTATTATTATGATTACAATCATTTAGTCACTAGCCGCAGGTTTTGGGATCATTTGATAGGACGTGAAAAGATTTTGTTTTTCCAAACCGATTCAGTCCTATGCCCCTTATCTCCTCATAAAATATCCGACTTTATGGAGTTCGACTATATCGGATCAGGCTGGAATACCGAACGCTATAACGGAATGCGAATCCATGGCGGGAACGGTGGTCTAAGCCTGCGAGACTGGCGTAAAAGCGTGGATTGCCTTGCCAGATTCAATTCTGACGACCGACACTGGGCCGAAGACGTTTATTTTGCGCTGCATATGGATATTGGCGGCGCACGGGTTGCAACTCCGGCAGATTCTGCGCGTTTTTCCTGTCAGGATAGCTTTCAAGGACGTAGTTTCGGAACACACAAACTTGACAACATGACCCCGTTTGACCGATTGCGACTGATAATCTACTGCCCGACCGCATGGCGAATATTGCCAAGAATTATGAAGTTACGATCGCGTTTGTCTAACATCATTCGGTATTAGGGTGTGTTCGGGCCGGTTTGGCCCAAACATATTAGCTTTCGTCAGATGCGATCCACGCACGCACGATGTAATCGGGCGCTTCGGCAACAGCGCCATTGCTCCGCTGGCTTCCGCGTTTAAGCGCGTTCACAACATCCATACCTTCAATAACCCGTCCAAAAACGGTGTATTGACCGTCAAGCGACGGATAGCGGGTAAACATGATGAAGAATTGCGAGTTCGCAGAATCAACGTTCTGGCTGCGCGCCATGCCCAGCACCCCGGCATCAAATGCCAAGTCCGAGAATTCAGCGGGAACATCCGGAAGATCAGACCCACCTCTGCCCGCCATGCTGCCTTGATATTCTGACGCAAGTCCAAATTCAATGTCGCCAGTTTGTGCCATGAAACCGTCAATTACACGGTGGAATGCAATGCCGTCATACGACCCGCGACGGGTCAGTTCGACAATACGTTCAACGTGCAAAGGCGCGATATCTGGCCGCAACAAAATCTGAACAACACCGTTGGCCTCGCCAGCGATTTCAAGCATCAGGATGTTTTCAGGATCATAATCCTGTGCGACGGCAACCCCTGTCGACAGCACCAAAGCTGCTGCCGCCAGCGATTTCAAAAATAACCGGCGCATCAGATATCAGCCGCAACTTTAACCGAGATCATGCGATCTGGCTTTGCAGGGGGTTCGCCAACTGCGATACCATCAACATGTTCCATACCCTCAATCACCCGACCAAAGACGGTGTATTGGTTGTTCAGAAAATGCCCTTCGGCAAACATGATAAAGAATTGCGAGTTGGCAGAATCAGGGCTCTGGCTGCGCGCCGCGCCCAGCACACCACGATCAAATGGCAGGCTTGAGAATTCAGCCGGAACATTTCCGAGATCAGAACCGCCAGTGCCCGCCATCTTAATATTGAAATCATTTTCCATGTTGCCGTTGGCCACATCGCCTGTTTGCGCCATGAAACCCGGGATCACCCGATGGAATGCCACGTTGTCATAGTGACCGCTGCGGGTCAGTTCTTTGATCCGCGCGGTGTGTTGCGGCGCCACATCAGGCAGCAATTCAATGGTGACAGCGCCGCCTGTCAGCTCAATTACAATGGTATTTTCCGGGTCTTTGATGTCAGCCATCTTGGGTTCTCCTGTTTACGATTGCGCGTAAACTAAGCCCCGACAGCCAAAGATTAAACCCCTAACGCCCCAGTTTTTTATACAATGCGCGCTGAACCGCAGGGGTGACAAATTTGGAAATATCCCCCCCAAGCCGAGCGATTTCTTTGACCAGCTTGGACGCCACCGCCTGATGCTGGGCCTCGGCCATCAGAAACACGGTTTCAATCTGGTCATTCATCGCGCGATTCATGCCAACCATTTGGTATTCATACTCAAAATCAGCCACGGCCCGAAGGCCACGGATGATAATGCCAGCGCTAACGTCTACAGCACAGTGGATCAGCAAGTTCTCAAAAGGGTGCGCGATGATCTCAATGCCAGTATCAACCGCAATCGAGGCCGTTTCAGCCTCGATCATGGCGACCCGATCTTCCAGTGAAAACATCGGGCCTTTGTCGCGATTTATCGCCACGCCGATCACCAGCCGATCAACTAAAGCCGCCGAACGTCGGATGATATCAATATGCCCAACAGTTAACGGGTCAAAAGTACCCGGATAAAGTCCTACGCGCATGTTACCTCCCCAAGAATGCTGCACCTGCGAAGTGTGACAGCAACATGAAGCTTACGTCAAGACTAAACGTTACCGTGGATCATATCAGTCAGCGCCGCGTTTTCTTGCTCAATCGATTCAATTCGCGCCTTGACCACGTCACCAATTGAAACAACACCGATCAAGATGCCATCTTCAACCACCGGCATATGGCGGAACCGCCCGTCGGTCATTTTAGCCATCAGGCTAACGTCGTTGTCATTTGGTCCGCACGCGACCACGGTTTTTGTCATCAGCTCGCGCACGCAATCAGACATGCAGCCGATGCCGTTTTTGCCGATTTCACGCACAATGTCGCGTTCCGACAGAATCCCGTCAACGGATTTGCCATTTTCCGAGACAATCAGCGCCCCGATCCGTTTTTCCGACAGAATTCCGGCCGCCAATTCAATGGTATCACCGGATTTAATGGTCAAAATCCCACTTTGAGATTTTGAGGAAAGAATCTGTTTAACTAGCATAGCTGGCTCCCTGTTGTTCTCGTTCACCTAAATATTGCATCCAATAGCGGCTTTCTGTCAAGCAAACCGTGGACCTAAACCTTTTGACCATCTGGTCATACTTTTCCACTTCACACTTGGCTGCAAACGCTTACAATGCGGTTTGAAATCAGCATTGGAGGCTCAAATGCAAGAACTCACCCATTATATTAACGGCGAACACGTCAAAGGCACGTCGGGGCGATTTGCTGACGTTTATAACCCTGCAATTGGCGAAGTTATCGCCCGCACACCGCTTGCCAGTGTCGAAGAAATGGATATTGCCGTAAAGGCCGCCCAAGCCGCACAGCCCGC
>JAESRG010000161.1 GCA_016764785.1 Paracoccaceae bacterium
GCAAGCAACCACTTATTCATCATCGTCTCCATCGCGCACCATACGTATGCGTATGCAGTTGCAGAAAGCCTTGCATGAGTCAATACGCTACCGTATGGTTAGGCATGAAAAACACCCTCACAGCCACCGACTGGATCAAAGCCAGCTTCCGCGCCCTCACGAAAGGTGGTCCCCAAGCCATCAAGGCAGAAGCCATTGCCCGTGCACTTAAGGTCAGCAAAGGCTCGTTCTACTGGCACTTTAAGAACGTTCCGGCCCTCAAATCAGCAATGCTCGATCATTGGGTCGAAATAGGCACTAACAATATCATTCATATCGTGCGGAAAAATCCCGCTGATCCTGCTGCACAACTAAGGCTGCTGATGCAAATCTCAACCGATGAAAGGTCCGCCGACTATGGCGGCAACCAAGCCGACCCTGCCATCCGTGATTGGGCAAGGTATGACGCAAACGCCGCCAAAGCCCTAAGATTGGTTGACACCAAACGTCTAGCCTTCGTAACGGCCCTGTTTCTCGCGTATGGACATGCCGAACCACAGGCCAAAACCAGTGCTGATATCCTTTACGCGGCCTTGATTGGGCTTGAGGGCCTGTCATTTCATGGGTTGGGCGATCCTAAAATCGCCCTGCCCGTTTTGCTTGAAACCTTACTTTCACAGCGTTGGCTACACGGCCCGAGGTCGCCCAAGTTCAAGATAATGCACCGCTAATCGCACCACTCCGCCGCTAAAGCTGCCGGCGTCTGCCGTAATAACAAGCGGCGTTGCCCCATAATACGCCTGCGGTGATCCCGAAAGCCCGTGCGCGTAAGAATTCAACGCCAGCCCTAATCCGCTACCGTATTGGCTCGGCGACCCGGGCACACCAACTGACCAGCTTGATACGCCAGCGCCGGTGATTTCGGATATTATCCGCGCCGTTACCCCGTAAACCACGGCGTTTTGCGGGATCATATCAATGGTTGTGGATGTTGCGGCGCTTGCCAAAACATGGTCCAGCTCGGCAATCCGCGAAAAGGTCGCCGCGCCGCCGATTGAGACCACCAATGCCTCGGGCTGCCAATCAACGCCGTCGTAAACCATTGGTACGTTAGTATTCTCGTTCCAGGCTTTCCAGCCAAATTTTGGCAGCAGAAAAACCCAGCCTCCGTTGGCATAGATGGCAATCTCGCCATCATGCCCGACCCAGTCACCAATCGCCGAAACACCAACACCGTAAGCCATACCATCCGTTGCGGCAGGTGGCGCCACAACGTTGATATTCACCAAACGCATTTGCGTAACCGCATCGACTCGCGCCAATGCCTCATTCACAGTCACATGTTTTTGCGCTTGTGCGGCCTGCACCAGCGGCAGGGCAAAATTATAGGTATTAGACATTGATATCAATCCTTTGATAAGGGCCATTGCCAAAACTTGTTGATGTCTGGGCCACATGAATTTCAAACGGCGCAACCGCCCCGTCGCTTACTTGCTGCGCTGCCAAATAGGTCCAGCTTGGTGTCGAAACCGAGGTCTCAAACAATGTCGCCCCCGCCTTGATCACCTTGACCGCATACGTCTCGGTTTCCTCGCCCAGCGGTACGTCCAAACCAGCCCAGCTATCGCCGTCAACGCGGGTACGCCGCACCCAGCTCACCCCCAGATCAGCCCCGCCATCGCAGCGCAAATGCGCCACCGGATAAGGCCGTTGACCAACACCAGCAAAGACCTCAACCAGATGCATATACCGGTCGCTGTCATAGGCAGCATTGGCTGGCCCCACGCGATAGTGCCGATCCAGATCACGCTGATTAACCGGAAGGTCCATCTGCGTCGGGGCACCGTCCAGCAGCACAAAATCAGCGCCAATCGGCCAGATATCCGGCATAATTCCGTCAGTCCCCGCCTGCCCCCGCAGCAACCCGCTCAACCGGTATTCGCCCGGCGCGATCAAGTCAGCATTTTGAAACTGGAACACCTCCCAGTCGCCCGTTGTACGGATCGCAGCCACATTGGCACCGTTCAGCACATCAAGCATGCTGCGCGATTGCAACGCGCCGCTGTCCAACCGCACAGAAAAGCTGCCGCCGCTCCACCGTGCCGGATCGGCCTCGGGCAAAACGTTCAACGTTTTGCCCATCACCGCGTTCCGATCCACACCACCGACCAACGCATAGCCCGCGTCGGTTGAGGCCGCATAAACCGCCATAGCCCCCGGCCAAGGCGTCGCCGTGACCGCAAAATACGGCGCATGAGCGATCTCAGAACCCGTCAACAACGGCAAGTCCATAAACTGCGCGAATACCGGCCCAGATGACACCAATCCGCCGGGGTCAATGCTCCGATCATCATTGGCAACAGGCCGATAAACCCCGGGTTCAACACGGGTAGCACTTACCTTGCGCACCCCCATTTCTTCAACTCGGTCAATACGATAGCGCGCTTCAACGCCTTGCGTGTCCAACGCAACCACATCCCCCGCCCCAAGGTTCATCTGGCTTGGCGGCAGGGAAAATTCCAGCGTATCGCGCGCGATCCGCGCCTCAGCTAACCACCGGCTGGCAATCCCTTGCGCGGTTCCGCTCGACAGGGAAATTGGCAAAGCCGATGCCGTGACGCGCGGTTCGTTGTCATCCGGAAACGACGCCTCAGCCGCGCCAGATTGGTAATCATTGTTACCATCGACAAACCCGATCCGCACGGTCGCCGCTGTTTCACTTTCTGGATTCCGGGTCAGGCTAACCACGGCGTCATGGCCATCAATTGCCAACCAATCCACCGTGATTTTTGCATCCGAGACCCCGTCCCGATTACAAAAAACCATCTCACCACCGCGCTCAAAACACTCAAACCCAAAGGCCAGCATAAGTGGCTGTAACGCCTGCCGCGCAGTCTCGTTTTGATTCAACACAAAGCCCTGCACCGCACCGTACAGCTCCGACACATTCACATGTGCAAGGTTAGATCGCGCACAAACCTCACGCACCACGCTCGCCAGCGATACACTGCCCGACCGACCTGAAATCCAGTGCCCACGGGCAAAATTATCCCCGTCTGACCAGACAGACAATCGCGTTGGAAAGTCAGGCCAAGGCCGCGCATCCCATGCCCAGACATGGGCCCGCGACATTTCAACCATCGGCCCGCCATATTCCAGACTAATCGGGTTGTTCAGTGGGTCATTCCAATAGCCATAAAGCGCCTGCAAATACCGCATTTGCATAAAATCATCCCGGGCCCCATTTGAGAAATACGGCAAAGCCGACTCACTCGATTTCGGGTCGACAAAAACGTTGGGCTGATTGGTGCCTTTGTCCACGGCAGGGCAACCAATTTCGGTAAACCAAAACGGTTTTGATTTTGGCACCCAGTCAGTATAGCCCGCCACGCGTACGCCATTAATGCGGTTGGAATGCCCGCGCGTCCACCAGCTCAGCAAGTCTTTTGGCCGAAAAATCCAGTCTTCGCCGTATGCGCCATCGGTGATTGGGCTGCGCACTTGCAGCTTTCGGGCTTCGTCGGTGGCGTAATACCAGTCGTATTTCTCGCCGCCAGCAATGTTGCTTTTTAGATAATCCAGATTATAGATCGATCCGAATTCAGCATCCAAATGCCCCTCAGAATCTCGCCAATCAGACAGCGGCATGTAATTATCTATGCCAATGAAATCAACATTGTCATCAGCCCAAAACGGATCCAGATGAAACAGAACATCCCCAGATCCGTCAGTTGGCTGATAGCCAAAATATTCTGACCAATCAGCCGCATAGCTGATTTTTGTCGCGGGCAAAATGCTGCGCACATCCGCGGCCAATGCGATCAACGCGTCCACAGCTGGAAAGCTGTCGACCCCGTCGCGTAACGTGGTTAGGCCACGCAATTCAGAGCCAATGCAAAACGCCTCAACTCCGCCTGCCAGCGCGCACAAATGCGCGTAATGCAGAATAAACCGGCGGTAAGACCATTCAGCAGGGCCAGAGTAATTCACACCATTCGCGGTTGGGGAAAAATCACCAACTGTCGCCGTGCCAAAAAACGCCGACACCTCGGCGAACATCGCCGCAGTTTTATCAGACGTCCCCGCCTGACCCGGCGCAATCGCCCCGGTAATACGTCCGCGCCACGGAAATTTCGCTTGTTCGGCGCCGCCATAAGGGTCGGTCAGCCCGTTTCCCTCAGCGATATCCATCAACACAAACGGGTAAAACATGATGTCTTTGCCGCTGGATTTCAATTCAGCAATAGATTGCAAAACGGATTCGTCACAAGGCGTACCGCCGTAAATCGGCCGATCCTCATCGTCGCGCCCAATCAGCGGCGCAGCCCCGCGCCCCACACCCGAAACCCGCCACGCCATCGGTGTACCGTCAACTGTATTTTGCTCAACGGCCGGATAAATCGAACAGGTATCACAACGCAAGTCATTGCCAAACCAGCTAACCACCAACGACACCGATTCACAATTTGGCAAGTCCCCTGAAAGTTGTTCCAAAGATTGAAGAACATCCACTAACCCGCTCATATTATTAGTATTTGCGCTCCGATTGTCCCCACGACCCTCTTTGTAATACACCGGTTCAGTCGCCAGAGAATACTCACCAGTTCCCGGAATAAGCGCCACGCCGTTGATCAAATCCGCGGGTTGGTCCAGCCCGCCCTGCGCGCTGCGCACCACCTCAAAATTAAACTGCGGAATACGGTTGCCAAATTGCGTCAGGTCCAGATCTTCAAACACGATATAAGCCGTGCCGCGATACGCCGGCGCGTCTTCCTCGATGGCGTCAATCGCCGGATCAGGCATCTGAATCTCTGAACCCACGTGTAGACGCCAGTTAATCCCCGTCATATCCAGCCGTTTTCCATCCACCCAGACACGACCGATGCGGGTAACCTCCCCCTCACACAGCGCGATCCCCAGGCTGATAGAATACGAATATTCACGCACATTCGGCCCGCCAAACCCTTTGCCCCCGCCCGACACGTTTTCCTTGAATTTGCTAGACCAAATCACATGCCCAGCCACCCGCATTTGCCCGTAAACCTGTGCAATCGGTTTCCCCTCGCCCGAGCCTTGAATACGCAGCGTATCCACGCGCCCATGCTCAACCGCTTCGGATCCTCCCAACAATCCGTTGTCAATAATATTGCCAATCGTGCCACCAATTGCGCGGCCGATCACAGCAGCCCCCAGTCCAAGGACCGAACCCCCGATTGAGGTGCCAATCGCACCCCCAACAGCAGATAAAAGTATCGTCGCCATTAGCTTCTCCGTTCAGGAAATCTGTATGTTCCGGCAATACGCCGTGCCCAAGCGGGGGTAAGCGGCGAAAGAACAACCCCGCGCCCCGAATAAGCATGAATGATTTTTTGCGCGCCGACAGTGTCATCGGCCAGTATCGCAAGATGTTTTGCCACCGCATTGTCACGCATGCGAAATAGCAAAACATCACCAGCGCGCGGGTCGCTCACAGGTGTCAGCCACCGTTCTGCGGCCACCATCAGCCGTTCAACCTTGTCGGTTTCAGACCAATCGGGGGTGTATGCCGGAATGGGTTCCGGCTCGCGGCCCAGCACCTCTCGCCACACGCCACGCAACAGACCCAAACAATCACACCCTGCCCCATTGCAACTGGCCTGATGTTGATACGGCGTGCCGATCCAACCGCGTGCTGCCGCCACAAATCGGTTATCCATGGCTAAGCGCACCACCGGTGTTATCACCGTCGTCGCTCGGGAATGCACTGACCCAGTCTTCGCCCGGAATATGTGGAAACCCTCGGAAATTCAGCAGGTTATCGAACTTGGTCTTGCAGGTTTTACTGCGTTTATCACAGCCAACCACCAGCTCTGCGGTATCGCCAATCGCGACCTTGCCGCGCACTTCTTCCCAAAGCTCGATTTCACGCGCATCAGCCCCGTTTACATCAACCTTGATTAACGACGTTACACCCGCGTTTGCCCCCGTCAGCCAGCGCACATAACCCCGCGCAAACCAACCTGAATCGCTTGCTGAAACGGCCGTAAACAACATCCGTCGCGCGTCGGTAAACCCTGTTACCGTCGCGGCCATGATGCCCCCAGCCGACAGATCAAACCCGCATTTGGCGTCGCCCAATATCCGGTTACACGTCGGCACATAGCCCCGTCCAACCGGCTGATTTAACAGCTCAGCTAGTGATCGTAATTCAACTTCAAACGCTGAACTACCGCGCCGAATTTCCCCCAGAAACCCGCGAAACAACTGCACGCGGCTTTCTGCGTCTGTCCAGTCCACCAGCCATTGCTGTATCTCGGCGCGGTCATATTTGCCCGCCAAAATATCACCATCCGTCAGCCCGATCGCGCTTAACGCGCCAACCGCCTGCCCGTTATCAACAGCCAATCCGGTCGAGCTTTCAAGCGCACTGGCATCCATGCCACTGCCCGCCTGATAAACTTGACCATCAAAGCTGATGTCGCGGTCGTGGTCGGTAAACCCGAACGCGACACCATCACGCCGCTCTAACAACCAACACCGGCAAACAGTGGTGGCGCCACTGTCCAACATGGTTTGAAAATTTATCGGAATATCGCGCATCAGACTCGCACCTCCACCACTGGAATCGACGGAATTTCACCAGCCGCAAACCCGCCTGAACTCGCTTCAATCCGGTCAGCATCAAAACGCACCGGCACGTCAAATTCAAACCCAGCCGAAAGCGGCGCCCCCATCCCAGGAGGGTTGAAAAACGTCACCTCACCCCGCGTTAGGTCCAGTGAATAATGCAAACCTTCTTCCATAATGTCGCCCCCAAGGGCCACAGCTACGCGCCCCTCGACTGGTTTAGAAACCGTGCGCGTATAGATGAAATCACCAGATCGATAATTCTTCACCAAGGCCCACACCGTCTGAATCTCGTCGCCAACGCCAAACTCCTGATCCAAGGCATCAAAATCGGCCGAGGGCGCACAAGACTTAAAATCGGTCCAATCCTTCCAGCGAAAGCCGTACAGTTGCCCGTAACGGGCTTCAAAAAACGCCATAACATCCGCCAGATCATCCAGTGATCGCATCCCAAGCCCGGCGTCATACCGCCTGCGCGATTGCGCCCAAGGGGAATTTCGCTCCTCGAACCCGTTGGAAAGGCTGATAATTTCTGTTCGACGTTCAGGCCCGCCAACCGATCCAAACGACAAAGCCGTTGGAAATCTAACATCGTGAAAATTCATATCATCCCCCTAAAGATTGCGTCCGCCGCGTTGAATTGCCCGTTGAATGCTCGCAGCAACCTGCGTACGAGATCGCTGAAAACTAGCCGCATCTGGCGTTGTGATATTCATGTTAACGGTGACGGTGCCGCCACCGCCGCCCCGCACACCCAGTTTTCCGTCCGCACCGCGCGCCAGTGGCATAATGGCTTCAGGCCCCGCTTCGCCCATCAACCCCATGCCGCCGCGCATTGGAAAGCTTGTGGCCTGTGATACGATCCCACCCGTGGCAAACGGCGTCACCCTGCCACTGGAAAACGCCGCACCATTTTCAAATGGCAAAGTGCCGTTGATCAGGCTTTCAAGCCCGCCACCCAGCAAGTTACCAAAATGCGAGGTCACAGGTTTCATCACCTTATCCAGCGCTGAATCGGCAATCGACAGGCTAAGGT
>JAESRG010000162.1 GCA_016764785.1 Paracoccaceae bacterium
ACCCGATGATCGGGGCAGCACAGGGGACCCTAACATGGATCCCGTTAATAAATTACAGCAATGCCTCGGCTTGGGCCGCGGTGTTTTCAGCGGTAATGCCAAACATTTCGTAAAGTTCATTGATCGGCGCAGAGGCTCCAAAGCCCTCCATACCAACAAATGCAGCTTTGTTATGTTTGCCACGTTCGCCAGTTAACCAACGATCCCAGCCAAAACGTGCGCCTGCTTCAATGGCGACCCGAACCGGGCCAGCAGGCAGCACGCGACGACGATAGCTTTCGTCTTGGGCTTCAAACAGTTCCCAGCACGGCATGGAAACCACGCGGGTGCCGATGCCTTTGGCCTCAAGGATATCACGGGCTTTCAGCGCGATTTCAACCTCGGACCCCGTGGCCATCAAGATCACTTGGCGTTTGCCCGTTGCATCCGCCAGAACATAAGCGCCTTGGGCGGTCAGGTTCTTGGTTTTATGCTCGGTCCGCACGGTTGGCAGGCCCTGACGGGTTAGCGCCAGCACTGATGGCGTGGACGAACTGGTCATTGCCAGCTCCCATGCCTCAGCGGTTTCAACGGTATCCGCAGGGCGGAACACGTTCATGTTTGGCGTGGCCCGCAGCATTGCCAGATGCTCAACCGGCTGGTGGGTTGGGCCATCTTCGCCAAGACCAATAGAATCGTGCGTCATAACGTAAGTGGTTGGAATACCCATCAATGCCGACAGGCGCATCGCGCCACGTGCATAATCGGTGAACACCATGAAGGTACCGCCATATGATTTACAGCCGCCGTGCAGGGCCAGACCGTTCATTGCGGCGGCCATGCCATGCTCGCGGATACCGTAATAAACATAACGGCCTTTGCGATTTTCGTCGTTAAACACACCCAGACCATCGGTCAGGGTCAGGTTTGAACCGGTCAAATCAGCCGAGCCACCGATGGTTTCGGGCATCACTTGATTGATAACCTCAAGCACCATTTCGCTGGACTTGCGGGTGGCAACCTTTGGCGTGGTTTCTGAGATGTTCTTTTTGAACGCCTTGATTGCGGCTGACAGACGCTTGGGCGCATCGCCAGCAATAACCCGATCAAATTCGGCTTGTTTGGTGCCAGATAGCGCGGCCTTACGGGCTTCCCACTCGGCACGCTCAGATTGGCCGCGCGCGCCAATGCTGCGCCAATCGGTCAGAATATCCTTTGGCACATCGAATGCCTTATGCGGCCAGCCATAGATTTTGCGAATTTTGATAATTTCATCAACACCCATCGGTGCGCCGTGCGCGCCAGACGTGTCTTGCTTGCTGGGCGAGCCAAAACCGATATGGGTTTTGCAGGCGATCATCGACGGCAGGGGCGATTGTTTTGCCTGCGCAATGGCTTTGTCGACCGCGTCTGGGTCATGCCCGTCGCAGGAATATACTGACCAGCCGGAGGCTTCAAAGCGGGCCATTTGATCGGTGATATCTGACAGGGAAACCTTGCCGTCAATGGTGATGCCGTTGTCGTCCCACAGCACAATCAGTTTGCCAAGGCGCTGTTTACCGGCAAGGCCGATGGCTTCTTGGGAAATACCCTCCATCAGGCAGCCGTCGCCAACAATCACATAGGTGTGGTGATCAACGATCTTTTTGCCATGACGCGCGGTCATTGAGGTTTCGGCCATCGCCATGCCCACAGCCGTTGCCAAGCCTGCGCCCAAGGGGCCAGTGGTGGTTTCAATGCCGGTTGCGTGGCCATATTCGGGGTGGCCCGCAGTGATCGCGCCTTTCTGGCGGAAATTGGCGATTTGATCGATGGTCATGTCAGCATAACCTGTCAGGTGCAGCAGCCCGTACAACAACATCGACCCGTGGCCCGCAGACAGCACAAACCGGTCACGGTCTGGCCAGTTTGGTGCAGACGCATCAAATTTCAGGTGCTTTTCAAACAACACGGTTGCCACATCGGCCATGCCCATTGGCAGACCTGGGTGGCCGGAGTTAGCGGCCTGAACCGCATCAATTGCCAGCATCCGCAACGCGGTGGCTTTGGCAAAGTGAACAGGATGGCGAGACTTGAGATCAGCAATTTCCACAGGTTCTTCTTTCAGGTTTGAGCAGTTTTTCCGAGCCTTGTTACCAATAATGACAGGGTGGTCAAGCGAATGAACGCCCAAATTGGCAAAGGGGCGGGTAAATCCCTGAAAAGGGGGGTAATATACCCACAGAACCGGCTAAATGTGATTCGTTGAGGGTATGAGCAAATATATGAGCGATATAGAAAATCTGGAAAAGCGACTGGCCACGGCGATTGCCAACCTATCCGGCGGGGCCGATTTGGCGGCCGAGAACGCCAAGCTAAAATCTGAACTGGCGGCTTTGAAAAAGCTACGCAAGGCGGATGTGGCAGAATTAGACACGCTTTTGGCTAAGTTGAAACCCATGTTAGAAGGGGCCGAAAATGCCTGAGATTTCCGTAACCATCGGTGACCGTAGTTTTTCTCTGGTTTGTGATCCGGGCGAAGAAGCTCACCTGAAAGCTGCCGCCAAAATGCTCGATACCGAGGCCACAACCCTGCAAGGTGCGATCGGCCGCGTGACTGAATCGCGGATGCTGTTGATGGCGGGTCTGATGCTGGCTGACCGTACCAAAGAGCTGGAATGGAACAGTCAAACCTCAACCGAGCGCACCAAAGGTCTTGAGGACCGTTTGCGCGCGTCTGAGGCCAAAGCTGCGGCGTTGGCGGTGGAACTGACAAACCTGTCAGCCGAAAAAGAAACAGATATGTTTGATTCAGAACTGCCAAAAGCCATGGCTCTGCTGGAAAGCACCGCTGAAAAGCTAGAGGCACTTGCAAAGCCGTAGGGTGGGTTCCCCCCCCTTAACGATCAGCCGGATCAATGCCTTTGATCCGCGCAACGTGTGCCGCGATATCATCGTCTGTGAATTTGGTGTGCCGTCGTTTATCAGACGCCGGATGATTACCCAGCCCCAGCTTTAAGTCTGGCCGCCATGCGGTTGCAGGCCGAATAGGCCGGTTTACAAACCCGCCGCCACAGGTAGGGCAGACATTGTGCAGAACCGTTTCAACACAATGGGCGCAATAGGTGCATTCATACGTGCAGATCCGCGCATCAGGTGATTGCGGCCCAAGGTCGCAATCACAAAGTTCACAATTTGGCCTGAGTTCAAGCACTAGTCTTGGTTGGTTTCACGCACTTTGTCAGCAGCTTCTTTGCTAAACGCAATGCCGCCGTTTTCCAACAATGTGTCCAGCTCGCCTGACAGTACCATTTCGGTAACGATGTCACAGCCGCCAACAAATTCACCTTTGATGTAAAGCTGAGGAATGGTTGGCCAGTCGGAAAAATCTTTGATGCCCTGACGCACACCGTCATTTTCCAGCACGTTCACGTCTTTAAAGGCAATGCCCATATAGTTCAGCACGCCTGCGATCCGGCTTGAAAAGCCACATTGTGGCATCTGGCTGGTGCCTTTCATAAACAACACAACGTCGTTTTCGCTGATGTCGGTTTGGATGGTTTCTTTTGCGGTGCTCATGGCTGTCTCCGATTATTTCTGCCGTTTAAGGCTAGGATTTCTGTGTTCAATATTATTGCTAAGCCGCTCAGAGTCGCGAATGACATTCATATCAATCGCCTCCATGCCCAGCGGTACTACTTCTTTGCCGTCAACGTCTTCTTTAACGCCGTAATTTGGTTTCAACCGTTCGGCCAGTGACCGTTTGGGTTGGTTGCGTCTAAGATAGCCTTCTATGCCGATCGCCCCGAGCAAAAGCCCGACGCCACCCAGAACATAGAAACGCCAATCCATTTAGTCAGCAGCCTTGGTGGTCAGGGCCAGCGCGTGCAATTCGCCCGCAGCGCCGTCCATTTTACCCTTTAGGGCCGCATACACCAGCTGGTGTTGTTTGACACGGTTCAGGCCCTTGAATTCCGTCGCGGTGACGCTGGCGGCATAATGGTTTCCATCCCCGGCCAGATCGTCAATACGGATTTCCGCCGTGGGAAACGCTTCGCGGATCAGGGCTTCAATGGTGGATGCTTCGATGGCCATGCGTGGCTCTCCTTACTGATTTAGTAAAGCAAATAAGCCACGCACAAGCCACTGGCAAGGGCCGCGCACATTTTCGTGTTAAATAGCTACAGCAGGGATGCCCGCATTGAAGGCCGTTGATAGCGCCAAAACCGAAACCGCTGATGTGTTCAGCGTTATTGAATCGCCGCCAAATTTACCGATGTCTGTGGCCGCAACCCCTGATGCAGTGGCGGTTTTGATCAGCGCGTCAACTTTTTCCGCCGGAACCGACAGCAAATAGCGGGCCTGATCTTCGCCAAAGAACCAGTTCACATCGGCAAGACCCGTGTCGTTCGCGATGGTCACACCAAAGTTCCCCGCCAGACACATATCAGCAACCCCAAGCGCAATGCCGCCATCTGACAGGTCATGCGCTGCGGTAATCAGCCCCTTGGCGTGCAGATCGCGCACCAGCTCTCCGGCTTTGCGTTCAGCCGTTAGATCGACGTTTGGCGCATCGCCGATTTCAAGGTTTAGCACGTCAGCCAGTAGGGCAGATTGCCCCAAATGGCCGGTGGTTTCACCCAGCAGAATTAACGTATCGCCAGCATTTGGCACCATGCGAATAAGCTGGTCGATGTGGCCTAGCAACCCGACCGCGCCGATGGTTGGCGTTGGGTGAATGCCGGTGCCGTCAGTTTCATTATACAGGCTGACATTGCCCGACACGATGGGCATGTCTAGCGCGCGGCAAGCCTCGCCAATCCCTTTGATGCAGCCCACAAGTTGGCCCATGATTATGGGTTTTTCAGGGTTACCAAAGTTAAGATTATCAGTTGTTGCCAAAGGCTTAGCGCCCGTTGCACATTGATTTCTGAACGCTTCAGCGACGGCCTGTTTGCCACCCTCAAACGGGTTGGCGAAACAATAACGCGGGTTTACATCGCTGGTAAAGGCCAGCAATTTATCAGTGCCATGCACACGGATAACACCCGCGTCAGACCCGGGCCGGATTACCGTATCAGCCAGCACCATGTGGTCGTATTGTGACCAGACCCACGCCTTCGAGGCATGGTTAGGGCTGCCGATCAGCGTTAGCAAAGCATCCGCAACATCAATGTCTGGCGTGTCGGTGTACGCATCCGGTTTTGGCGTTTCAACCCACGGACGGTCATATTCAGGCGCTTCGCCCGACAGGGCTTTTAGCGGCAGGTCGGCCATCACTTCGCCGTTTAGCCGGATCAAAAACCGGTCTTCGGCAATGGTTTCGCCCACGATGGCAAAATCAAGATCCCATTTGTCAAAAACCGCTTTGGCCTCGGCTTCTTTATGGGGGTGCAGCACCATCAACATGCGTTCTTGCGATTCCGACAGCATCATTTCATAGGCGGTCATGCCAACTTCGCGACACGGGACTTTTTCGAGGTCAAGGATGATCCCCAAACCGCCTTTGTCGCCCATCTCAACTGCGGAACAGGTTAGACCAGCAGCGCCCATATCTTGAATGGAAATCACTGCGCCGGTTTGCATCAGCTCCAACGTGGCTTCCATAAGGCGTTTTTCGGTGAACGGGTCGCCGACCTGAACGGTTGGGCGTTTATCCTCAATGGTGTCATCAAATTCGGCGCTGGCCATGGTCGCACCACCAACCCCGTCGCGACCGGTTTTGGCGCCCAAGTATACCACCGGCATACCGATGCCACTGGCCGCTGAATAGAAAATATCGTCAGTATTGGCGATACCCGCTGCAAAAGCGTTTACCAGACAGTTGCCGTTATAAGACTTATGAAACCGGACCTCGCCGCCAACATTTGGCACGCCAAAACAGTTGCCATACGACCCGATACCCTCAACCACGCCGTTAACCAATTGCTTGGTTTTGGGGTGGGAAGGCTCACCAAAGCTAAGGGCGTTCATCGCCGCCACTGGCCGCGCGCCCATGGTGAACACGTCGCGCAGAATGCCGCCAATACCGGTGGCCGCACCTTGAAACGGTTCAATATAACTGGGGTGATTGTGGCTTTCCATTTTAAAAACAAGACATTGGCCATCGCCGATATCAACGATGCCCGCGTTTTCACCCGGTCCGCAAATAACCTGTGGCCCCTCGACGGGCAGCGTTTTCAGCCATAGTTTTGAGGATTTATACGAGCAATGCTCGTTCCACATGGCGCTGAAAATGCCAAGTTCGGTAAAGGTCGGCTCGCGGTCTAGCAGCTCCCGAATACGTTGGAATTCTTCTTGATTTAACCCGTGTTTACGGATCAGATCGGTGGTGATTTCGGGGTCATGTGACATGGTGGTCTCCGACTATGCTGGCGTTGCGCCGTTTGTAGTCGGGAATGACACAAAGAAAAAGACCTGTTTCGATAGTTTATGCACAGCAACCAGGGCTGTGGAAAAACCACTTAACCAAGCTCAGCGATTGATGTCTTTGCCCGTTTAGACAGATGGGTGTGGGATCGCCCGCTTGGGTTGATTGAAGTTGAAATAAATGGCCAATTAGAATTAAATTTCTGCCGCATCTAATTGAATGCTTGTATACTATTATAAGGAGAGATTCGTGAAATTTTTATTGCAAACTGCGGCTGTGATCGCACTTTCAACGGGGGCGGTTGCCGCTCAGGATTGGAATGTCGATGTTTTTGGAGGGCTAACTTTCGAAAACGATCTGGAATGGGACAGTGGTCAGTATGACACGAATGCCGGTTCGATGTTTGGGGTCGGTATTTCAAAAAGCAATGTATTTGCACCGAACATAGAAGTGGGCCTGGAAGTTAGCTATTCAGAATCTGTTTATAGCGGCAATGAACCCAACTATATTTCTGGCTTGGCGGTTATGGCAACAGTTGAGTATAACTTCATTTCAAACGGTGATTTTGAAGCCTATGGCGGGATAGGACTTGGCGCGGTCAATGTGACCTACGATAATTCCGCTCTAAGCGATAAAAGATCTGAGGTTGTCTTTGGCGGGCAGGTTGTTTTGGGAGCGCGCTATGCGGTCTCGGACACAATGCAGATATTTGTTGAGGGGCGATATCTTGACACGTTTTCTGATGCAGTCGTTGCCCGTCCTGCTCCATCCACTGCCACAGCTGAATACAATGTTGGCGCTGTCGTTGCGGGTCTTAGGATCGGATTCTAGCAGCTTTTGAATACATAGGGTGTCCACAGGGCGCCCTATGGGTTAATTTTTCTTTAGTTTTCACATTAACCTGTGTATTCTGGCCATTCAACTTTATCGTTAAGAAAGCACCAAGATGCATCAGCCCGTCATCAGCGGAACCGGGGTTTTTACCCCCGAAGAATCGATCTCTAATGACGAGCTAGTGGTGGCATTTAACGCCTATGCCGATTTGGTGAATGTCAAAAACGCAGATGCGATTGCGACGGGCGATATGGCCGAAATTCCCCACTCCAGCAGTGAATTTATCTTTAAGGCCAGCGGTATTGAGCGCCGTTTTGTGATGAATAAATCCGGCATTCTGGACCCAACCCGTATGTATCCGGCCCTGCGGCAGCGTAGCGACGAGGAACCGGGGATCATGGCTGAAATGGCCGTCGATGCCTGCAAAAAAGCACTGGCGCAGGCG
>JAESRG010000163.1 GCA_016764785.1 Paracoccaceae bacterium
GCGTGCAAAGCCCGCCAAATCGCGGTGCATCCGCGCCATCAGATCTACGACTTGCAACAATGTATCGGGATCGCGTACATCTTCCTCGGGTTCAGCACAGGCAGCACGAATGGCCAGCACTTCGGCGTGCGCGCTTGGGTCGTGGTTTTCACGCGTGCGATTGCCCGCACGCGCCAGTATTTTGCCGTTTTTCACAATCACCGCACCAACCGGAACCTCGCGTCGATCCGCGGCCAAACGGGCCTCGTCCAGCGCGATGTCCATATGGCTGGTGAAATCAGGCACCGGGTGCAGTTTTTTCACGCCGCGTGATCAGATTGTTCAGCGCCGCGATATAGGCCTTGGCCGAGGCCACAACCGTATCGGTGTCTGCCGACTGACCCGTGACGATTTTACCGTTTTCTTCCATCCGCACCGACACAGTCGCTTGCGCATCGGTGCCCTCAGTCACAGCGTGGACCTGATACAGATTCAGGCGGGCGCTATGCGGGAACAGCGATTTAATCGCGTTAAATACCGCGTCAACAGGCCCGTCGCCGGTGGTTTCGACCGATTGCTCAGCCTTACCAACCCGCAGGGTCAAAGCCGCAGTTTGCGGCCCCTCAGTACCACAAACAACCCGCAATGACACCAGTTGCAACTCGTCTTGCGACGGGTCACTACTGCCGGTCATCAACGCAACCAGATCATCGTCGAAAATCTCTTTCTTGCGATCTGCCAGTTCCTTGAACCGCACGAAAACATCCTTGAGCTGGTTGTCACCAATCGTGAACCCCAGATTTTCCAGCTTTGAGCGCAACGCGGCACGGCCCGAATGCTTGCCCATCACTAAGGACGTTTCGGTCAGCCCGATGTCTTCGGGGCGCATGATTTCAAAAGTTTCGGCGTTTTTCAACATGCCGTCTTGGTGGATGCCACTTTCGTGGGCAAAGGCATTTTTGCCAACAATCGCTTTGTTGAATTGCACTGGAAACCCTGAAACCGTGGCCACAAGGCGACTGGCTTTCATGATTTGGGTGGTATCAATGCGGGTTGTCCACGGCATGATATCATTGCGCACTTTCAGTGCCATCACGACTTCTTCCAGTGCGGTATTGCCTGCACGTTCGCCCAAACCGTTGATCGTGCATTCAATTTGACGTGCACCACCGGCCACAGCCGCCAGTGAATTCGCGGTGGCCATACCCAGGTCATTATGACAATGGGTTGCAAAAACAACCTCGTCAGCGCCGGGGATGCGCTCTATCAACATGCGGATCAACTCCGCCGATTCAGCCGGGGCGGTATAGCCCACGGTGTCAGGGATGTTGATGGTCGTCGCGCCGGCTTTGATGGCGATTTCAACCACTTTCAGCAGGTAATCTTCCTCGGTGCGGGTGGCGTCCATTGGCGACCATTGCACGTTGTCACACAGGTTGCGCGCGTGGGTGACCGAATTGTGGATCACGTCACACATGTCATCTTGGCTGAGGCCGGTAATATCACGGTGCAGCGGCGAGGTGCCGATAAAGGTGTGAATGCGCGGTTGCGCAGCGAATTTCACAGCCTCCCATGCGCGATCAATGTCGCCGTTTTTGGCACGCGACAATCCGCAGATCACGCTGTTTTTGCTGCGCCGCGCGATTTCGGCTACTGCCGCAAAGTCGCCCTCTGAGGCAATCGGAAAACCAGCCTCGATAATATCGACGCCCATATCGTCCAGCAATTCGGCGATTTCCAGCTTTTCATTGTGGGTCATGGTGGCGCCGGGACTTTGCTCGCCATCGCGCAAGGTTGTGTCAAAGATCAACACACGGTCCTGTTTGGACGTGATTTTAGTCATTTCGGTCATTTCTGTAAGTCCTTAGCTGAGAGTTTGTGCGGCGCGAATTTGAACTCCTCTGAGCATGCGCGCCGAAAGTCTCAGCACGCTCAGAGGCAGCTAAGGAGTAGGAGCAAGGCAATGCGACCGTTACCGGCAGATTGATCTTGGATATGTAAAGGTTCTGTACACATATTGGCACTATAACGGGTGAAAATCAGAGATAAAGTGGGAAAATGAAAAAAATAGTCGTGCAATTCATCGCGAAGTAATAAATATAGATGTGTTCAGTAAATATTGACTTATGTTCAGTAAAGGAATTCAAGAAATGAATTTTGTTAAAGTCCCCGAAACCGGCGACTCGGCCTTCGCAATACCGCCTATGGCGTTATATATTCTTTTGGTTGTTGTCGTACTTGTTTTCCTTTTTGCCTTTGTAAAATTGCGTAAAAACCAAAAAAACCTGAAAAGCGAATTGAACGCCGAGGATTTCGCGCGTGCAAATGGCGGGTCGCGCGCCGCGCCGCGTTTTAATCCCTCCAGTAAGTTGGAATTGCCCTCAAACATCGTTTATGAGGCAAAAACCGCGTTGAATACCGAATCGATCCAGTTGCTCAACCTGATTGAGAATGCGGCGTGGGACGTCAGTTCGTCTTTTAGTATCCTAACGCGGTGTAAGCTGGGCGACATTCTGAGCCCTTCGCCAATGGGGGAGCTCAAAAGCCAAATTCTGGATTATGTGGTGGTCAGCAAATCCGGTATGCCGCTTATGGCAGCGGTATACGGCGGCGATGGCCCAAGTCAAAATAAATGGGGTGCCGATGATCCGGCGCTTAATGTTATTAGGGACATGATGCAAATGTCCGGCATCCGGTTTTTAGAAATTCAGGCAGGCTTTAAGCCGCGTGTACTTAAAAGACGTTTGAAAAAATTGTTCAAGCTTTAGAAGAAATACCTGTTTCGAGCCTGTCTTTATTTTTCTGTTAGGGGGAATGGGTTTCGATTGCCTTAATTGAATAAAGTCACAAAGCCTGAATGGCTTCGTGACTAGTTCGGCCAGACTTCATTATCTCCAGTCCGTGTATTATTTTGAAATCAACTTAGATAAAGCAGGTTTTCAACCTTCCTATCAATTGCCGCTGGATTCGGCCTCGGTTGAGGGGGCGCCGTTATTCCAGAATCCGTTATATTCCTCACCGTTGGCGTAAAGCATTGTGCCAAGTCCTTGGCGTTGACCCTTTTCAAACAGACCCTCATAGATATCACCATTTGGATATGTCGCGGTGCCGTTGCCGTCGATTTCACCTGCAGACCAATCTCCGTCATAGACAAACCCGTCTGGCATGGTGATCGACCCTGACCCGTCGCGTTGACCGGAAATAAAACCACCTGAATAGACGGTGCCGTCGGAATAGGTGGCGATGCCCTGACCGTCGCGCAACCCGTCTTTCCATTCGCCAGTATACTGGTATCCGTCCTGATAGGTCATGGTGCCGGTGCCGTGGTTTTTGGCGTTATGGAATTGGCCTTCATAGACCAGACCATTTTCATAGCGTGCAATACCGGCACCCTCAATCACGCCGTTTTGCCAGGAACCCTCGTAAGATGATCCGTCCGCATAGGTGATTTTGCCTTGGCCATGTGCAACGTCGTTCAAAAAGCTGCCTTCATAGATCGAGCCATCGGGATAGTTAACAACCCCGTCGCCCTCGATGTGGCCTCCGACCCAGATGCCAGCATATTGATACCCGTCTGCGCCAGTAAATGTGCCTTCGCCGTTGCGTTGATCCGCCAGAAATGACCCCTCATACCTATCGCCCGACGCATAGATCGCGACGCCTTGGCCTTCACGTTGGCCGTTAACCATTGTGCCCTCGTATCGGTCGCCATTGGCCTGAACCAAAATGCCTTGTCCGTTGATCTGACCATTTTGCCAGTCACCAACATAGGTCACGCCGTCTGGCAGCGACAAAGACCCTTGGCCTTCGCGCACGCCGCGCACGATGTCGCCTTCATAGATTGCGCCGTCGGGATAAGTGATGCGGCCAACGCCGTGTTTGGTGCCATCTTCCCAGTCGCCAGCGTAAATATACCCGTTCGGGCTGGTCATGGTGCCCACGCCGTGATGCACCGCATTTGCAAACGCGCCAGTATAAACCACGCCGTTTGCATAAGCTGCGGTTCCCGAGCCTGAAATTTTGCCGTCTACCCAAGTGCCCTCATAAGTGCCGCCATCTGCAAACGTGATCCGTCCATTACCTTCGGGGCGTCCGTTAATAAAGTCACCAACATAGACTGATCCATTCGGGAAGCGTGCTGTGCCGCTGCCTTCAATACGGCCTTCAACCCATTGGCCCGAATATTCATAGCCGTTGGGCAGGCGATAGGTGCCTTGCCCGTGCTGCTTGCCGTCCAGAAATTCGCCCTCATAGATACCGCCGGTATCGTATTGTTTAATCTCAATATCGCCAGACTGGGCGAAAACGGGGGCGGAGAAAGAAGCAAAACCGAGGGCAGCGGCGCTGAGCAATAGACGTTTTTTCAAAATTTGTTCCCGACCCACAAAGGGTTCGGACTCCCGTTAAGTAAAATATTAAAGGGTTGCCCCCTTTTGGCGAATATTAGTGTGCGCAACCCACCCTGACAATGGTTTTTTACAAATCCACATGTAAAGGATGGGCTTAGGCTTGTCATTACTTGGAAATGAGGTGTATTTCTGGGGTAAATCCAGCCACTCAGGACATAATATGCCCGATAAATTCCGTCTGACACTTGCCCAGCTAAATCCAACCGTCGGAGATATTTCCGGTAACGCCGCCAAAGCGTTACAAGCCCATAAAACGGGCGCTGATGCCGGTGCTGATCTGGTGGCTTTGCCCGAGATGTTTCTGACCGGATATCAAACCCAAGACATGGTGTTAAAGCCCGCTTTTCAGGCGGAATCAGCCAAGCAACTGGCGCAACTCGCCAAGGATTGCTCTGGTGGCCCTGCGCTAACAATCGGTGCGCCATTGGTTGAAGACGGCAAGCTGTATAACGCCTATTTTCTGCTTCAAGACGGCGCGGTAGCTGTGGTTGCCCGCAAGCATCACCTGCCAAATGAAGACGTATTTGATGAACATCGTTTGTTCGATTCTGGTCCTATTTCAGGCCCCTATAACGTCAACGGCGTGCGGATAGGATCTCCGGTTTGCGAAGATGCTTGGCATGCCGATGTTGCCGAAACCATGGCTGAATCCGGCGCTCATATTTTGTTGATCCCCAACGGATCGCCGTACCGGCGCAATAAACATGATCTGCGTATCGGACTAATGGTCGCACGCGTGGTCGAAAACGGCTTACCACTGGTTTATCTCAACATGGTTGGTGGGCAGGACGACCAAGTGTTTGACGGCGCGACATTTGTGCTGAACAGCACCACTGACCTAGCCGTGCAATTGCCGGTGTTTGAGGAAAACATCACCCATGTTGATTTTGGCCGTGGCAAAGATGGCTGGCAGGCTGTGCAGGGTGAACGCGATATCCATGGGGATGAATGGGAACAGGATTACCGTTGTATGGTGATGGCGCTGCGGGACTACATGGCTAAAACCGGCTTTAAAAAGGTATTACTTGGCCTGTCTGGCGGTATTGATTCTGCCATTGTGGCAACCATTGCCGCCGATGCACTTGGGCCGGAAAACGTGCGTTGCGTGATGCTGCCGTCTGAATACACCAGTCAGGAATCGCTAGACGATGCGGCGGCGGTTGCCACTGCTTTGGGTTGTCAGTTGAATACCGTGCCAATCGGGGCGGGCAGGGCAGCGATCACCGAAACGCTGGCCCCGCTGTTTGAAGGGTACGACCCTGACGTTACCGAAGAGAATATCCAGTCGCGATTGCGCGGATTGCTGTTAATGGCGATGAGCAATAAATTTGGCGAAATGCTGATGACCACCGGCAATAAATCCGAGGTCGCGGTGGGTTATGCCACCATCTATGGCGATATGGCGGGCGGGTATAACCCGATCAAAGATATGTATAAAACTCGGGTGTTTGAAACCTGTCGCTGGCGCAATAAAAATCACCGCGACTGGATGATGGGGCCAGCCGGCGAAATGATTTCCCCCAATATCATCGACAAACCGCCAACTGCTGAACTGCGCGATGATCAGAAAGATTCAGATTCGTTGCCGCCCTACGATGTGCTTGATGTGATCCTGACCGAGCTGATCGACCACGATAAATCTGTCCCCGAGGTGGTGGCAATGGGCTATGATCGCGCCACGGTTAAACGCGTGGAGCACCTGATTTATATCAGCGAATACAAACGGTTTCAGTCTGCACCGGGCACACGCCTGACCCTTAAGGCCTTTTGGCTAGATAGACGGTACCCGATGGCCAACGCGTGGCGAGACCCCGGTTAAATAAGCAACGCGGCCTCGTAAGGGGTTAGCACCGGTCGGGCAACGCTAAAGCCTTGGTTGGCGGTGTTTAGCTCGGGGAAAATCGTTAGCAATTCGGTATAGGCATCTTTGCCGAACGCTTCTGCATCTTCAGCAAAGGGCTGTAACGATTCTGTTGGCGCGCCCTCAGCAAAGATGATCTCATGCTGGTCAAACGCCAAATGAACATAGGTGACCATGCCGCCGGATTTGCGATAAACGCGGTCTCCGTCGATCAGATCTTTTGCTGCGACCAGCATTTCCGGCGCGTTAAACAACATCTGCACCCGCATCCCCGAGATCAGCATTCGATGGCTGGGCGAGACGGTTAAATCGCGGGCATTTCCCAGCGTGCCCTTGGTAATGACGATTGGCGCCAGATCACGTGTGGCTGGCATGGTCCGAATGCCGATCCAGCGAATTTCCTGTGCGCCATGATCTTGCGTCATAACCAAGTCGCCAACCTCAAGCGTTTCAACCGCGCGTTCTCCGCTGATGGTTGTCACGTTGGTGCCTGCGGTAAAACAGCAAGGATCAGTCGGCGGGGTATAATCTGCCGAGGTAAGAAAACTGGCGTAAACGTCAGCAATCGTCGAATCGACGTGGTAATTATCTGTGACCGTAAAGGTGCCAACACCGGGGACGGTTATTTCAAAGACATCATCTACGCTGTTGCCAACTTCGGTAACTGTAATCGTATTCGGATCAATATTGCCGATATAAAACTGGTCGGTGCCAAGCTGGAAGCCGGTTATTGTATCTGCGCCACTTCCGGAAGAAATATTAACGACTGTGCTGCCAGAGCTTTGGTACCCGCCCAAATCAATAATGTCATTGCCATCGCCCCCGTCAACATACGCGTCGCCTTGACCGCCTTGAATCAAGATAGTGTCGTTACCCGCCCCACCAAACAGGGCATCAAAGTCGCCGTTCGAAGTGCTGCCGTTGGTGATGGTGTCGTCGCCTTCGCCGCCACAGATCGTGTCGTCGCCTTGGCCACCGGTGATGGTATCGTTACCGCTGCCGCCATTGATGATGTCGTTGCCATTGCCACCGTCGATGGTATCGTTACCGCTGCCGCCATTGATGATGTCGTTTCCGTTGCCACCGTTGAGGGTATCATCGCCGCTGCCGCCATTGATGATGTCGTTGCCGCCATCGCCATTGATGATATCATTTCCCTCGTCACCGTTGAGGGTATCGCTGCCCTGGCCGCCATCAATGGTATCATTTC
>JAESRG010000164.1 GCA_016764785.1 Paracoccaceae bacterium
GCGACAACGGCCACGATCATGGCGCGCATCAACAATGCGCCTGTTTCGGCAACTTCGCCCGCCCCGCGCGCCTGCGCGACCATGCCAGTCGTGCCCATGCGCAGAAATCCGAACAACCAGTAAAGCGCGCCGATAACGATGGCGCCAATGCCGACTGCACCAATTGGCGCCGCCTGGCCGAGCTGCCCCACGACACCTGTATCCACCGCCCCAAGAATGGGCACGGTGGCATTTGAAATCACAATCGGAATGGCAATTTTTAGAATGCGTTTATGGCTGATACCGGACTCAGCCATCGTGTTGTGGCATCAGAAAATGCCCCGTCGCTTGGGCGAACAATTTTTGACGATTGTCCTGCCATGCTTCGACATGCACCGATGCAAAGCGACGGCCAGAACGGTTAACCGTGGCGCGCGCGTAAGCATCGCGCGGTAGGCCGGAGCGCAGATAATCGATGGTGAAATCAATGGTTTTGGGCATGGCACGTGGGCCGGTTACGCCTGATTCCATCGCAGGCCAATAGATCGCCCATGCCAGCTCAATCTGGGCGGCGATTTCAAGAAATGCGCCCACAGCCCCGCCGTGCAAGGCTGGCAGAATTGGATTGCCGATCAGTTTTTGTGAAAACGGCAGTTGCGCAGTCAGTTCATCGCCGCGGCGATCGAACGTAATGCCAAGATGTTTGATATAGGGAATGCCGCCTGCAAGCTGTTCTAACGCGGCATCACGCCGTTGCTTAATGACCTGAACGGGTTCGGGTTTTTGTCTATTCATCATTACGCTCCACGGTAAAAGCACCGGTGGCCATAGCAACGGGGTCGTCGCCCTCGTCCATTGCCGTCGCCCGCACAAACGCCACTGACCGCGTTACGCGGTAACATTCGGCGGTGGCCGTGATGCGCTGGTGGGGTTTTGCCGGGCGCATATAATCAATGCGCAGATCAATCGTGGCCGTGCCGCCCGCCGACAACGGATGTGCAATCACCGCTGACCCTGCTGCGGTATCAAGCAACGCCGTCACCACCCCGCCGTGTAACACGCCGGTTTCAGGGTCACCGATAAAACGCTCGTCATACGGAATCGACAATGTCACCTTGCCATCTGATACCGCGTCAACCCGCATCCCCAAATCAATCGAGTGTGGAATTGCGGAAATAAATTGTTTGGCGACCGACAGCTTGGGGTGGTTTTTCTCAGACATCGAATCCTCGGGAATGTTTGTTCACAGTATTGTGGACATAAAGGGGTTGCTTAATCCAGCGCAATCACTAAGTTGCGATTGAGAATAATTCGCAATTGCAGGAAATGCCATGCACCCGACCAGAACCGCCAACAAGCCAAGCAACCTGCCCGACCGGATTGGGCCTTTTCGCACCAAGCGTCTGCCGATCGTGCTGATTTTAATGGTATTGGCCTTGTTCCCCAGTAATCTCGGTTATCTTGGTGATCTCGGTGCGCTTACACGCGGATTGATGACCGATGCTTACGTGCAGGTTAGTGCTTTTGTTGCGACAACTTTGTTAATTTTTTATGGCGTTGAACGTATATTCAACTTTGAACTTGGCGCAGCGTTGCGCAATTCCAAACATTTCCAAATTCCCCTTTCGGCCCTGCTGGGCGCCACACCCGGTTGTGGCGGCGCGGTTGTGGTCGTCGCGGCTTACACAGCCGGAAACGTCAGTTTTGGCGCGGTTGTTGCAGCCCTGACCGCCACCATGGGTGATGCTGCATTTTTGCTGATTGCCGTGCGCCCTGACGCTGCGATGGTGATTTTACCGCTGTCCTTTGCCGTTGGTATCGCCACTGGTTTCATCGTGAATGTGGTCAACAAGGTTGATTATCGCGGCAATACCAACGCCAGTTGTGAATTTGCGCCGTTGATCGGGCGGATCAGACCCAAAGACTATGCTTATGTCGCAGTTGTTGTGCCGGGCCTGATCATCGGCATTTCACAGCTAATGCAATACGATCTGGTGGCCACATGGGGCATGTGGATGCCAATTGTTGGCCTTTCAGGCACCGCGATTGGCTTATTGATGTGGTCAACCTCGACCGTGCAAGCCATGACCAATGTTAACGACGCACCCTTTACCCGCGCCGCTGAAGAAACCAGTTTCATCGCGATCTGGGTGATTGGTGCCTATCTTGCCTATGACTATATCGTTGCGTTTTCGGGTTTCGACCTGAAAACTCTATTTTCGTCAATTGCCCCGTTGCTGCCCATTATGGGCGTGGTGATCGGGCTAATTCCGGGCTGTGGACCGCAGGTTCTGGTCTCGACGATGTATATCAACGGCTTGATCCCGTTCTCGGCCCTGATGGGCAACGCGATTTCGAATGACGGTGACGCGCTGTTCCCTGCCATTGCGCTAAACCCCAAAGCAGCGATCATGGCGACGCTTTATTCAACAGTTCCGGCGGTCATACTGGCCTATGGGTTTTATTTCTTTGCGCCCGATTTCATGTAACCCCTTGGGTTGAAACGGATTCTGACTAATCTTGACTTTAATTGACGTTAACGTCAACTTCCCCTCTTGAAAATACAGCATTTTTCGGCTACATTCATGTTATTCCAGATTTGAGGAGCATGAATCAAGATGAGCGATCCGTATTTCACCATTGGCGAAATGTGCGAAACTTATGACGTGACCCCCCGCACTTTACGCTTCTACGAGGCCAAAGAATTACTTTTTCCCAAGCGTGAAGGCCAGAAACGGCTGTTCACCAAATCCGACCGCGCACGGCTGAAACTGATCCTGCAAGGCAAGCGATTTGGCTTTAGCCTTGAGGAAATTCGCCAGTTATTGAATCTTTATAACATCGGCGATCAACAAACCACGCAGTACACCCGTACCTATGAGCTGGCGCTCGAACGGCTGGCCGCGATGGAAGCACAGCGTGATGAGCTGACAAACGCCATCGACGATCTGAAAGAAAAGCTCCAATGGGGCAAAACCATGTTGGAAGAGCGCGGCCTAAAAGCTGCTGCCGAATAAGGAAGTATTATGCCGATTTATAACCCGCCTCTTAAAGATCTGGAATTTGTGCTGCACGATGTGCTGAAAATCCATGAAAGCGACATCAAGGGCTATGACGATCTTGATCGTGATTTCACCAGTGCCATTCTGGACGAGGCGGGTAAGATTTCGCGTGACGTTCTAACCCCGCTAAATGCGGTTGGCGACAGCGAGGGCTGCGTGTTGGAAAACGGCGTGGTGCGCACCCCAACCGGCTTTAAAGAAGCGTTTGATATGATGCGTGACGGCGGTTGGACCGGCCTTGGCGCTGATCCCGAATTTGGCGGCCAAGGCATGCCTTATATTATGCACACCGCCGTCGGTGAGATGTTTGCCTCGGCGAACATGGCGTTCAATATGTATGCTGGCCTGACGAATGGCGCCTATGAAGCCATTCACGCGCACGGCTCGGATGCTCTAAAAGCCACGTATCTGCCAAAAATGGTCACCTGCGAGTGGACCGGCACCATGAACCTGACCGAGCCGCATTGCGGCACCGATCTGGGACTGTTGCGCACCAAAGCCGAACCACAGGACGATGGCTCATACAAAGTCACCGGCCAAAAGATTTTCATCTCGGCTGGTGAACACGACATGGCCGATAATATCATCCATCTTGTGTTGGCAAAAATCCCCGGTGGACCGGACGGTGTCAAAGGTATTTCCTTGTTCATCGTGCCAAAATTCATGGTTAACGAAGACGGTTCACTTGGCGCGCGCAATGGCGTTGCTTGTGGCAATCTCGAAGAAAAGATGGGCATTCACGGCAATTCAACTTGCGTGATGAACTTTGACGATGCCACCGGATTTCTGGTTGGCGACGCGCATAAAGGTTTGCGGGCCATGTTCACCATGATGAACGCCGCCCGTTTGGGGGTTGGCTTGCAAGGCCTATCGCAAGCATCAGCCGCCTACCAAAATGCCGTTGAATACGCGCGTGAGCGGCTGCAAGGCCGCGATGTAACAGGCGCGAAAAATCCCGATGGCCCTGCCGATCCGCTGATCGTGCACCCCGATATTCGCCGTGCGCTGATGGACCAGAAAGCCTTTGTTGAAGGCGGCCGTGCGTTCATGTTGTGGGGCGCATCGCTGATCGACACCTATAACGACACTGGCGACAAAGACGTTAACGGGCTGGCTTCGTTGCTCACCCCCGTCATCAAAGGTTTTCTAACCGACAAAGGTTTTGACTGCACGGTGCAGGCGCAACAAGTGTTTGGCGGCCATGGTTATATCGAAGAACAAGGCATGTCTCAATTCGTGCGCGATGCCCGTATTGCCATGATCTATGAGGGCGCAAACGGGGTTCAGGCGCTGGACCTCGTGGGCCGAAAATTGGCCGCGGATGGTGGCAAACCTGTGATGGCGTTCTTTGACTTGGTAAAAACCTTTATCAAGGAAAACGAAACAGACGCCGCGCTGAACACCGATTTCTTGATCCCGCTAAAAGCCGCCAGCAAAGACCTTCAGGCCGCCGCGATGTTCTTCATGCAAAACGGCATGAAAAATCCGAACGCCGCACTGGCAGGGTCGACTGATTTTATGCATCTTTTTGGACATGTTTGTCTTGGCTTAATGTGGGCACGCATGGCAAAGTCCGCGAGCGACTCATTAGCCCGTGGTGTTGCCGATACCGAATTCTATGAAACCAAACTGACAACGGGCCGTTATTATATGCAACGCCTGCTGCCGGAAACCGGCTTACGGCTTGCGCGAATCAATACCGGCGCGACCCCTGTAATGGCACTAGCGGCGGAAAACTTTTAGGAGACCCCGCATGAGCTTCACCAACCTGCCGTCCAGCTGGATGACCGACGAACACCGAATGGTTCAGGAAATGACCTTTCAGTTCATTACCGAACAGTGGCAGCCCAAATATGCAAAATGGCGCAAACAGGGCGAGATGGACCGTAATACGTGGAACCAAGCGGGTGAAATGGGGTTGCTTTGTGCCTCAATCCCTGAGGAATACGGCGGCGCAGGCGGTGATTTTGGCCATGAGGCCGCGATCACTCTTGCCAGCGCCAGCGCCAATCTGGCCAGTTGGGGCAACGGGATACACTCAACCATCGTGGCGCATTATATTCTGGCCTATGGCACAGAAGAACAAAAACAACGCTGGTTGCCAAAGATGGCCACCGGCGAATTGGTGTCCGCGCTGGCGATGACAGAGCCGTCAGCTGGGTCAGATGTGCAGCGGATAAAAACCCGCGCCATCAAAACCGGCAACATGTATAAAATGAACGGCTCTAAAACCTTTATCACCAATGGCCAGCATGCTGACTTGATTTTGGTGGCGTGTAAAACCGACCCAAGTGGCGATGCCAAAGGTATTTCGCTGATTATGGTTGAAGCCGCCGACGCTGAGGGCAACGGGTTTACCCGCGGGCGCAAGCTTGAAAAAATCGGCCAGAAAATGGCCGACACGTCAGAGCTGTTCTTTGAAGACCTAGACGTTCCGCCAGAAAACCTGCTGGGCACCGAAGAAGGCCAAGGCTTTTATCAAATGATGAAACAACTGCCGCAAGAACGCTTGATTATCGGCTGTGGCGCGGTTGGCATGATGGAAGCCGCCGTTGAGATGACCATTGAATATTGCAAAACCCGTGAGGCCTTTGGCGGCCCGCTTACCCAGTTCCAAAACACCCGTTTTAAGCTGGCCGAGGCCAAAACCAACACCGTGGTTGCGCGCGCCTTTCTTGACGGCTGCATTTCGGCGTTGCTGGACGGAACGCTGGATGTCGAAACCGCTGCGATGAGCAAATATTGGCTGTCAGACATGCAGGGCAAAGTGGTTGACGAATGTCTGCAACTGCATGGCGGCTATGGCTTTATGCAGGAATACGCGATTGCCGAAATGTGGACCGATGCGCGCGTGCAACGGATTTATGGCGGCACCAACGAAATTATGAAAGAACTGATCGCGAGGACGCTGTGATGGAGACGCAAACACAAAAGCCAGGATGCCTCCGGCGGGAGTATTTAGACAACAAAGAAGCGCCAAGCACACCCTTAATGACGTGCATAAGTCACGTCAAAAAGGGTGGCTTCTTCGTTGACGGCCATCGGCTCTCCAGCCTGTACCGCAGGAACAAGCAAACAACTTTATGGTTAATAACTCGTTACGCGGCTTCTTTGTTGCCTAAATACTCAAATAACTCCCTGTCGAAAGGAAGCTAACATGACTGTTGATCTCTATTGTTTTGCCCAGTCGGGCAACGCTTATAAGGTCGCCAATTATCTGAACGTCGCGGGCGTTCCCTGGACCGAACATTTTGTTGATTTTTTCAACGGCGAGGCCCGCTCGCCGGAGTTCCGCGAAATTAACCCGATGGGCGAGGTACCGGTGCTGGTTGACGGTGATCTGACCCTGACACAGTCGGGCGTGATCCTTGATTATCTGATTGATAAAACCGGCATTTACGCCACCCAAAAAGGTGATGAACGCGAAGTTCTGCGTTGGATATTGTGGGACAATCACAAAGGCTCCAGCCAGTTTGGCGTCACCCGCTTTATGATTAATCTGCTGCCCGAAAAGATGCGCAACGACGATGTGAACAGCTTTCTTTTGGGCCGCTCCAAGGCGGCGTTACAGGTGTTAAATACGCATCTCGAGGGCCGCAACTGGATGGTGGGCAACGCCCCCACCGCCGCCGATTTTTCCTGTAGTAGTTACCTGTTTTTTGACGAACCCTTTGGGATGGACCGCAGCAAGCTGCCTCATATTGAGGCGTGGCTGAAAAATATCCGCCAGCTGCCCAACTGGAAACACCCCTATGATTTGATGCAGGGTCACCCCCTGCCCCGCACTTAACCGGAGGATACAATGATTGAAGCCTATATTTACGATGCCGTGCGCAGCCCGCGCGGCAAAGGCCGCAAAAACGGCGCCTTAAACGAGGTCACATCGGTGCGCCTGTCGGCCAACGTGCTGAATGCACTGGCTGAACGCAACAACCTTGATACCGAGGCGGTCGAAGACGTGATTTGGGGTAATGTCACCCAAGTGATGGAACAAGGCGGCTGTTTGGCGCGCTCGGCAGTGTTGCTGTCGAATTTCGCCGAAAGCGTGCCCGGTCTGTCGATCAACCGGTTTTGTGCATCTGCGATGGAGGCCACCAATCTGGCTGCCATGCAAATTCGTGGCGGCGCGGGGCAAGCATATGTCACCGGTGGTGTCGAAATGATGAGCCGCGTGCCAATGGGCGCTGACGGGGCGGCAATTGCCGTTGATCCGGAGCTAGCAATGGGCCAGTATTTTGTGCCACAAGGTATTTCGGCTGATATTATCGCCACCGAATACGGGTTTTCGCGCAACGATGTTGACGCTTATGCGGTTGAATCGCAACGTCGCACGCAGGTCGCGATCAGTGAGGGGCGTTTTGATAAGTCGATCGTGACCATCAAAGATCGCAACGGTTTGATCATTC
>JAESRG010000165.1 GCA_016764785.1 Paracoccaceae bacterium
AATGGCCGATTTTCTGGGGCGTTTTTATGGCGACCCCCGCCAGCCCCGAGGTCGAAGAAATGGCCCGCAGTTATATGGCCATCAGAATTTGGAGCGCCCCTGCTGCCATAACCTTGTATGCGCTGTCAGGCTGGCTGATCGCGCATGAGCGCACCAAGGCGTTGCTTATTTTGCAGATCTGGATGAACGGGCTGAACATCATATTGGACCTGTGGTTTGTGCTTGGCTTGGGGTGGGGCGTTGAGGGCGTCGCTATCGCCACCCTGATTGCCGAATGGAGCGGGTTTTTTCTGGCTCTATATATGTGTCGCGGCGTTTTCAAAGGCGATCAGTGGCGAAACTGGGCGCGGATATTTGACCGCGCTAAAATCAAAGCGATGGCATCGGTGAACGGCAATATCATGCTGCGTTCACTGCTTTTGCAGATTATTTTAATCGGTTTTATGTTTAAAAGTGCGTCGATAGGCGACGTCACTTTGGCGGCAAACCAGATTCTAATACAGTTTCTTAACATCACCGCCTATGGGTTAGACGGCTTTGCCATTGCGGCTGAATCCTTGATCGGGGTGTCGATGGGGGCCAAATCGCGCCTGAATATTCGGCGCACGGCGATTATGACCAGCCTTTGGTCTGGGGTTGGGGCGGTGATGATGGCACTGTTTTTCGGATTTTTTGGTATTTGGCTGATTAAAATTATGGCAACATCGGTTGAGGTTCAGGATGCCGCTGCCCTGTATTTGCCGTGGATGGTTGTGTCACCGATCATCGGGTTCGGAAGCTGGGTTCTCGACGGAATTTTCATCGGCGCAACCCGTTCGCGCGATATGCGAAACGCCATGTTTCAGTCCACGATTGTCTTCGTTTTTGCAGTGCTAATCTTGCATCCCTTGATGGGTAATCACGGGCTTTGGCTAGCGTTATTGATTAGTTATGTTGCGCGAACCATTACCTTGATGCGGTATTATCCGGCGCTTGAGACGGCGGCAGACCGGTAAATTAGCAGCATGAATCGGGTCGTTTTTTGCATTGATTGATGTGAAAAGGCCCGCATGCAAACACTCATACCTCTCGTTCTATTCCTGTTGCCGCTGGCCTATAGCCCCGGCCCGGGGAACATGTTTTTCGCAGCCAACGGCGCTCGGTTTGGCGTGAAATCCACGCTTAGGGCTAATGCCGGTTATCATGTCGCGACGTGGTTGGTGACGATGGCCATCGGGTTTGGGTTTGTCGGCGCAATGGCGCAATACCCGCAAGCTTTCAGTGCATTGAAAACTGCCGGAGCGGCGTATGTTTTATGGCTGGCGTGGAAACTGTTTCGCGCGGGGCCGCTCATGGGCCAAGAAAAAGCACGACCAGCGGGGTTTGTTGATGGCGCAATCCTGTTGCTGCTAAACCCCAAAGCCTATGTTATCATTACGTTAATGTTCAGCCAGTTTCTAACATCTGACGGTGGGGTGGCTGCAATTATTCTAATCACAACGGTTTTTACCCTTAACAACCTGTCGGCCTTTTTGGTTTGGACAATTTTGGGAGATTTCCTCGCAAGGCAATTTCGCAGCGCATCGGGAGCGCGCATATTAAACACTGTTTTCAGCGTCATGCTGGCCCTCGTGGCGATCTGGATGCTGGTTTTCTAGAGAATTGCCAACACCTGTTCCGGCGGACGGCCAATCGCGGCTTTATCGCCGTTCAGCACCACGGGGCGCTCAATCAGTTTTGGGGTTTGCACCATTGCCGCGATCAGCGCGTCGTCAGTGCTTTCCTTGGTCAGGTTTGCATCCTTGAACGCGGCCTCATTGGTGCGAACCAGATCAATGGCCTTGATCCTGAGCGCCGTGATTACGCGGCGCAACTCGTCCGCAGTTGGCGGGGTTTTCTGATAATCCAGAATTTCAGGTTCCACCCCGTTTTCGATCAACAACGCAAGCGTCGCACGCGATTTCGAACATCGTGGATTGTGCCATATTTTTATCGTCATAACCAGTCACTCCGTTTGCTGCCAACCGCGTCTGCGACATTGGTAAATCCGTCTTTTTTCAATAATTCATCAAGACCGTGCGCGATATCAGCCGCCAAACCAATTCCGCCGAACACCATCGCCGTATATAGTTGCACGGCTGAAGCGCCCGCACATATTTTCGCATAGGCTTGGTCAGCGGTGGCGATGCCGCCAACCCCGATCAACGGCAATGCGCCGTTTGTCAGGTGCGATAATTGCGCCAAGACTTTGGTTGATTTTTCGAACAACGGTTGGCCTGACAAGCCTCCGGCCTCGCCTAGATGGCGGCTTTGCAAGCCGTCGCGCGACAGAGTGGTGTTAGTGGCAATGATGCCCGAAACACCGCTCGAAAGCGCGACCTCGGCGATTTCCGCGAGCCCGGCCTCGGTCAGGTCCGGCGCGATTTTAAGGAAAACCGGAACAGATTTTGCAAGATTATCGCGGGTTTCCATAACGTCAGCCAACAGTGCTGACAGCGCGGCTTTGCCTTGCAAGTCACGCAGACGTTCGGTGTTGGGCGACGAGACATTAACGGTGGCAAAATCCACATGCGGGCCAGTGATGCGCAAAACCTCGGCAAAATCAGCGGCACGGTCTTCACTGGTTTTATTGGCCCCAAGATTGATGCCAACAATGCCCGTTGCCGGACGGTTTTTTAGCCGCTCAGTTATGGCCTCAGCGCCCTGATTATTAAACCCGAACCGATTGATTGCGGCGCGATCTTCGGTCAGGCGAAAAAGTCTGGGCTTTGGGTTGCCGGGTTGCGGTTTCGGGGTTGCGGCCCCAACCTCGATAAACCCGAAACCGACTTTAAGCAGCGGGGCAATGGCGGTGGCGTTTTTGTCAAAACCAGCGGCCAAGCCAACCGGATTGGGCAGATCCAACCCCGCCAGATTACACACCAGACGGGACGAGGTCACAGGCCCCGGCATTGGCGCCAATCCAGCGTTTAATGCGCGCAAAGACAGGCCGTGCGCGACCTCAGCATCAAAGCATTTCAGGATCGGCAGACCGATTTTTTGCAGCAAAGCCTTCATAATATACCGGCCGGAAAGTCGTGGCCATTTTCGGTGTAGGGCAGGGGTTTTGCCCATAACACGTCGTCCATCCGCAGTTTGCGGTAAAGATGCGGAAACAATGCGCCCCCGCGCGATGGTTCCCATTTCAAGGGGTCCAACCCTTCCGACTCAATCGCCAAAATCATCAGCCCGTCAACGGCTGCAAAATACTTTGCAGCCGTTTCTACCACCGTTTCGGCGGTCGAAAAGTGGATATATCCGTCGGCAAGGTCAATCGGAGCCCCGTCTGTGTCGCCGTTGCTTTTCAAGAAAAGCCATTCATCTTGTTGAAAGATTTTATAAATTTTCATTATTCTGTCACGAGCCTCGTTTATTTCTGCCCCGACAAATTTCCTATTTGTCGCGCGTGTCGAATTGTTTTAACATTCGCCTATAATAACCAACAGGAGAAATTCCAAATGTCCCCCAAATCAATTTTGCTGACGGTCTCAGCGCTTGCGTTGTCTGCTGGCGCCGCGATGGCCGATTACAGCCTGACGGTATTGCACACTAATGATTTTCATGCGCGTTTTGAACCGATCAGCAAATACGATAGCCCGTGTTCTGCAGAAGACAACGCCGAAGGCAAATGCTTTGGTGGTTCGGCGCGTTTGGTAACTGCTGTTGCTGACGCACGTGCCCGCACCAACAACTCGATCCTTGTTGATGGTGGCGATCAGTTCCAAGGCACGCTGTTTTACACCTATTACAAAGGCGCAATGGCAGCCGAATTCATGAACCTGTTGGAATACGACGCCATGACCGTGGGCAACCACGAATTTGACGACGGCCCAGAAGTTCTGCGTGGGTTCATGGACACCATCAATTTCCCTATTCTGATGTCAAACGCTGATGTTAGTGGCGAAGAATTGCTGGCGGGCGAATTGGCTAAATCAACTGTGATTGAACGCGGCGGACGTCAAATTGGTCTAATCGGCCTGACACCCCAAAACACTGGCGAACTGGCAAGCCCAGGGCCTGGCGTTGTTTTCACCGACCCTGCTGAGGCAGTAGCTGGCGAAGTTGCCAAGCTAGAAGAAATGGGCGTGAACATTATCATCGTTCTGTCGCACTCGGGCTATGCCGTTGACCAAGCGGTTGCTGCTGCGGTGCCACAGGTTGACGTGATTGTTGGCGGACACTCCAACACGTTCTTGTCTAACGACAGCGATCGTGCAGATGGTCCTTACCCAACAATGGTTGGTACAACTGCGATTGTATCGGCATATGCTTATGGCAAATACTTGGGCGAACTGAACCTGACCTTTGATGATGACGGCGTTATCACCGAAACATCGGGCGGCCCAATTGCGATGGACGGCACTGTTGTCGAAGACGAAGCCGCTGTTGCGCGCATCGCAGAATTGGCTGAACCGCTGGAAGAAATTCGTCAGCGCGTTGTTGCAGAAACGACTGAGGTCATCGACGGTGACCGTGGCAATTGCCGCGCGCGTGAATGTCAGATCGGCAACCTTGTTGCTGACGCGATGCTTGCACGTGTTGCAGGGCAGGGCGTGACCATTGCCATTCAGAACGGTGGCGGCGTGCGCGCCAGCATCGACGCTGGTGTTGTGACCATGGGCGAAGTCCTGACAGTGCTGCCTTTCCAGAATACTCTGGCGACGTTGCAACTGACAGGTGCTGATGTGATCGTTGCGCTTGAAAACGGTGTGAGCCAAGTCGAAGACGGCGCAGGCCGGTTCCCGCAGGTTGCTGGTATCCGCTTTACGTGGGATCCAGCTGGCGAGCCTGGCAGCCGCATTGTTGAAGTGACCTTTGCCGATGGCACACCGCTTGATCTTGATGCTGTTTACGGCGTTGTGACCAACAACTATGTGCGTGGCGGTGGTGATGGTTATAGCATCATGGATACAGCTGGCATGAACATCTATGACTACGGCCCGAACTTGGAAGACGTCGTTGCTGAGTTCATGGCTGAGGGTGGTGCTTATACGCCATACCTTGACGGTCGTATCGCTGAAAAAATGTAAAATACCTGCCCTCGCCAGTTTATTCTGGCGGGGGCATTTTTTTGTAAATTTTAACAAAGTTTATGGCATTCTATCCGTGCCAGTTAACGCTTCGCTTACCCAAATTCGAGATGCTGATCCCGAGTTAACAATTCAGTGGGCGAGCAGGGTAATGTCACTTTTTATAAGATATATGTTAGATATTTCAACGGGTCATTTGACCGAGGAAACTCGGAAAAAAATGGCAGACGATTCCGTTAATTTTTTTCTGAACAAAACATGCTCGCTGCCTTTCGCAGTTAAAGGCAGTAGCTATGGGTGGTTTATTGATGTGCGCGACCCGACGGAACGCAGCTTTTCCGGCCGCCCTTATCCCTCGGATATTATTGATTGCTATACGCTGGCAATTAAGGTCGACTGCTCGTTCATATTGTTCGACCGGGATGCTGAGCGTCACCCAGATCTTGAATGGTTCGGAGATACAAATCAGGAAGCATATGACGATAGAGTCGCGGCGCTTGGGTCACCTGCGGTCCGTGGGCCCTACCTATTAAACGACATTAAGGCACTTTTTAACCGCTAACTGTGGCAGTTTTGCTGTTTGGCTATTCTTTGTGCAAATCAAGATTGGGAAGATGAGTAATAGAGTTTGCGAATCATTTTCAAAAAATTGCTGCTATAAAACCGACAAGATTTCTATCTTGAGCAGCCTGATTTTGCCAAATTACGTCCTTAAGGCTATGTTACCTAACGTCAACTTGCGAGTTATTCACAAAAATGTCGAATTTGGTCACATTTCGGCCTGAGTTAACTGGCATAAGATAGTTACGCGCAGGGCAAGAGTAGAGAGTGCCGCCGTGTAAATATTTCGCCTTGTGCGTACCTAAGAAAAGATTGACGGAAGACCTAGAAAACCGCCTGACAGAATGTCATGGCGGTTTTTCTATATGCAAATTGAATTATTGGTTGATGTAAGCCACATACCCAATTCCAGCGGCGACGATCAGCCCAAGCACCACAGCGATCGCAATTTTGATTTTTGACCAAGGGCGTTCGCCCTGTACCTTGCCAGTTTGACCGTTCACGACAAACCGATACGACTTGCCGTTATACTTATAGGCGGCCAGCCATACAGGCAGCAGCACATGTTTATAGGTAACCGCGCTAATGTTGGTTTTCAGGCTGGAAATACGTTGTTCATCACCGCCGATATCACGACGCACCAATTGCCTGATCTCGCGCTCCATAATCACTTGGGCCTCGGTAAAACCGTCATCCAGTGACACCGAATACGCCTCGGCGTGATAACCCGCCAAATAGCTGGGGCTATAGGCTTTCATTTCCGACAGATCCCACGGCACCAGCTTGTCGGTGTAGCGTTTTGGCAAGCTGTGCGAGGCCAAAATAAGGATATCATCAAAGAATTTGGAGATATGCCCCGCGGCAGACCGCCACCGGATTTTGCGTTCACGGCGGGTTCGGGTTTGCGACTTGCCGTCCACCATCACCGTCACGGTTTTATTGACGTAATAGGCATCCCCGCGTTGGCCGCGATAATCGGATTCGGTTTGCGCGTCATAGGTCCAATAGGGTACATAAATGCCCTGCAACCGACGCCCCTTTCGGGCATATTCCTGAAGGTCGTTGGGGGCAAACCACAGTTTTCCCAGCCATTGTGACATTGACTCGCGCGCGGACTTCTCAGCCACCGCAAACGGCAAGACGCCTTTGGGTTTGATGTGCCGGTTGGTGCCGGTATCCAGCACGATCGGGCTGGCGCAGAACGGACATTCCGAGGCATGGTTTTCGCCTTCAAATTCGACCTGCGCACCGCAATTTTCGCATTTGGTAACGCGCGAGGTTTCCATTTCTGAATCGGGCAGTTCAGCCCGAAGCGCAGAATTGAAATCCTGTTCGGTTATTGTCCAATTGGTGTCATCCACAACTGATTCAGTGGCACCGCAATGGTCACAGACCAGTTGTTCAGCCTTGGCATCAAACAGCATGTCTGATCCGCAGTCAGGGCAGGGGAAACGGTGTTCCTCTGCCTTGGGTTCATCAATTTTAGCCACGGATTAAGCCGCAGGCGGTGGGGGTGGTGGCATCACAGTAAATAGCTGCGCCAGCTCGTTAATATCGCCAGCCGCTGTCCAGCCGTCTTGTCCGGGGGTCCAGACAACAGTGGCGCGTTTTAAGCTGCCATCAGCAACCATCCGGCCAAGCGCGGCTTTGGAAAACGGGCCTTTTGTCTGACCGTTTTCAGCAATATGCTGAAAGCGCGCCACGGCGTAGCACGGTAAAAGGGGTGGTTTGGCAGTCAATCAGGGTAGAGGCCTCGGCATCGCGGGGGCCGTCATCCA
>JAESRG010000166.1 GCA_016764785.1 Paracoccaceae bacterium
ATTGGTTTTGCGCCTTAACCAACTCCTTGCCCAGATCGGTGAGACCTGGCCCGGTATCTGGCGAAGAAGGATAACGAAACGGCCCAAGACCCAGACCCCGATGCTGGCCACCATCATCATCACCGTTGTTATTCTGGTCTTGGCGCTGTTTTTCCCGATCTCCGGTCTGGCCGGCGCCACCACGCAATTGATCTTGATGGTCTTTTCAATGGTCAACCTGACGCTAATTGTGCTAAAATTCCGCAAGACCCCTGCCCCGGCAGGAACCTATACCGTGCGGATCTGGGTGCCCATTGGCGGGCTATTGACCTGTTTGTTGATGCTGATCGGCCCCTATCTGCTTGCTTAGCTAAAAACACATTCATGTGTTGCAATGTGTTTAAGCTATCCTATATAAGAACCACATTCACTTGCAGGAGGCCCCCATGAAACCCGTTGTAACCGCTTTTTTTGATGACGCCACCAACACAGTTTCTTATGTCATCAAAGACCCCGACAGCCCGAAATGCGCGATCATCGATTCCGTGCTTGATTTTGACTATGCCTCGGGGCGTACCGACACCGCTTCTGCTGACAAAATCATCGCCTTTATCAAAGATAATGGGCTTGAGCCTGAGTGGCTGCTCGAAAGTCATGTGCACGCTGACCACCTGTCGGCCGCGCCTTATATTCAGGAACAAGTCGGCGGTAAAATCGGCATCGGTGCTGGAATTTCCACCGTGCAAGACACCTTTGGCAAAGTGTTTAACGAGGGCACCGAATTTCAGCGCGACGGCTCGCAGTTCGACAAGCTTTTTGTGGATGGTGACATCTTTGCCATTGGCGGCCTGACCGTCAATGTGATGCACACCCCCGGCCACACGCCAGCCTGTATGACCTATGTGGTTGAAGACGCCGCGTTCGTTGGCGACACGATGTTTATGCCCGACTTTGGCACGGCGCGCTGCGATTTCCCCGGTGGCTCAGCTGCCATGCTGTATGACAGCATCCAGAAAGTCCTGACCCTGCCCGATGATACAAAACTTTTTGTTGGCCATGACTACAAAGCCCCCGGCCGCGAGGACTTTGCCTGGGAAACTACCGTTGCGGAACAAAAAGAATTTAATGTCCACATCGGCGGCGACAAAGACGCGATGGAGTTCATCAAAATGCGGACCGAGCGTGACAGTCAGCTCGACATGCCCAAGCTGATTGTTCCGGCAATTCAAATCAACATGCGGGCTGGTCAAATGCCAGAACCCGATGACAACGGCCAAATCTATCTTAAGGTGCCTATCAATGTTCTTTAACCTGTTCAAAAGCAACAAAATCATCGTCGGGTCGATGCGCGTCAAGGAAATTCAGGAAAACTTTCTGGTTACCAGCCAGATCACCATTGCTGACGTGGCTGATGCCAAGGCGGCGGGGTTCCATACCATCATATGTAACCGTCCCGACAACGAGTCGGCGGGCCAACCCAGCGCCAATCAAATCGGCCGTGCCGCCAAAAAAGCGGGCTTGAAATTCTTCTACGTCCCGATGTCCCATGGCGGCACTGCGCCAGAAACAGTGCCTAATTTTCGCAAAGCCGTGGCTGCCGAAAACGGAAAAATCCTTGCGTATTGCCGCTCTGGCAACCGGTCTTCGATGTTGTGGAGGATGGCACAAAAATAGCGTAAGGTACGCTGCGGTACTGCGCCAAACCAAATTGACGATATCAACCGACACCGCTATGTTCAGCCGATGAATATCGAAAAAAGCAAAGCCGCTTGTTCCGGCCCCAAGGTTTTTCAGATCGGCTTTGATCTCTGCGCGACAGTTTTTTTGAGACGGACCTTCGTTAGAAACGGATACCGTGGCCGCACATGGATGGAGGGAAAGCTTGCCGAAGATATCTTCTATGCCAAGTACGCCGGAGAACAGCCGCTCACGGAATGGTCAAACGTCACGTTTTTTGGCACCATGGAAAGCACCCATATGCCAAGTCGACCGGTTCTGGAGGCGTTCAAAGAATTCGAATTTCTACACCAAAGCTTTCCAGATGCCTTGTTTGTCTATGACACAAGAGACATCGACGATTGGCTTCGAGCAAGATTTCGACATAATGGAGGAATGCATCGCAAGATCTGGGCAACCAGACTTGACGTAAGCGACGACGAACTTGCTGAAATATGGCGGAAAGACTGGTGGACCCATCAGTCAAACGTCTTTGATTATTTTGGTTCTGATGAGCGATTTATCCATTTTGATTGCGACACCCCCGATTTTGACCAACTGAGCGATTTTCTTGCGCCATGGTTTTCAATCAATAAATTGCCCCGACACGCTGTCCCTCGGAAAATGCAAAAACAGCTCAAGACGGCTCCGAAATCCCGCAAAATTGATGTGGAAAACCGGCGCGACCTCGCTTTTGAAGAACGTGTTGCACGCCACTGCATCGGGAAAATAGCGTTTGACAACCCCACCACAAAAAAACCGGCGTATAGCCCTATTTTTGCGCGCTGGGATGGGGCGCAACAAGTTCTCGACAAATTTAACAAAAAATTGCCTGTTGTCTGGGGGACAGATGGATTTTTCCATACCAAACCCGGTACACAAAACCTTTTTCGAGTCGCCCAGACCCTTACTGAAATAAAATCAATCGGGCGTCAAAGTGAACTCTGCCTGGATATGCAAGACGCGCGCTTTTATGGAATCGATGGAATCTCGGATATCGCGAACCCGATAATCGTTTACAATCGACAGCCAAAAACAACCAACATGGTTCTCTGGCCTTTACCGGGGTATCACACTTTGGGGTCTACCGAGTATGCCCAAACCACCCCGATCGATACACTGGATTTTGATCAAAAACTGGACACTGCCGGCTGGCGCGGCAGAATTAACGGCACAACAATAAAAGAACTGGCCCCGAATCTTGAGAAATACCGGCTATCCACTCTGATCTTGGAAGATTTTTCCGATGCCAAAACCGCGGTTGAAATTGAGGGTTATCATCAGGAGCTCATGGGCCTAACCCGTTTCAATCTGGTCAGTCGCAGTCTGTTTTCAGAAAACATCGACGCGGCGCTCACGTTTGACCCGCGATTGAACAATTTTGAAGACCATCCCCTTTTTAAACTGCTTTGCGCAAAAGCCGTGCTGCCGCAATGGTTTTTCAAATACAAATATATCTTAAGCATTTCTGGCTATGATACTGGATCAAACTTTTTTCTCGCAGCCAATTCCAACTCGGTTGTGCTAAAGGAAGAAGACGGCTGGGAGCTGTTCTATACAGCAGAATTCAAACCCTGGGAGCATTACATCCCCTTGAGTAAAGGCGCGCTGGATGTAGAAGAAAAACTCGATTGGGCTAAACAGAATCCGGTAAAATGTATGGCAATGTCGGCTGCCTCCCGCCGCGTATGCGCAAAGTTTGCCAATGAAGCCTCGCGAACAAATATCCTGCGGACAGTCTTTGATGCCCTTTCACCAGAGGGCTAAAACATGTCTGATATCTTTGCTAGAAAAGTCTAATCTTCCAAATAGGAATAACCAATTTCTGCTTCGGTATCCAGATCAAGCCGTTGCAGGATAAAACCACGATCATGCTGGCTTATCGTTTCCGGGGCGGGCACTTGGTTGGTTATACTCGGGATAAAGCCAGCACCCAAAATATTCTTGGGAAGCCTGACCTTGCCAGGAAAAGGCAGATCAAAGGCTATGGCCAGACAGCTCAGAAAAAGCTTGGGGTCATTAATAAGTGTTTCCATTTGTACATATACCACATTCACATCCCGGTTCTTCAGCCCGATAAACGCCTGATTTTTAGCGACCCGCAAATCTAGCGGGGTGTCGAATAGCTTTCCGGAGATCGGATGACGATCAAATTGCAGGGGCTGGTTCACAACCGCATCTTGGGGACGCACCCCAAAATGTTCCGGCGGAAAGATACGCGTCTCCCACGATCCGCGTATAAAAGCTGAAAAGTCCCTGTTTTGCACCACTTCCGTTGAATGCCAAGGTTTTTTGTACAGGCTTTTTATCCACGTAAATACGTCTCGAAATAACACAATCAACAGCGTATTTTTCGCGTAGCCTACCTCAACTGGAAAACCATGTTTCCAACCATATGCATTTTGGTAATCACATAAGCATGGAAGGTGTTTTCGAACGAGAAAATGTGCCAAATTTGTCCCGCTACATCTTTCGCCGACGATAGCAAAATTTTTCGGGCTAACATCATGGACTCTGTATATTTCGACGCCGTCGCTATTCAGATTTCCAGCTTCGACAGAATTTTCCACCATGTCTCTTTCGAAATTTGTGTAGTCGTAATTTTTCTTGCACTATAGTGTTATGTAGTTGTCGAGTTGATGTCGAGTGATCAAAGAACTTTCTAGACCAGCAATACGGAGAATTGAAAGCAATGTTATGATCGAGCCTATATAACCGGGGATGTTGACGCGGGCATATCGCATCAATATAAAAACTGGACGCGCGGAAAAATACTGAAATGACCATTCAATACATAATATTCATTCACCGGGATGCTCGATAATCTATGAGTGCTGAAGACCTTTTTACAGCCAGAACAGTGGCAGAATTTACCCGTATTCAAGGGGGGAGATTCGCGCTAAATTTGTTTGTGCAGATTTACGAAGAACCCAAACTGATCTTTTTCAGCAGTCCATTTTCGTACCCCAACGCCCTTCAAAATCAACTAACATCAATAATCCAGTCAACCAATTCAGGCTCAGACACGCAAAATCGCATTTTCGAGAACCCGTACCAGATTGGTACAGCGCGGTTTTGCGAAATGTTGGAAGATCCCCAATTCACGAAATTCAGTTTCATACGCGACCCAATCGATCGATTTTGCGCGGCGTTTAATAACGTCATGTCAGAACATGCGCCCGCGTCAGATCAAAAGGAACTTTTGCTGAAATATCTAGGGCATAACTCCGGGGAGCTATTGCTGAGTAAATTTGCCGAAATAATTGCAGAAAACACCGAAGCCAGAGACCTAATCCCTGTTTTCCGGCCACAACGGAACATCATCGCCTATGATTTTGTTGAATTTGATTTTGTAGGGAATTCGGATATCTGGCAGCACGATCTACAAAGGTTTCTGTCAGAATATGTCGGTATTTCTGATGACAAATTGACCTCGCTCAAAAAAAAGCCGCACCCCGATGAATTTATGTATGAAATCGACAATTCCACTCAGATTTGTTTGGAAAATGCCTATCTGGCAGATTATGAATTGCTCGAAGAGCTTCAGTTCTAGGCTCATTGCGACAGGTATACGTCATTGGCAAGATCAACGCGTTATTGCATCAGAATGGCAACTGCAGAAAATATTCCTCAATTCTGGACCAAGAAAAGAGTAAAATTAACCAAATGCATCTAAATTGAATCCGCATGCAGGTTTGGTTTGACAAATTGAAGCGCATTTGCGAAGGCCACTCTAGGTACACAAGTCAGATTAACACGCAATCTATAGGTAAGAATTTCTTATGAAAAACCTTCAACAGACACCGATCCCGGAACTTTTTGTCTCCTATGACAGTGCTGAAAAACTTAAGTTTGAAGCTGCAGCATTACCAAGCTGGGATCTGACCGCGCGTCAGGTTTGTGATCTTGAATTGCTGATGAATGGCGGTTTTAATCCTCTGAAGGGGTTTCTTTCAAAAGCCGACTATGACGGTGTCGTAAATGATATGCGGCTGGAAGACGGCGCACTTTGGCCGATGCCGATTACCTTGGATGTCGATGATAAATTTGCGGAAACAGTGGCTGAAGGTCAGGATATCGCACTAAGAGATGCCGAAGGTGTTATTCTGGCGATCTTATCAATCACCGACAAGTGGACGCCGAATAAATCCCACGAGGCCGAACAGGTTTTTGGCGCAGATGACAGCGCCCATCCGGCAGTGAATTACCTTCATAACACAGCCGGAAATGTCTATCTTGGTGGGCCAATTATTGGCATTCAAGCGCCTGTGCATTACGATTATCGCGGGCGCCGCAACACGCCGAACGAACTACGCGCCTATTTTCGCAAAATGGGCTGGCGTAAAGTTGTGGCGTTTCAAACCCGTAACCCGCTGCACCGCGCCCATCAGGAACTAACTTTCCGTGCGGCGAAAGGGGCACAGGCGAACCTTTTAATCCATCCGGTTGTTGGCCTGACCAAACCCGGCGATATCGACCATTTTACCCGTGTGCGCTGCTACGAGGCCGTATTGGATAAATATCCAAGCGCGACCACTTCGCTCAGCCTGCTGAACCTTGCCATGCGTATGGGTGGCCCGCGTGAGGCCGTCTGGCATGGCCTGATCCGGAAAAACCATGGCTGTTCGCATATTATCATTGGCCGCGATCACGCTGGCCCCGGCAAAAATTCGGCCGGTGACGACTTCTATGGCCCGTATGATGCCCAGGAGCTGTTCAGGCAACACGCCGGCGAAATGGGTATCGAAATGATTGATTTCAAGCACATGGTTTATGTGCAGGAAAAAGCCCAATACGAACCGATTGATGAAGTCGAAGACGGCATGACTGTGCTGAATATTTCAGGCACTGAACTGCGCCGTCGTCTGGCTGAGGGCCTGGATATCCCCGACTGGTTCTCATATCCGGACGTGGTGAAAGAACTACGCCGCACCCGCCCTGCCCGCTCAAAACAAGGGTTTACCGTATTTTTCACCGGCTTATCCGGCTCTGGAAAGTCAACAATCGCCAACGCGCTGATGGTCAAGTTGATGGAGATGGGCGGTCGCCCCGTGACCTTGCTCGACGGTGATGTGGTCCGTAAAAACCTGTCATCGGAACTTGGGTTTTCAAAGGAACACCGCGACCTGAACATCCGCAGAATTGGCTTTGTCGCATCGGAAATCACCAAAAATGGTGGTATCGCAATCTGCGCGCCAATTGCGCCATACACGGCAACACGTCGCGCCGTCCGCGAAGACATTGAAGGTGTTGGCGCTTTTGTCGAAGTCCATGTCGCCACCAGTCTTGAAGAATGTGAGCGCCGTGATCGCAAGGGCTTGTACAAATTAGCGCGCGAAGGGAAAATCAAGGAATTCACCGGCATTTCAGACCCTTACGAATCTCCTACCAATTCTGAACTGGTTATTGACACCGAAAATGTGGACGTAGATAACTGCGCCCATCAGGTCATCTTAAAGCTGGAGCAAATGGGATTGATCGCTGTGTAGTTTGTGCATCTGCACACCTATACGCTTCGGTGACACGTCAGATTCAGCCCCGATCGAGTGGTTTTTGTCGTGTTAGTGGCTGTGAACTTGCTCTGCAAACTGACTTTACAAATTTGGAAGTCATCGGCTAGGGCAGGTTCTATCTGGACAACTACAGCCGCCATCATACCATCGCGCGAAACCACAA
>JAESRG010000167.1 GCA_016764785.1 Paracoccaceae bacterium
GACACGCCAGTGACATTGGGTGACATTAATGTTCCAGTTTATCATGTCGCCACCAAAGATGACCATATCGCGCCCGCCGCGTCGGTCTATCTTGGTGCCAAAATGATGGAAAACGCCGATGTGCGGTTTATTTTGTCAGGGTCAGGGCATATCGCGGGAGTAGTTAACCCGCCAGTTGCCGAAAAATATCAGTATTGGACCAACGAAAACCTTGATGCAACAGTGTTGCCAGACTGGTTGGAAGCGGCCACTGAAACCAGCGGAAGCTGGTGGCCCGACTGGGATAAATGGCTGAAAAAACGTGGCGGCAAAAAGGTTGCAGCGCGCGAACCGGGAAGCAATATCGGCATTATTGAGGACGCGCCGGGAAGTTTTGTTAAGCGGCGGTTTGACCAGCAATAAACGTCTTTCTATTGAACAGTCGTTCAGTTATCCTTTTGGTTAAGGAGAACTGAATGGCACGGAAAACCGGCTCTAGCGGCGAAAAGACGGCGCGCGACCTGCGGGTCGCGGCAACCAAGTTGTTTGCCAGCCACGGTTATGCGGCTGTTTCGATGCGTCAAATTGCTGCCGAAGTCGGCGTTCAGGCCGGGGCGCTTTACCTCTATACCACTGATAAGCAATCGCTTTTATTCGATCTAATGCATAGCCACATGCAGGAACTGTTAGACGCATGGGATGCGGAAGCCAAAGTTCTGCCTGATTGCCCTGACAAAAGGCTGGAAGCATTTGTGCGCTTTCACATCCGCTTTCATCTGAAACGGATCGACGCGGTTTTTATTGCCTATATGGAATTGCGCAACCTTGATTCAGGGAATTTTGATACCATCACCGCCCAGCGTCAGGCCTATGAAAACCACGTCAAAGCCATGCTAACTGATGGCTGTGCGCAGGGGCTGTTTACATTAAGCGACTCCAAGCTGGCCACCTATGCAATTATTGCGCTGCTGACCGGCATTAATACCTGGTATCGCGACGCGGGCCGACTGTCGGTTGATGTGATTGAAAACGTCTATCTTGAGATGGTGCGCGGCATTGTTTCCACCACAATCAAGTCTTAATCCAGACATATTCGACTGTTACCAAACTCCTATTCAAGAGGATTTTGTTGGACATATGCGTGGTTCGCGGTAAATTACAATCAGTTAACGAGTTTCTCATGTATGCTGTGGTCACGAGTGAATGACACCCAGCAGAAAACGAGAGCGTAAAAAAGGGGTTTCAATGAGTCGGCTTAGTCGAATTTCTGCTTTAGGACTTCGCGTCATTGCGGGACTCCTTTTTACGCTGACATTTGCACAAGCACAGGAAGTCACGGTTCAGTCTCTGGACGGCAGTGTCTCGATGAGCGGCGAGTTGTTATCGTACGATGGTAATTTTTACATCTTGAAAACCCGCATGGGCGAAGTCTCGATCAATGCCAACGGTGTGATCTGCACAGGGTTGCTTTGCCCTGTTACCGACACCACTACGCGCATTCGTTTTGCTGGGTCCAACACGCTGGGTCTGGTACTGATGCCAAATCTGTTGGAAGAATTCGGGGCGGTTAACGATTTAAGCTTTACCGAAACCGTGGCTTTTTCGACGTCAAATTCCGCCACCCCCAATCACGCAGAGTTTGTGATCGAAGATAAAGCAGGTGAGGTCTTTGCTGAACTCACCATTGATTCGAACGGATCAGATACTGCATTTGGGGGGCTCCTGAACGGAACGGCAGAAATTGTGATGTCGTCGCGGCAAATACGTCGCGAAGAAGTCTTGGCATTTATTGCGGTGGGTTTGGGGGATATGTCTTTGTCCGACAGCCAAACCGTGGTTGCGTTGGACGGGGTTACTATTATTGTTGCCCGACAAAACTCGGTTATTTCACTTACAATTGACCAGATCGCTGCGGTGTTTTCGGGTGAGATTACCAATTGGGCGGAACTTGGCGGCGATGACCAGCCAATCACTGTTTTTCGGCGCGATGACACCGCCGGCACTACCAGCGACTTTTTTACGTCGGTAATGGCGCCGCATTCGGTCGGTTTTTTGAACAGCGCACAGATTGCCAATTCCGACAAAGAGCTTAGTGCAAATGTTGCCAATACCCCCGGTGGTATCGGGTTTGTTGGCTTTGCGTTTGAAAACAATGCGCGGGCGTTGGCGTTACGCGATACATGTGGATTTCCGGTCAGACCAACGGAATTCAACATCAAAACTGGAGAGTATCCTTTGGCGCGTAGATTGTATTTGTATACTGTCAGCCGCCAGTTTTCACCCGAAGCCAAGTTGCGCGGCGAAAAAATTACAGAATTTCTGGAATTTGTGCGCTCTGGTGCCGCGCAGCGCGTTGTGTCGGATTCAGGTTTTGTCAGTCAGGGAATAATTGATTTGCCAATGGAAATGCAGGGGCAGCGGCTGGCCAGCACATTTACCGGAGATCGGGGTGATCTTAGCAACCGCGACATCCGAAGATTTGTGAATGACCTGCGCGAGGCAACCCGCTTGTCGTCAACCTTCAGGTTTCGTGATGGTAATCCGGTATTGGACGCCCAGTCGACCCAAGATATTGCCCGCTTAGCTGTGTTTCTTTCTGCCCCCGAAAACGCCGGGAAAGAGGTTGTTTTTGCAGGATTTACCGACTCTATCGGTGCGGCCCCGGAAAACGCACAATTGTCTGACCAGCGTGCCGCAAGGGCTATGCAACTTGTTCGGGCGGTGATGGGGCGGGAAAGCAACGGCTTGTCATTCTCGGCAGTAGGTTACGGAGAAGTGTCGCCACTTGCCTGTAATGACACGGTTTACGGCCGGGCTGTCAATCGCCGGGTTGAGGTCTGGATGCGCGATCCTGATTAAGCCGCGGCTTGGGTTTCTCCAACGATTTTGCGAAGGTATTGCGCACTGATATATCCGCGTCCTTCGGCATTTCCCATAATGATATTATAGGGTTGTGCCGGTTGCCCCAGATCACTGATGACAATTCCTGCCCCGTCAAACCGGCCTGAAGATGTATAGATACCCGGTGTGGCAATGGTATTGATCCCGCAAGCGGACGCGTCACGAATCCCGGATTCTGCATCATCAATGGCAACCGAGTTGCGGGGGGTTACACCAAGATCTGCCAACACCAATTGATAGGCATCAACCGCGAGTCGGCAATCATCCGCGGTGCGAACTGAATCGAACAGGCTAAGCGCTTCGAACCCGAGGGTATTGGTCACCAGCATTTCGAATTCAATTTTTGGACGGGTTGAAACGATGCCGAGTGTGATATGGTCACGACGGGCTTCGTCAATTAGACGGGAAACGCCGGGGCGCAGATAGGCTGTGCCATCTGCCAGCATCGCCAGATAAACCTGCATTTTACGTAAAGCGATCTGACGCAAAGCCTCATCACTGACAACGCCGTGGCGCACTTTTCGCGCGCTCATGCGATCAAACCCACGCAGCATTTCGATGTCGTTGGTCATGTTCATTAGATAGCTATAGGTCCGGCGATCCCATCGCCAGCCAATCTGGAATTCGTCAAACGCCTGATTAAAGGCGGCGCGATGAATTTCGGCTGTTTCCGCCAACGTGCCATCTACGTCGAAGATGAGTGCTTGAAGCCCCATTTTATTTCCTCCGGTTTATGTTTCACTGCTCGGCTTAACGTATCGCTCAGAATGATTACCGGAAGGTTACCAATTTAGTAGGAAATCGAGTCAAATGCGCGATTTCCTACCCTATCTAGTGTGTCAGAGGTTTGGATACATAGGGAAGTTGTTGCAAAGATTGATAACTTTGGCCTTAACACTTTTTTCAATCTCGGCGTTGTTTTCGGCGCCATTGGCGGCAAGACCGTCAACAACCTCAACAATCCAGTCGGCAATTAGGCGAAACTCGGCCTCATTAAAGCCGCGCGTGGTGCCCGCAGGGGTGCCAAGGCGAATCCCCGAGGTCACGAATGGCTTTTCAGGATCAAACGGAATGCCGTTTTTATTGCAGGTGATATTGGCGCGACCAAGGGCGGCCTCGGTGGCTTTGCCGGTTACGCCTTTGGGGCGCAGGTCGGCCAGCATCAGGTGGTTGTCAGTGCCGTTGGACACAACATTGATACCGCCCTTAATCAGTTGGTCAGCCATGGCGCGCGCATTGGCAACAACCCGTGCGGCATAGTCTTTGAACTCAGGCCGCAGGGCCTCGCCAAAGGCCACAGCCTTGGCCGCGATCACATGCATCAACGGGCCGCCCTGAAGGCCAGGGAACACGGCCGAGTTAATCTTTTTGGCAATCGCAGCGTCGTTGCAAAGAATCATGCCGCCGCGCGGGCCGCGCAAAGATTTGTGGGTGGTGGTTGTCACAACATCGGCGTGGGGCAGGGGCGATGGGTGCTGTCCGCCAGCCACCAAACCCGCGATGTGGGCCATATCAACCATAAGATACGCGCCAACCTCGTCAGCAATTTTGCGAAACGCGGCCCAGTCCCAGATACGGGAATAGGCGGTGCCACCGGCGATAATCAGTTTTGGTTTATGTTCCAGTGCCAACGTACGCACCGCATCCATGTCCAATAATTGGTCTTGCTCGCGCACGCCATATGACACCACGTTGAACCATTTGCCTGACATATTCACTGGCGATCCGTGGGTCAGGTGGCCGCCTGAGTTCAAATCCAACCCCATGAATGTATCGCCCGGTTCAAGCAGTGCCAAAAACACCGCTTGGTTCATCTGGCTGCCGGAATTGGGCTGAACATTGGCAAATTCACAGCCAAATAATTCTTTGGCGCGGTCAATCGCCAATGTTTCAACAACATCTGCGAATTCACAGCCGCCATAATAACGACGCCCGGGGTAACCCTCAGCGTATTTATTGGTCAGGACGGAGCCTTGGGCCTCCAGCACTGCTGCGGAAACAATATTTTCCGAGGCGATCAGTTCGATCTCTTCGCGCTGACGGCCAAGTTCGCCGGTGATGGCTGCTTTGATAGCCGGATCACGGTCTGCAAGGCTTTCGGTGAAGAACTTGGAATCGATGGATGACGACATTTGAACACTCCGTTTTGGCGATTTGGGCTCTTTTATGGGGGAAAGAGGCACAGGGGCAATGCAAAAGCGAAGCCTGTGAGGGCCAAATCGACATTTTATCTGCTTGAGTTGCCGCCTAAAGGTTGCAAAAGTGCTGATGAGTAAACAAGGTTTCCTAATGGCTATCAGCAGAATTCATTTTACCGCGAGTCGGGCAGATAACGCACAGGCCGCAATGGCGCGGCTTGTCGGGCAATACGGGCAGTCTGAGCTGTCCGATGCCGAAGTGGTCGTGCCCTTAGGGGGCGACGGTTTTATGCTGTCGACTTTGCACGCAACCCAAAGTCTGCCCGCGCCAGTTTACGGGATGCACCGCGGCACAGTCGGGTTTCTGATGAACGACTTTTCCGAGGATGATTTGCTGGCTCGCATTAATGCTGCCGAGGAAGCGCGAATTCATCCGCTGCGGATGACGACCACCTGTATGGATGGCACCGAAAAAACTGCCCTTGCGATCAACGAGGTGTCTCTGCTGCGCGCAGGGCCACAAGCGGCCAAGCTGCAAATCTCGATTAACGGGCAGGTGCGCATGCAAGAACTGGTTTGCGACGGGGCGTTGGTGGCAACACCAGCGGGGTCCACTGCTTATAACTATTCCGCGCATGGGCCGATCTTGCCGATTGATGCCAATATTTTGGCGCTGACCGCTGTAGCTGCGTTTCGTCCGCGGCGCTGGCGCGGGGCGTTGTTGCCGATGGATGCCAAAATTATGATTGATATATTGGAGCCGGAAAAACGGCCCGTGTCGGCAGTTGCTGATTCAACCGAAGTGCGCGGTGTGATGCGCGTGAAAATTTGCAGCGAGCCAACACTGACACATAAACTGTTGTTTGATCCGGGGCATGGGTTAGAAGAACGGTTATTGCGCGAACAATTTGTTTAGGAGAATGTGATGGGCCTGAGCTCGGGAAAACAAGTGAAATGGTGGGGAGTCGTGGCCGTGGTCACGATTCTGGTGCTGTGGCAGGTTAGTAGCGTCATTTTGCCGTTCGTGGCCGGCGCGGCCATTGCCTATTTTCTGGACCCGATCGCCGACCGAATGGAGCGTATGGGCATGCCCCGCACCATGGCCACCGTGATCATTTCGTTGATTTGCGTGCTGTTACTGGTTTTCCTGTTTCTGCTGGTGGTCCCCAAAATGATTGAACAACTGGTGGGGCTGTTCAAGTCTGCGCCAGATTATATTGCACAGTTGCAGATTTATCTGGGTGAGAAATTTCCTGACCTGTTCATTGAAGAATCAACCATTCGCCGCAGCCTTGCCAATTTTGAGGGGCTGCTCAACGATAAAGGTGTTGCGTTCATCAACGGGTTGCTGAGCAAGTCACTGGCGGTGTTCGATTTTCTGCTAATCGTGTTTATCACCCCTGTGGTGGCGTTTTATCTGTTGCTCGATTGGGACCGGATGGTTGCAAAAATCGACAGTTGGCTGCCGCGTCAGCATCTTGAGGAAATTCGTAAAATCGGCCGGGATATCGACGGGGTTTTGGCGGGCTTTGTGCGTGGTCAAATGTCTGTTTGTCTTATTCTGGGGGTGTTTTATGCCATCGCACTGATGTTGATCGGGCTACAATATGGGCTGGTGGTCGGCGTGATCGCCGGATTTCTGACCTTTATTCCCTATGTCGGGTCGCTAGTGGGCGGGGTGCTGTCAATTGGTTTGGCGATTTTCCAGTTTTGGGATAATCCGGTCTGGATAGGTATTGTTGCTGCCATATTCCTGATTGGTCAACTGGTTGAGGGCAACGTGTTGACCCCTAAACTTGTCGGCGGCTCAGTTGGATTACATCCGGTTTGGCTGTTGTTTGCATTATCGACTTTTGGCGCAATGCTCGGGTTTGCGGGCATGTTGATTGCGGTGCCCGTTGCGGCCAGCATTGGCGTGATCGGGCGGTTTTTCATGGCGAAATATATGGAAGGCCCGCTGTATCGCGGCCCTCAGTCGCCCGAAGAATGACAACTGCTGAACAATTGGTATTACCGTTGCCAGTGCGCGCCGCGCAAGGACGGGATGATTTTTTCATCGCGCCGTGCAATGCGTTGGCGGTGCAACAACTAGATAACTGGCCAAATTGGCAAAACGGCAAGCTGGCTTTGGTTGGCCCAATGGGGGCTGGTAAAACCCATCTGGCCCATGTCTGGGCCGCACAGACTGGCGCCAAGATTATTGACGCTGCTGAGCTGGCTGACGGGGCCTTGGGTGACGGCGCGGTTGTGGTTGAAGGCGCAGACGATATTTCTGGCAACCCTGTTGCGCAAGAAAACCTGTTTCACCTTCA
>JAESRG010000168.1 GCA_016764785.1 Paracoccaceae bacterium
TCTCGTGCGGCTCATCTAGCGCCAATCTGATCGCAGCGCGGCCCGCCATTACGGTTGCGGCATCTATATGCCCCACTTGCGACCGGCTTTGCAGTGCCAACCAACGGCGCAGGTCAGGGTCAGTCATTGGCGTCAGCGGATGGTCTTGCATGCCGCTTTCATTCAGCAGCTTGCCGCCGACAAAAAGATGCCCGGCAAAAACGGCGCGGCCGAGCGACGGAAAGGCCGGGCAGATGATCACCCGACTGGCGCTAAGTGCGTCAGCCAGAGCGTCGATAACCGGGCCGATATTCCCCCGCGGCGTCGAGTCGAAGGTCGAGCAATATTTGAACAAAATCTGCGTACAGCCCTGTTCCTTTAGCCATTCCAGTGCCGCCAGCGCTTGGGCCACAGCCTCGGCGACCGGAATGGTCCGAGATTTTAGCGCGACGATGCCCGCCTCGACCTGACTGTCAGCCGCACAGCCAGGAACTCCCAAATATTGCACAGTGCGCATGCCGCCCTTTGCCAGCGTATTGGCAAGGTCGGATGACCCGGTGATGTCGTCCCCTATACATCCAAGTAAAATCAGCTCTCTCCCGGTAAAGTGAGGCCTGCCGCGCGGGCATAAACCTTGGCCACGGCCGCATCATCCTGCCGCCCCAGCCCCATGTCACTGGCGGCCACAAATTGCTGCAAAGCACTGGCCGTGATCGGGGCCGCAAAGTTAGCATCCTTGGCCATTTGGCTGACAATTCCTAGATCTTTAACAAAGATATCAACCGCCGAGCGCGGCGCATAGTCACCATCAACAATATGCGGCCCGCGATTTTCAAACATCCAGCTGGTGCCCGCACATTTTGAAATCACCTCAACCGTTTTTGCCGCAGGAATGCCAGCGCTCAAGCCAAAGGTAATTGCCTCAGCTGCGGCGGCAATATGCACCCCCGCAAGCAGCTGGTTGACGATCTTCATGGCCGAGGCCGGGCCCGCCACATCACCGAGCTGAAAAATGGTCTCAGCCATGGCGCTCAGCACCGGTTGCGCGGCAGTCACGGCGGGTGGTTGGCCAGATATCATCATGGTCAGCGCACCCTCAGCCGCACGGGCCGCACCGCCAGAAATGGGGGCATCGAGATAGAGCAAATTGGCGGCGGCAAGACGGGCCTCAATGGCCTGCGCCGCCTCAGGGCTAATGGTCGGGCAGCCGATAACCAGCCCGCCGGGGGCCAGATATGCGGCGGCATTGTTATTGCCAAACAAGATATCAATCATCTGCGCGGAATTGACGACAACGACGACCAAAACATTGAGCGCGCCTTGCAGGTCGGCAGCGATATTGCTCTGCCCGCCATCTTTTTCGAACTGCGTGACACGACCCGCGTCAATATCAAAACCGTGGGTTACAAACCCGGCACGGAGCAGAGATGTTGCAATGCCGTATCCCATAGATCCAAGCCCGACAACGCCGACATTTGGCAGTATTTTGGGCACGGGCGTTGATTTACTTTTGGACATAGGAACCTTCAATCTGGGCGCGCGAGATGAACCCCGCGCGCCACTTTTGAGTTTGTCAGGAGGGTTTTTGCCAGTTCAGCAATGTCCCGCCGGTCTTGGTTTCTTGCGCGCTTGACATGTCAGGCAAAGGGTATTCGTCTTCGTTAATCACGAAGCCCTTCTTGCTGGCAAAATCGATCCGCGGTGGGCAGAAAATATCGTAGAGCGACGATTCTGGCCCATCTTCACCGACATCTTTGCTGGTGTGGATCGCGCGGGCTGGGATGATCATCACCGACGGTGTGTCCATGACGCTATGGTCATCAGGCCACCATTCAGCTTCGTCTGCGCCCCAGTTATAGCGCATATGGTGCACCCATTTGCCGTTCAGCGTCAGCGAGGCTTGCTCGAAATCATCATGCCAATGCGGGCTCAGCGCTGTGGTGTCGCGGCGGGTAAAGTAATGGCCAAAGATATTGACCAACATATTGGTCGAGCGGAAAACGCGCGGCTGAATGCGGTCACCATTCGGGTCAAAATATTGCGCCAACGGATAATGCCGCAGCTTAAAGCCGTCATGCGGCGCGGGCCACAGATCAGGCTCGGCCAGCTCTGGCCCTCCATCGGCATAGACGGCCGCATTGGAGGCGCGTGCGATGATATCCTCGGATGATTTGGAGAATATACGCGCGACAACACCGGGTGCGGTGACGGTGATCTTGCTGGCACCGGGCGGCACAATAGTCAGCGAGTCGGCGCTTGCCTCAATCGTGGCCCCGCCTGCTTCAAACGTCGCGGCGACCCCATCTGGCGGCAGAATAACCATGTATTCTTCGGCGTTGTTATCGCGTGACAACACGGCCCCGGCCTCAACTTCAGAGTAACACACGGCAAAGTTGCCCCCACGTGTGATCCATGTTTTCGCTTTGCCGTCAGCAGATGTCTCTTGCGGCGGGTTGCCGCGAAACACTGACTTGGTGGCCATTCTGGACGATAGTTCGCTCACTGCGGGTCTCCTTTTGATGCCATAGGCATAGATTTTATTGCCACTTCGCATGTCTGCCAAAACCTGACATTACTGTTGCGGGGCGCGGCACAAGGCACTTTTTCGCGCTTTGAATAGTGTCGATATTGGCGTAAGGCCGCGGCAGAGCGCCAACGGTTTTGGGCCCAATTTCAAACGGCGAAATAGCGCCTGAGTTCTCATCAGCAGGGTCAAACCATTGTAAATGCCTGATAATTCATCTGCCCCAGCACCGTTCACCAAGGTTTGAGCCCGTTTATCGGCAAGAGTTTGATGTAGGTGCAGGGCCACATTGGTGCTAAGCAGTGTTCAACTTTGTGGGGGCCAAGTACGAACGGGTAAAGCAAAAGCCCTGAAAGCCCTGCCTGGTTTTCGCGCTGCGATCTTGCTCTGCAATGCTGATTGCAGGGTGCGGAGCCACATTACAGGTCAACACTCAGCTTGGTTGATTTAGGGGAGGAAGTATTTTGGGAATGGCCAAGGTCAATGTGACCACCTTAACAAGCCAAAAATCCGGCGCTGAAAAGAGTTCTGCGCCGCTTGCTGGCGCGACTGAAGTGTCGGCAAACAGATGCCGCACAAACTCACGCCACGGGATCATCGATCCAAATCGCCGCTCTTACCCGCCGGTAGAAGCCGTTTGTAAGGCGTTTAGCGTTTTGCGCGCTGTCAACAAACTGCACATAGCCACGATCAATGCGATCTTCGCTGAGACCGAAATCCCAAAATCAACTATTGTCCGCATGTTAGAAACGCTGATGGTTGAAGGCTATGTCGTGCGCGACAATATGTGTGGCGGCTACCGTGTTACCAGCCGCACTCAAGAATTGAATTCGGGGTATGAGGGTATCTCTCGCGTTATTGAAATTGCCCGCCCACTCGCAATTGGTATGACGCGACGAAATAAATGGCCCATTGGTTTGGGCGCAATAGACGGCGATACGATTAATATACACTTTTGGACCGGCGCAATTAGCCCTTGGGCACATACAAGCACAGTGCTGGGCCTAAGGCCAGATTTACAATCAACGGCCATGGGGCGCGCTTATCTGGCATTTTGCACCTCAGATCAGCGAGAAGAGCATCTAACCAAGTTTCGTGCCGATCCAGAACGGAATTTTGACGAAGCCGAAGAGTATCGTTTTCGAATTCTTCTCAAACATATTCGTGAAATGGGCTATGCTACGCGTGATCCGCGCACGAAACCTTTTCGCACAACCACACTGGCCATGCCGGTTTTTGAAAACGACAACCTGCAGGCGCTGATCAGTATCAGCTATTATAAAACCGCCGTTCCGCACGGAAAACAGCAAGAGGGGATCATTGTACCGCTGCGCAATATCACCACAAGTATAGAAGACTCGCTGTCATTCACAGATGCAGACCGAAACCTAATGCCGCCAATAGACACCGAGAGTTTCGAAGAAGGTTTCTAATAGCTCCGGCAGCCGGTATAAACGCGGCTGCCGGAAACGGACGTTAAATTTTTGGATTCGTGGTTGGTGTGCCACCCTCAAACCAAGTCTCAAACTTGCGGTAAGTTAGAAGCCAGCCATCCTTGGGATCAAGGATCAGGTGATCTGTCATATAAGCAATCTGGATTGGTGGATGTGTCGGCAATACCGGTGTGCCGTCAGCCCCGTAAAGCATGAGGAACCAATGACACGTCGCCTTCCCGGGCTCGGTCAGCATTGCCTGGAAATTGTGGACGCTATGCACAACTGTGCGTGCGCCACGGTCTTCGCGCCACTTATAGAATGCGCGGACTTTCTCGCGCCCTTCATAGGATGCTGCCGGGCCAACAAAAACGCCATCCGGCGTGTAATAGTCAGGTGCTTTATGGCCCCAATTGGTGTCAACATCGTGCCAATAATCAATAACCAAAGCGTGGAGTTTTTGCGTTAACGCCAGCCGTTCGTTTGATATGTCCATTTCTTGCTCCGTATATGCCCGTAGGGGGGCGTTTATGTAAAAATAAGAAGTATCGTTTGATAGCGGTGATGGTTGACCTATTCAGAAGTACGAAAATAAGACATGCATCCGTATTGAAGGAAGCAGCATTCAACTCTACTCAACCACCAGCCCGCCTATTCAATTGGCCCGGCGAATTCAGTCAAAGCTGCCGTGGCGGCAGATCGCATAAACCCATGATCACTAGAGATCAAAAAAGCGCTGGCGCCTAATTTTGTCATCGCCACTGCATCTTTACGATTAGGGCAAAGCATAATGATTGGCAGACCGGCATTGCGGGCCGCCTGCATGATTGGCTTTACGATTTCATGGGTTTCCGCAGAGGTCATCGACGGCGCACCAATTGCCGCAGTAAGATCACCCCGGCCAATGAAAATAGCATCAAGCCCTTCAACCGCGACAATGCCCTCAATTTCGTCAAGCGCATCGACATCTTCAATCATGGCGATACAAGAAACTTGCGCATCTTGCGTATCCATATGCTCAGAAAAAGATACACTGCCAAACCCTCCGGCGCGGGTCGTGTTGGCAAACCCGCGATGTCCGGCCCGGTAGCGACAGCAGGCGACAATATGCTCCGCCTTCTCAACAGTTGAGACATGCGGCACCAAAACGCCACTTGCTCCACAATCCAGAACTGAAAGAATGTTTGATTCACTCGGGTCGCCGACGCGGACAATACTTGCGATATTAGACGCGCGCCCGGCAAGGATCATACGGTCAAGCGCGTCATGCCCAAGCGGCGCATGCTCCTGATCAAATACAACAAAGTCAAAGCCTAATAGCCCTAGCATTTCTGTTGCATGCGTGGTCGGCGTTTTGACGAAAGTACCCAGCAGATGATCCTGCGACTTTAGGCGTTTTCGGAAAGAACTATAGGCGGGTTTTGGGATCTGCATAATATCCAACATTTGTATGTATTTGACCTCAATTTATAATTGAGCATGCCCCCATCACAAATCTGCATTTATTGGTATTTCTCCAGTTGAAATTGGATTCTTTGCCTCTTGGATTTGAACCAACGAAAAATCCATCATGGAGGGCGATTGCAGATCGGCCAAAGCCAATGACAAGTGGAAAAATAATTATCACCTGCGCCATCGAGGGCGATGTCCACACGCCAACCATGTCAGGCGTGCTGCCCTATACGGCGCATAAAATAGCTGAGCATTCTGTTGCGGCGGTCAAAGCTGGAGCCTCAATTTTGCACCTACATGCGCGCGATCGCGAAACCGGTGCGCCCACAGCCGACCCCGACGCTTACATGCAACTTTTGCCGCGCATCAACCAGGCGACAGATGCGGTGGTGAACATCACCACCGGTGGCGGCGTCACTATGTCACTTGCGGAGAGGCTGGCCGCACCTCTCCGCGCCAAACCGGAAATGTGCGCTTTGAACATGGGCTCAATGAATTGTGCTGTTTTTGGAGCCGCCGAAAAGCCGTATGAGTGGAACCAACTATGGGGAAAACCCTATCCACCCGGCACCGACAATATCAATTTTCACAATACATTCAATGAGATAGAGAGCGTTCTACGTATTCTTGGTGAGGAGCACGGAACCAGATTTGAGCATGAATGCTACGATATCGGACATCTATACACACTCGCCTATTTCGCCGATCATGGGCTCATAAAGCCGCCGTTCTTCATTCAGAACATCTTTGGGATCCTCGGTGGCATTGGCGCGGATATGCGCAACCTCATGTTTATGAAGGAAACCGCCGACCGGTTGTTTGGAGATGATTACCGCTGGTCGGTGCTCGCCGCAGGCCGCAACCAAATTACATATGCAACGCAGGCCGCGGTGATGGGCGGTAATGTGCGCGTTGGGCTAGAAGACAACCTGTATATTGGCAAAGACAAACGCGCTTCAGGCAATGCAGAGCAGGTCGTCAAAATCCGCCGGATTGTCGAGGAATTGGGTATGCAAGTGGCCACGCCAGCTGAGGCGCGGACCATGCTAGACCTTAAAGGCCGCGATCTTGTAGGGTTCTAAAACCCCACAAGAAAATGCCCGGTTCTAAGTGTCGTCTTGGCTGCGCAAATGCCCGACCAGCGCCATCAGCCGCTGATCACGCCATTGGCTGCGTTTGGCAATATCCTCCATCGGCAAGGCCGCGCGCCGCTCTGCTGCAACTTTATCAATAAGGTCTTGGCTCCAGCCCCGCGGCTGCGCGCGCGATTTTGCGATGTCGTGGTAAAGCGGCGCCAGACGTTCGGCGTAATCAGCGACCCCCGCTGGCGCATTCAGATCAATCGTCTCAAACGGCCCCATGAACGCCCATCTAAGCCCCAAACCCTGAGAAACAGTCGCATCAATATCAGCAATGCTGGCAAAGCCTTCCTCATAAAGCGCCCACGCTTCATTAAGCAGCGCGCCCTGCAAACGGTTTAGAATAAACCCGTCCACTTCACGGGTTAGTACAACCGGCGTTTTGCCGATATTCAGCAGACATTGCTTAACCAGCGGCACAATTTCTGAGGCGGTCCATGGCGCTGGAACAAGTTCAACCACGGGCACGAGATGCGGCGGGTTAACTGGATGGGCAATCAAAAACCGCTCACGGTTGGGGGCGTTTTGGGTGAAAGCCGAAGCCGGTATCCCCGAGCTTGAGCTGCCGACAATCACGTCTGCGCCAATCAGCTTGCCAATTTCATTGGTAACAGCGGTTTTAATATCCGTGCGCTCAAACACGCTTTCCTGAACATATTCAACGCCATCAAGCGCCGCTTCGAGACTGTCACAAACAGATATTTTGCCAAGCGCCGCCTGTGTATTTTCCGCAAGCCCAGCCGCTTCCATATCTTGAAGCATTTTGCGCACACG
>JAESRG010000169.1 GCA_016764785.1 Paracoccaceae bacterium
AGCTTAGCGGATCGTTGCCATAATTGTTACTGCCCGAAGTGCCGGTTTTGATGAACCAGACCAACAGCATTATGACGCCGATCAGCGGGATCAGCATGAACCAGTACCACCAGCCAGACTTGTTGACGTCATGTAAACGCCGCACCATCACCGAGATATTTGGCAGCAAAGTTGCCAGAAAAAATATGATCCCGATATACCCTGCGTTATACTCAAAGCTGGTTTCGGTGACGATAAATGTCGGACCAAACACCATGACGTCCAAGCGGCCAGCAATAATGCTTCCGACCACAACGAAAAGTATGAACCACCAGAATTCAGACCGCTGGGCCCGACCTGAGAATGTGGCGTATTTATCAAAACATGTTTTTATTGATTGCATTATATTCATTATTTATCCCTCACTATAAATTGATAATGAACGGCACAATGCAACAAGATGTAGTAATTATCAAGTGTTTGTCACTTTGCGCCAATCTTGGGTTCAACCCCAGCGAGCAACCGTTTAATGTTTTGACCATGCCGCACGAAGATCAGTAACGCTAAAATTAGGCCTAAACCAGTGGTGGAAATCAGCCCAAACACCCACAGCCAAACCGGCGCGCTTAGGGCTGCGACAAGAGCCGCCAGAGACGAAAACCGGAAGATAAACGCGGTTGCAAGCCATGTGGTGCAGACAGACAGCCCGGTCCAGAAGTTTAGCGCCAGCAGAATTCCAAGGAAGACAGCCACACCTTTGCCGCCCTTGAAACGAAGATAAATAGGGAAAATATGGCCAGCGAATGCCCCAAGGGCTGCAACTTGCGCAGCCTCGTTGCCAAAGAAATGGCGCGCCACAAGCACTGCCGCCGCACCTTTGCCTCCGTCCAGCAGCAGGGTCAATAATGCCGCCTTTTTGTTGCCGGTACGCAGCACGTTTGTAGCGCCGATATTGCCCGAGCCAATCTCGCGCAGATTGCCGAGGTTCATGAATTTGGCCACCAGCATCCCAAAGGGTACTGACCCTAATAGATAGGCAAAAATCAGAACGCCGAGCAATGGAAGCATCGCCAGTTCCCAGCCCGGATGGGCACCCCAGAAACGAAAAATTGGTGGTAGCATGAAAACCTCCTTCAGGTTTGTGAGGTTAACAATTTGACTCCGGCAGCGCCGAACACAAAGGCCAGAACGCCATTAATTCGACGGCGTCGCCTGACATAAGCTTGCATCATGCGCGGGGTCGAAAATAGCAGGACGTATCCTAAAAATATGGTAAATGCCAGAACCGCGCAGCCCGCAAGTAGTGTAACAAGATAGCCAAGTGGGGCGCCCGTTGGCACGCCAATGGCGATGATCGCTGACCATGACAGCAAGGCTTTTGGGTTGGTCAGGTGCAAGGCAAGGCCTTGTAAATACAGGTATTTCATCCGAACGGCCGTTGGCTTAACGTTACCGTCTTTGGTCATTGCCACCCTCAGTGCTTTGGCGGCTAGCCAAAGCAGGTATGCGCCTCCAAGCAGTTTTAGCGCCGTAAATGCCCATGCAAATTGGGTTAGAATTGTCACAAGTCCAAACGCTGCTAAAATCCCCCAGATGATTGATCCGTTGATAATTCCCAGCGCCAGCCGAAAACCCGCAGCCCGCCCATGCGTGGCTGATGTTGCCATGATGGCCAATGTCGCAGGCCCAGGGCTGGCCGCCGCCAGAACAAACACCAGATAAGGGATCAGCAGATTGTTGATATATTCCATAAACCGACTAAATGCGCTGGGCGTTTCGGGGTCAACCCTGTGGCGCGGGAAAAACCTGTTTTCCTGCAACAAATGTGCGCAAAACCCGGCCTTGCATGCGCCGCAGATCATACGGCGTATTCTTAGATTTGCTCAGCAAATCAGCGCGGTTCAGCACAAATGGTTTATCTGGATCAAACAAAATTAAGTCGGCAGGCGCGCCCACTGCCAGCCGCCCGCTGTCTAGCCCCAGCAGTTTTGCCGGGTTCAACGACAGGCTGCGGAACAGGGTCGGCAGGTCAAGGTATTCGGCATGTACCAGCTGCAAACACGCTGGCAGCAGGGTTTCAAGGCCAACCGCACCGCTGGCGGCAAGTTCAAACGGCAGACGTTTGCTTTCCTCGTCTTGCGGGGTGTGCATGGAGCAAATGATGTCGATCAGCCCTGAAGCCACCGCCTCAACCATCGCCAGTCGATCGTCCTCGGATCGCAGCGGCGGTTTCAGCTTAAAAAACGTGCGATAGCCCTCAATATCAAACTGGTTCAGGGTCAGGTGATGGGCCGAAATTCCGGCGGTCACATTTAGGCCAGCCGCTTTGGCGCGTTGCAGGGCGGGCAGACTGTGGGCGGTGGTGATCTGGTCAGCGTGATACCGCGCACCTGACATCTCAACCAACGCCAGATCACGTTCAAGTTGCATACGTTCAGCCATCGGTGACACCGCGGGCAGACCCAGTTTGGTGGCCAGCGGCCCAGAGGTCGCACAGGCGCCTTTTGACAAAGTCGGTTCCTGCGGGTGTGCGATGACCAGCGCCCCAAGATCAGACGCATAGATCATGGCGCGTAGCAACACTTTGGGGTTGGTTACGGGGCGGTCTCCGTCAGTGAATGCCACCGCGCCCGCGTCGCACAAAAAGCTGATTTCGGTCATCTCATTACCATTGCGGCCCTTGGTCAGGGCGGCCATTGGCAACACATTGACCGGCACGATTTCAGCAGCGCGACGGCGAAAGAAATCCAGCATTTCAGGGCTGTCGATCGCGGGGGTCGTGTCGGGCCGTGTCACCATCGTGGTCACACCACCGGCGGCAGCTGACAGACCCGCCGTGCGAAAACTTTCTTTGTGGCGTTCACCGGGTTCACCGATTTTGACGCCAATATCAATGATCCCGGGGGCAAGGCATTTGCCCTCACAATCAATGCCCTCGGAAATGCCCTCGGAAATATCGATAATAATGCCGTCCTCAATCTGGAGAGTACCAAGCGTATCCGTGCCGCTTTCAGGGTCAATCAGCCGTGCATTTGTGAGGGTAAGTTTCATAGCCTGCCTAACTTTGATTGAATGTCGCGCATCATCTTATAAACGTCCATGGCGTCTGGGATATACTGAAAGCCGATATCAACCGTGTACGATCCATTTTTACCGCGTTTCTCAACGGAATCAAAGATCACACTGTCCATGTGGCCCTCTTTCACCGTGATCGGTTTTGAGCGGGTGATCGGATAGCTTTTCATCCGTTTGCCAAATACCCGCACCGCAATCAATGCGCGTTTATCGGTCAGGGCATAGCGTGTGCGACTACGTTTATAGCTGTCAAAGAACCAGTGGCCGATGACCAGATAAAACCCGACCAGCACGAATGGCACGCCGAACAGTGGAAACACAGCACCCAAGCCGCCGTCAGGGCCAGAGCCTTTGAGCGCCATTGTGACCCAGAAAATCGAGAACCCGAAAAATACCACCCCGAACAGCGATTGCATGATCCCGCGCGCGTGGAAATGCAAGCCAGCGTCGGGTGCACCCTGCCAGATGACCTTTTCGCCGTCGTCGAGATAGGGTTGCCAGCCTCCGGCGATTTTGGTTTCTGTGGGGGTAGGTTGGCGACCCATTCCGACAAGGCGTGTCATCAGTAGATATCCCCAATGCTAGAGAAACACACGTCAGTCATCTTTTGTTGTTTTGCAGTTTTCGCACCAATAATGTGGCTCAGTGTATTCAGATAATGGGTGATAAATCATGCGGAATTTTTTGTCCTCTTTTACATAACAGAGGTTGCAAAACGGTTCGCCAATTCTTTTGCCTAATTCGTCAATTTCATATAATCGACCTCGGTCATCCTCCAGATGTGCAGTCTCAATTGCTTTTGCAACCAAATTAGATATCTGTTCCTTTAAATCGGCTTCTGTCGTTTTAGCGTCGATCAGAGATTCTTTAGCCTCCAACAGTTTGTCTATCAATTCTGAAAGACGAAGTTTCCACTCTGCTGTATCGATATTTTTATCAATTGCGCGAAGTTCTTTGGTGATTTTGAGTGTTTCAGATATGGCTGATAGCCCTGCCATTATATCCATTAAGCCATCACTCCGTTTTCGTTTTCCTGCCGCCGCAACCCCTGCGCCAGCAGGTCCATCACCGCCATGCGCACCGCGACGCCCATCTCGACCTGTTCGCGAATGACCGAATGGTTGATGTCGTCGGCCAACACACCGTCGATTTCCACGCCCCGATTCATCGGGCCGGGGTGCATAACGATTGCGTCGGGTTTGGCATGGCTGAGCTTGGCGGCGTCTAGCCCCCAACGGTGGTAATATTCACGCTCCGAGGGGATAAACCCACCGTCCATACGTTCGCGTTGCAAACGCAACATCATGACCACGTCAGCATCTTTTAGGCCGGCTTCCATGTCGTCCGTCACCTCAACACCTAGTTGATCAACGCCAGCGGGCATCAGGGTGCGAGGGCCAACCAGCCGCACACGGTTTTCCATTTTACCCAGCAAAAACATGTTGCTACGGGCCACGCGCGAATGGGCGATATCACCGCAAATCGCGATGGTTAGACGGTGCAGCCGTCCCTTGGCGCGCCGTATTGTCAGCGCATCTAACAGGGCTTGGGTTGGGTGTTCGTGCTGGCCATCGCCTGCGTTCAGCACCGCGCAATTGACCTTTTCGGCCAGTAACGCCACAGCGCCAGAATTTGGATGACGCACCACCAACAAATCAGGATGCATGGCGTTCAAGGTCATCGCCGTGTCGATCAGCGTTTCCCCCTTGGAGATCGAACTGCTGGCCATTGCCATGTTCATCACGTCGGCACCCAGCCGCTTTCCTGCGATCTCAAAACTGCTTTGGGTGCGGGTTGAAGCCTCAAAAAACATGTTGATTTGTGTCAGCCCGGCCAGCGCATCCGAATGTTTATTCGGCTGTCGGTTTTGACGCACATAGCGTTCGGACAGGTCAAGAATTTCGGTGATTTCGGCTTTTGATAAGCCCTCAATCCCAAGAAGATGGCGGTGGGTTAGCAAAGCAGGCCTCATCAGGTTGTTTGCTGGGTTATAACAGGGATGTCGCGCGGGGCAAGGTTGGTGCGGGACTAATGGGGCAAAACCCTAGGTTTGCACAGAAACAGTCGGCTGGTCAGTCATGTTCCAGTGAAACAACACCAAATGCCACAGGCCGGGCGACGCACGGCTAGGATCGATCACGCCCGAAGCGCCAAGTTGCCTAAGTTGATCGGCCACGATCCAAGATTTAGCACGGCCACCTTGTGCGACGATTTCTTGCCAAGGTGCAAATGCATCATCTCGGGTAATGCCCGCAGCATCACAGGCCATCTGATCGCGAAGGTCAAATATATTGTCTGCGGAAATATCTAGCTGTACTAAAACCGGTTTCGGAGAGTCTGGTTGGCTGTGGGCCTGCATTGCTGCAGCGACGCCCTGCGGGGTTGGGCTAACATATAGAGCTTTCTGATCTTGTGTCGAATACCTGCCGGGGCGCGTTGAACCATCAAGCACGTGTTGAACAAACTCTTTGCTGATTGATCGGTAAAACGTACCCTCAATACGTACAAACAGGGATGTGTCACTGGGATATATTTGAGCGTCCATGCTTAAGTCATAGCATTTTACATCTTATTGCAAAATGGTTTTTCGAATGATTTGACATTAAACCGTGTACGAAGGCTTGAGCGAAAACATTAAGATGATGGTGCTTGGCGCATCGCTGACCGAGGCAGTTTGATGTCAAATTGCTGGCGCAGTTCCGCATCCAGTTCATCTGAAATGTGCCGTGGGAAATGCGTGTCTAGAATGCGCCGTTTTTCGATTATGGCTTTCTGGACCATCTTGGGTTTGCCCTCGACTTCCCATTCTTTTGGGGACAATCGGTCGGCGATTTTCGGATAGATGTATTCAGTTTCCATAAGGTTTAGGGTCTGGGGTTGGCCCAGATAATGCTCCGGCCCGCCAAGGCAAACCGCCTTCATGGTGTCCACCGACAGGGTATCATCGTTGATATCAATTCCCCGCACGCAGCGCAGGCTTTGCCCCAAAATATCATTGTCGATAATCAAGCTTTCCAGACAAAACCCCATCAGTGAGCCGTGCATTCCTGCGGCCTCATAGATGATATTAGCCCCCGCCAAACCAGCCATTGCTGTGGTGATACCTTTTTCATATCCGGCTTGGACATCTGGCATCTTGGCGTCAGACATTCCGGCCGGAGAACCGCCAACCAGCCCGTAAAAATTCGCCATTTGCCCACAGGCGGCGGTCAGCAATGCTTGTTCACCTGACCCGCCAGACATGGCACCGGTACGCAGGTCTGACACAAACGGCCACGGACCAAAAATAGCTGGATGCCCCGGTTTCAGGGCATTGACATAGACCAGCCCAGCCAGCACTTCGGCCACCGCTTGCACCACGGCCCCGGCAATTGCAGCGGGCGATGTTGCCCCCGCCTGACCGGCAGACAGCAGCAATATCGGCACGCCGCCCTCAATCAGTTTTTCCATGACGTCACAGGCATCTTTGGCAAAACGCAGCGGTGGCACCACAAAACAAACCGAGGCAGAAACGAAAGGCCGTGCCCGAAACGCGTCTTCACCACCGGCGATTTTATACATCATTTCCAACCCGTCAGCGACATTTTCCTGCACGGTAAAACTAACGCCTACATGTTTGGTTGTTCCTGACAGGCAAGCATAAAGTGTATTAAGATCAAGTTTATAGTCATTTTCCATGTCTCGTGCGACCATTGGGCGCTGAAAGAAATGGATGTTATCTTGCAGCTCAACAATCCGCGCGGCATCATAGATATCAACCAGATAGCTTTCGCGATACTCATTCCGTTCCACATCAACAACATGCACAGCCGCGCCCGCCGTGCCAAAATGCACTTTGGCACCTTGAGGGCGGATGTCATGCTTGGGATCGCGGGCAAAAATGGTGAAATCACGGTTTGCAGTTTTGATTGTGTGTTCAATCAGACTGCGTGGAAAATACATACGCCCATCACGATATTCAGCCCCGACCAAGGTGCAGGCCTCAATGCAGGATGGCGTTGCCTGACTTATGCCAATTTGTTCAAGTACATCCAGAACCGAGGCGTGAATGCGTTCAATATCATTGTCGGAAAGGGGGCGATAACGGCCGCCCTCCATACCGGCCCGCACAGGGCGCAGGTCATCAGCCAAGGGTGCGGCACGCAGGGCACGGCGGGCGGAACGGCCTCCGGCGCGGCGGGTC
>JAESRG010000170.1 GCA_016764785.1 Paracoccaceae bacterium
GCAGAAGCTAGCGGCATCTGCTGCGACGGCGAAAGTACTCCCCGCCGATGTTAGCTTTAATAAGTCAGCGACACCGGAGGCGGCCCCGGCAACAACGACGGCGACGGCGTCTGGCGGCGCCAAAGAGGGAGGACGGGTTATTCGGAATTATGCGGCTTCTGATGGTGTGAAACCCGTTGAAACCGTCTTTTTCCAGCAGGGCTCTCATCGCGTTAATGTTGATGACAAAAAGAAACTTCTCCGAATTGTCCGTGCCCAAAAGCAAACGGGCGGAAAATTTAAAGTTGTCGGCCATGCGTCCAGCCGAACACGTAATCTTCCGCTGGATGAACATATGATCGTCAATCTTATCATCTCTCAGCAACGGGCAGCCGCCGTCGCTGAGGTGCTGATAGAGCTTGGCGTGAGTGGTGACGATTTACTCGTTGAATCAGTAAGTGATTCTGCGCCTCTGTCCGCCGAGGCAATGCCCGGAGCTGAATCCAGAAACCGACGAGCGGAAATCTTTCTTCTAAATTAACGAACATTGTTTAAATACCCATAGGAATGTACGGGTGCGCAGCGACGCCAAAGGTTGGGATGCTGTGGCCCTTAGCTTAACTGAAATAGGAAGAAACCGATGGATCCCGATTTCCACCGAATAAAACGCTTACCACCTTATGTATTCGAAGAAGTCAATCGAATGAAGGCAAGCGCGCGAGCGGCGGGAGAGGATATCATTGATCTCGGCATGGGAAACCCTGATTCTCCGACGCCGCAGCATATCGTCGACAAGTTAATCGAAACCGTTCAGGACGGCCGGACACATCGCTATTCGACGAGCCGCGGCATTCCTGGACTGCGGCGGGCAAATGCCGCCTACTATGCCCGGCGTTTCGATGTGGAGATCGATCCGGATACCGAAACCATCGCCACACTGGGCTCGAAAGAGGGATTGGCAAATCTCGCCATGGCGATTACCACGCCGGGCGACGTTATTCTGTCGCCGAACCCGAGCTATCCCATTCATCCTTATGGCTTCATTATTGCCGGTGCAGTTGTCCGCCATTTCGAGGTCGGACCGGGCATTGATTTTTTTGCGGCGCTGGAACGGGCCGTGCGGCACTGTATCCCGTCGCCGACATGCCTGATCCTTAATTTTCCGTCGAACCCGACGGCAATGACGGTGGACCTTGATTTTTACAAAGAAGTCGTCAAATTCGCGCGTCAGCATAATTTGTATATCTTGTCCGATTTGGCCTATGCCGAGATTTATTTCGGCAATGTGAAGCCGCCCTCTATTTTGCAGGTGGAAGGCGCCCGCGATATCGCGGTAGAGTTTACGTCTCTCAGCAAGACCTATTCCATGCCCGGATGGCGCATTGGATTTGCGACAGGGAATAAACGCCTTGTCGGGGCTCTGGCGCGGATTAAGTCCTATCTCGATTATGGGGCGTTCACACCGATCCAGGTCGCGGCGACGGCGGCGCTGAATGGCCCGCAAGATTGTGTCGAAGAATTCAGGAACCTTTACCGGCAGCGACGAGATGTCTTAATTTCCGGTTTTGCCGCCGCTGGATGGGATATACCATCACCAGATGCGACGATGTTTGCCTGGGCACCGATCCCCGAGAAATTTGCGCATCTGGGCAGCTTGGAATTTTCCAAACTCCTGTTGCAGGAAGCCCAGGTTGCCGTTGCGCCGGGCCTCGGTTTCGGCGAACATGGCGACGGGTTCGTCCGTGTCGCCCTGGTTGAAAACGAACAGCGCATTCGGCAGGCAAGCCGCAATATAAAGAAATTTCTGACCAACGCGGAGACGTGTCTAGAGTCATTGCAAGCATCAACGAAGGCATCGTAATCGTGACAAAGACTATAAAGATTGGCGTGGCAGGGCTTGGGACAGTCGGTGCCGGTGTCTTGAAAATCATCGAGGCGCATGGCGACTTGCTGGAGGCCCGGTCCGGCGCAAGGCTTAAAGTCACGGCGGTGTCTGGCCGGGATAAGAACAAGGATCGCGGTGTCTCGATTGACGGCATGACATGGTATGCGGACGCAACGGCACTTGCCACCGATCCGAATGTAGATGTCGTGTTGGAACTTGTCGGCGGCAGTGAAGGTATTGCGCGGGAGCTCTGTACCATGGCCCTGAAAGCTGGAAAACATGTCGTTACCGCCAACAAGGCGCTGTTGGCGATCCACGGGATAGAGCTTGCAACCCTGGCCGAGGCAAACAACGTGTCTCTTGCCTATGAGGCGGCCGTTGCGGGCGGCATTCCTATTGTCAAAGCCCTCCGTGAGGGGCTGAGCGCCAACGCCATTAGCCGGGTTTACGGTATTCTGAACGGAACCTGCAACTACATCTTAACCGAGATGGAGGAAACCGGCGGTGAGTTTGAGAACATCCTGAAAGACGCGCAAGAGCTTGGCTATGCAGAAGCCGACCCGAGTTTTGATATTGACGGCGTTGATGCGGCCCATAAGCTGGCGATCCTGACAAGCCTTGCCTTCGCCACGCCTGTGGATTTTGACAGTGTCTTTGTTGAGGGTATCCGCGATGTCACCGCTGATGATATTTCCTACGCCAGGGAACTTGGATATCGGGTGAAACTGCTGGGCGTCGCCAGACAAACGGAGAACGGGATCGAACAGCGGGTTCATCCGTGCATGGTCGACAGAAAAACCTCCATTGCCAATGTTTCAGGCGTCAATAATGCGGTTGTGGTGGAGGGTGATTTCGTCGACAGCACGGTTTATGTCGGGCGCGGCGCCGGTGAGGGACCAACAGCCTCTGCGGTTGTTGCGGATATCATCGATATTGCTGCGGGTCGTCACAGTGCCACTTTTGGCGTGCCGGTCGACAAAATGACGGACATCCCGAAAGTCTCCATCGAAGATCATGTGGGCTGCTACTACGTCTGCCTCTCCGTGTATGATCGCCCCGGTGTTATCGCCGATGTCTCTGCTGCTTTTCGCGACGAGAATATTTCCATCGAAAGCCTGCTGCAACGAGGTCGCTCGACGGAGGAGGCTGTTCCCGTTATTCTGGTGACCCATGAGGCCAAGGAATCGGCATTGGTGAAAGCCCTGTCGAAAATAGAAAAATTCCCCCATAGTGCTGCGAAGCCGCGCATGATCAGGATTGTATCGCTTTAATTATTCCAAGGCGGATTGTGAAATTCGCTTCTAATGTTATGAAAGAGAAAAAATGACTAACACAGTATGGACAGATAAAAATCTTACGCTGGAAGTCGTGCGGGTAACCGAGGCAGCAGCGCGGGCAGCCTGTGGTCTTGTCGGCCTGGGAGACGAGAAGGCGGCGGATCAGGCGGCTGTTGACGCCATGCGGACGGCCCTGAATAAACTGGATATTGACGGTACCATTGTTATTGGTGAGGGGGAACGTGACGAAGCGCCGATGTTGTATATCGGCGAGAAAGTCGGGACGGGCAAGGGCCCGAAAGTTGATATTGCGCTCGACCCGCTTGAAGGGACAACACTAACGGCTAAAGGCGGTCCCAATGCCCTTGCCGTGATTGCCTTTGCCGAGCAAGGAAACTTCCTCAACGCCCCGGATACCTATATGGAAAAAATTGCGGTTGGCGGCGGTTATCCAGACGGTATTATTGATATCGATAAGTCTGCCGGCGAAAACCTGCGGGCGATTGCCAAGGCAAAGGGAGTGCCGGTCAGTCAGACCATGGCCTGCGTCCTTGATCGTCCCCGCCATGCTGAGATCATTGCCGATATCCGTAAAACCGGCGCTAGAATTCAGCTGATTTCCGATGGCGATGTTGCCGGGGTTATGGCGACGGCCGACCCTGAAACCGGTATCGACATGTATATCGGGACAGGTGGTGCGCCGGAAGGTGTTCTTGCCGCTGCGGCGCTGCGCTGTATCGGCGGTCAAATGCAGGGCCGCCTTGTTTTCCGGAATGATGACGAACGCGCACGCGCGGCGAAATGGGGCATTGTGGACCTTCACCGGACATATGGTCTTGAAGAACTGGCGGCTGGCAATGTGATCTTTGCGGCGACCGGTGTGACCGACGGATCGATGTTGAAAGGGGTTCGCCAAAAAGGCGATCGCGTCCATACAGATACCATCGTGATGCGGTCATATTCCAGAACTGTCCGATATATCCGGGGCGATCACGAAGCAAGATAGCTGGGAGAGAGGTCATGGCGCCAGACTCAGTTTCGTCCTTTTTGGATGTCGACAAATCCTTGAAGGGGCTGAGATGGCGGCTTCGATCTGAAAATGAGCGGTTGGGACTTGCCATTTCCCAGCGTCTTGATGTGCCGGAAATTGTCGGTCGCGTGATGGCGGGACGGGATGTCTCGCTGGACGAGGCAGAGCAGTACTTAAGCCCGACGTTACGTCACTTCCTGCCCAATCCGTCGACATTCAAGGATATGGATATTGCGGCGGACAGAATAGCTGCGGCGATACAGTCCGGTGAGAGGGTCGCGGTCTTTGGCGATTATGACGTGGATGGCGCGACGTCTTCAGGCTTGTTAAAGCGCTTTTTTGATTCTCTGCGGCATCCGCTGACCATCTATATTCCTGATCGTCTGAAAGAAGGGTATGGGCCCAATAAAGGCGCAATGGATATCCTTAAATCCCAGGGCATCCAATTGGTTGTCACGGTTGATTGCGGCATCGTCTCCTTCGATGTCCTTGCATATGCAAAAGAAATCGGGCTTGAGGTTATTGTCATTGACCATCATCAAGCCGAGACACGCCTGCCGGATGCGGTGGCGGTGGTCAATCCCAAACGCCATGATGAAAGCCAGGAATATACGTATCTGGCCGCCGTTGGCGTGACGTTTCTGCTTGTCGTCGCGGTTAATCGCACGCTCAGGAATGCCGGTTGGTACACGGATGCGATACCGCCGCCGGACCCTCGCCACTGGCTTGATCTGGTGGCGCTGGGCACGGTCTGTGATGTGGTGCCGCTCAAGGGCCTCAATCGGGCCTTTGTGGCGCAGGGCCTGAAAGTAATGGCGCGCCGGGGCAATCCGGGTCTGGCCGCCCTTGCCGACGTCTCAGGGCTTGATGAGACGCCCGGAACCTACCATGCAGGCTTCTTGCTGGGCCCCAGGGTAAATGCCGGTGGACGGGTCGGAAAACCTGAATATGGGCCGCTATTGCTCGCCAGTAACGATCCGCTGGAATGCGCAAAGCTGGCGGGGTTTCTCGATGGCTACAATAAAGAGCGAAAGTCCATTGAAGCTGTCGTGCAGGCGGAAGCCATGTCAATGGTGGAAGGGTCTACCCTCAAGGATGATGCGGTTATCGTCGTCGCCGGGGAGGGATGGCATCCCGGCGTTATTGGTATCGTCGCCAGCCGCCTGAAAGATGCGTTTCAACGCCCCGCCATTGTCATTGCCCTGGAGGGGGCTGAGGGGAAGGGCTCGGGTCGCTCTGTTCCCGGCGTTGACATGGGGGCGGCCATCGGGGCGGCCCGGCATACCGGGATCATTTCCGCAGGGGGCGGTCACGCTATGGCGGCGGGCTTAACAATTGCGCGGGATAAAATTGACGGTTTTCGGAGTTTTTTGCTAGAGCGGTTGGCGGGCCACGTGAGTGCGGCATCGAAAGCCGCCAGCCTTGGTCTCGACGGCGCCTTGTCGGTTGAGGGTGCGACGACAGAGCTTATCTCCGTGCTTGAGCAGGCCGGGCCATATGGCGCTGGAAATCCGGAGCCACGCTTCGCCCTGACAAATGTCCGTCTTGTCCAGGCCAGCATTGTTGGGGACAATCACGTCCGTTGTATCATGACGGGTACGGGGGGGCGTGGTCGGCTGACCGGGATATGCTTCCGGTCGCTGGAAACGCCTTTGGGCGATACATTGCTAGCCCATCAGGGCGCCAGTTTTCATATTGCCGGTCATTTGCGGAAAAATTTCTGGCGCGGGACGACCTCGGCGCAATTGCTGATCGAAGATGCTGTTCGCCTATCCTGAGCGGGAAAGTTTGCCGAAAAATGACCAAAATTTGAAATGAACAGATTTTTTACTTGATATGTCCCGCGAAGATGGGTAAATCCTGCCTCCAGCGACATAATGTGTCCCCTTCGTCTATCGGTCAGGACGCCAGGTTTTCATCCTGGAAAGAGGAGTTCGATTCTCCTAGGGGATGCCATCGCTTCCGGCTTATTTGTAAAGCTCGGGACTTTTCTTCAAATCATTCTATATAAGTAGCTAGGTGCAATAAAGTAGCGCCTATAGCTGCGCCTTTTTGAGCGCGACATTCACTTTGTACTGATTACAACTGGATTAGGAAAAATGACATGAATTTACGGCTTTGTTTTGAACATAAAGCAGGGGTAAATATCGACGAATCCAGTGTTTTTCGGCATTATGCCGAGAATTACCTCAATGGTTTCGATGTGGAATGGGGTGGGTCTATCAGTGTCCCGCATATGGATACGAAAACCAGCCCGATGGAGCCATTGTGGCAATATCTGATTCGGGATGCCAGTGTGCCGTGTCGGGATTATCTGAAGGAGTATCTGAATCGCAATCCGATGGCAGGATATTACGTTCATGTTTACGAATCCGAGAGCGGCGTCCGTGACGTGAAAATTCACTAGGGGCTATTGTCGACGCCCATTATGTCGGCAATTGTTTAAGCTGTGACTTTCTGGTCGAATTTCGCATCTTCCTTATCCGCGCCGGTGAAATCAACATTGGTGATATTTGCGCCATGGAAATTGGCGTCAATCAGGTTGGCATCGGTCATGACGGCATTTTCCAGATTGGCTCCCGTGAAGTTAGCTGCCGAGAGATTGGCCGGCCATTTTTTGCCAAGCGGTTCACCTTTAGGGTCCTTTAAATCTACGGCGGTGATGATCGCGTCTTTCAGGCAGGCGTTCGTGAGGTCGGAGCGGGAAAGATTGATCCCTTCCATCATCGCTCCGGAAAGGTCGATATCTTTCATGATACATTGAGACATGTCCGTCATGACAGTCTGGGCGTTTCGCAAATTTGCGCCGGTGAGGTCCGCTCCGCGCATCGTGGCGCCGCTCAGCGCACAATTGCTCAAATCCATATTGGACAGGTTCATTCCGGATAGATCCGCGCGCTCTCCCTTCAGGCCATTTGTCTCCACCCACAGAAAATGAGTTTTTAG
>JAESRG010000171.1 GCA_016764785.1 Paracoccaceae bacterium
GGGTCAGATATTTCTCAAGATAGACTTCGTCATTGCCAAAAACCGACTTACCCTCGGCCCGAGCCGTGGAAAAGGCGATGTCCAGATCATCAGCTGTCTGGGCAACTTTCATGCCCCGACCACCGCCACCAGCGGTGGCTTTGATAATCACGGGATAACCCATTTTACCCGCAATTTCACGGGCTTGTTCAATGGTATCGACGCCACCGTCAGAACCCGGAACGCACGGCACTCCAAGGTTTTTCATGGTGATTTTTGCGGAAATCTTATCGCCCATCGTGCGGATATGTTCCGCAGTCGGCCCGATAAACGACAGACCGTGGTCTTCGATGATTTGCACAAAATTGGCGTTTTCTGACAAAAAGCCATATCCGGGGTGGATAGCTTCAGCGCCGGTGATTTCGCAGGCTGAAATCAGGTTGGGGATCGACAGATAACTGTGCGTACCGGATGCCGGACCAATGCAGACGCTTTCGTCAGCCATCCGCACATGCATTGCATCTGCGTCAGCGGTGGAATGCACCGCAACCGATTGAATGCCCATTTCACGACATGCGCGAATAACCCGCAGTGCGATTTCACCCCTATTGGCGATCAGGATTTTTTTAAACATGCGGACCGCCTATTCGATAATCATCAACGGAGTGCCAAATTCAGCGGCGCCGCCGTCTTCGACCAGTATCCGTTTAACCGTGCCAGACGCGCTGGCCGGAATTTGGTTCATGGTTTTCATGGCTTCGATAATCAGAATGGTCTGACCTTCCACAACCTTGTCGCCCACCGTTACAAACGCTGCAGCGCCCGGTTCAGCCGACAGATAGATTGTGCCGACCATTGGCGAGGTAACAGCACCCGGATGATCAGCAGGATCATCGGTCGCCGCAGGGGCCACAGCGGCGGTTGCTGCTGCAACTGGCGCGGCTGCTAATGCAGGCGCTGCAACGGCAACAGGGGCCGCAATGATGGTTTGAACAGTACGCGCCACCCGAACGTCAATGGTGTCGTCTTTGCCGTATTCACGACGTACTTCGATCTCGGTTAGGTCGTTAGCCTTTAACAGTTCCGAAAGTGCGGTAATGAATTCTACGTCCGAGTCCCGATTTGCCATGCTCTGGATATCCCTCAAATTTTTGCCGACGGTGTCGGATTAATGTGTCTGTTTAATCTATACGCGCATCCTGCACGTCTGAAAAGTGCCGAGTCGCCCCCCAGCACTGTTAATACGTTATTAAAGTGTGATTTCCCCCTAATTCAAGGAGGCCCGCAGGTCGTCGACCAGTATCTGCATCTGCGCCAACGGAACATAGCCCCGCAGCATTTGCCCACCCAGCACAAACGTCGGGGTTCCGCTGATTTGCATTTGTTGCCCTAACAAACGGTTGGCCTGCAACACTTGCGTTACGACCGGCTGGTTCATCATCGCCAACATTTGTTCAGGATCAGCACCAGCTTCAACCGCCATTTCGCTAAGCGTCACCTCGTTCATCGGTCCGTTGAAACGCATCAATAGATCGCTCATTACGGCATAAACGTCGTCACCCTCGTTCACCAGCACAGCAACTGCGGCGCGAGATGACAGCACGCTTTCAGCCCCCAAAATCGGGAATTCTTTGACAACCAGCCTGATATCATCATTGGTCAAAATTAATTCCTGAATTTCCGCGTGGGCGCGCTTACAATAACCGCACTTATAGTCTTGAAATTCGACCATCAGGATTGATCCGTCTGGGTTGCCCGTTACATGCGAAAATCCGTCAAAAAACAGGTCTTCGGCATAGGTTTGCACCAACGAAACATCAGATTGCGTCGCGGCTGCTGCCTCACGTTGTTCTAGCACGGCCACGGCATCCATGATGACCTGAGGGTTTTCCAACAGATATGCCCGTACTGCAGCGCCAAAAGCTGCTGATTCTTCCGTTGTCATGTCTGAAAAGTCAGGAAAAGTCGTTTGTGCGTGGCCAAAACTGCCAAAAAGAACAAGGGTCAGGGACAAAAACAGGGATTTCATTAAAGCGGCCTTTTGGTTACATATTGATCAGCACAGTAAGGAGTATTTTGATGCGGATTTCAAGGCGGGGCGAGGTTGATCCCTTCATTGTGATGGACGTTATGGAGGCCGCGCGGCAGCAAGAAGCCAATGGCCGCCATATTATTCATATGGAGGTTGGCCAACCGGCAACCGGCGCGCCAAAACCGGCGATTGAGGCGCTAACCACCGCGATGCAAAACGGCCCACTTGGCTATACGGTGGCGCTGGGGCTGCCCGAACTTAGGGCCAAAATTGCGCAACTTTATCAGGAATGGTATGGCATTGACCTGCCAGCTGATCGGGTGGTTGTCACAGCAGGGTCGTCGGCAGGTTTTTTGCTGTCATTTATCAGTCTGTTTGAAACTGGCGAAAAGGTCGCGATTGGTGACCCCGGTTATCCCAGCTATCGCAACATTCTAAAATCACTTGGTTTAAATCCGGTACGCATTGAAACAGGTGCTGAAACCCGTTTTCAGCCTGATCCTAAACATCTTGATGGTCTCGATGTTCAAGGCTTATTGGTTGCCAGCCCGTCAAATCCGACCGGAACCATGCTGGATAAAACCGCGCTGACCGCGCTGATTGACGCTTGCGCGGCCCGCAATATTGGCTTTATTTCTGATGAAATATACCATGGTATTGATTACGGCAAACGCGCGGTTTCGGCGTTGGAAATCAGCGATGATGTTTACGTCATCAACTCGTTCTCAAAATTCTTCTCGATGACCGGCTGGCGAGTTGGCTGGATGGTGGTGCCCGAATCCCATGTGCGTCGCATTGAACGTCTGTCGCAAAATCTGTTTATCTGCCCGTCCCATGCCAGCCAGATCGCGGCGTTGCACGCGCTGGATTGTCAGGATGATTTGCAAGAAAACTGCAGCGTCTATGCCGCCAATAGAAAAATCCTGATCGACGGGTTGCCTAAGGCAGGTTTTGGCAGTTTTGCGCCGCCCGACGGCGCATTTTATATCTATGCAGACGTGTCTGATCGCACTGAAAATAGCCGGGAACTGGCCACTCAAATTTTGATTGAGGCTGGTGTCGCCGTAACGCCGGGGCTAGATTTTGACCCAGTTCGTGGCCATAAAACACTGCGGTTTTCCTATGCTGGATCGACTGATGACATGATTGAAGGCGTTAATCGTCTTATCGCGTGGCATCAAAAGACAGTCTCATAACACCCGATGGCACGGCTTAGCTGAGTATTAGTCAACAAAAAAGGCCCAAGCAATTAATATTGCTTGGGCCTTAATCAGATTAGTGTTGTCAGACTTAGTCTTTTTTGTTCGCCATCAAAGACCACCAACCGCGTTTCTTTGGTGCCTTAGCCGGTTTTTCGTCGACTTTTGCAACCGCATCAGGCTGCGGGGTTGGTTCTGCAGTGGGTTCAGGTGTTGCAACCGGTGCGTCTTCTGTTGGCGCTTTGGCTGTTGCACGGGCCCGTTTCTTTGGTGCTTCTGGTTCGGATGTTGGCGCAGGGGCTTCTGCTGCTGGTTTCACAACCTCAGACGCTGTTTTATCCGTCGACTCTGATGTTTCCACCGGTTTTGTTGACGGTTTACGTGTCCGACGTCGTGAACGAGAACGCTTAGGTTTCTCCTCAGAATCAGCCGTTTCTTCTGGCTTAGCCTCAACTGTTTCTGACACCTCAGTCGTTACGTCCGCATCGCCATTCTCTGACTTGCTCTGATCTTCATCGCGATTACGACCACCCCGACGCCGACGACGCCGACGTTTTTTGGGCTGCTCCTCAGTGGTTTCCACCGCTTCCACGACTTCTTCCTCTTCGGTTTCCTCGATCGGGGGCATGTTATCCATGTTGATCATTGGCAAAGCTTCAGGAATTGGCACGATACGTGTCGCAACTTTGAACTTTTCAAACCGGTATTCAGGTGAGATCAGCGAGGGGTCAGCCTCAACACGCACTGACAGACCAAACCGTGATTCGACCATCGCGATATGTTCACGTTTGCTGTTCAGCAGGTAATTTGCCACCTCAACCGGCGCTGTCACCAGCACTTCTTTGGACCGTTGGCGCACGCCTTCTTCTTCAAGTTCACGTAAAATTGCCAGCGCCATACTGTCGTTGGAGCGGGTAATACCCGTGCCGTGACAATGTGGGCAGGGCTGGGTTGAAGCCTCCAACATGCCAGGCCGCAGCCGTTGCCGTGACATTTCCATCAAACCAAAGCTAGAAATCCGCCCAATTTGAATGCGCGCCCGATCGGTTTTCAGCTTGTCTTTGATGCGTTTTTCAACAGCCAAATTATTACGGCGATCTTCCATGTCGATGAAATCGATCACGATCAGGCCTGCAAGGTCACGCAACCGCAGCTGACGCGCCACTTCTTCGGCGGCCTCAAGGTTGGTTTTAACAGCCGTATCTTCGATGGTTTTTTCTTTGGTCGCACGACCAGAGTTGACGTCGATCGCCACCAGCGCCTCGGTGATACCAATCACGATATAGCCGCCAGATTTCAGCTGCACAGTCGGATTGAACATCGCGCTGAGGAAACCCTCAACCTGAAAACGCGAGAACAACGGCAGTGCCGCATTGTATTGTTTCACGTTTTTAGCATGCGATGGCATCAGCATGTTCATATAATCATGGGCTTCTTTAAAGCCGCGTTCGCCTTCAACCAAAATTTCGTCGATATCTTTGGTGTAAAGATCGCGGATAGAGCGCCGGATCAAGCTGCCTTCTTCATAGATGTGGGCAGGGGCCATTGATTTGAACGTCAGTTCGCGAATTTCTTCCCACTGGCGCAGCAAATATTCGTAGTCGCGGCGAATCTCGGCTTTGGTGCGCTGTGATCCGGCCGTGCGGATAATTAGGCCCGCGCCCTGTTGCACGTCCATCTCAGCGGCAATATCTTTTAGTTTTTTGCGGTCTGAAACGTTGGTGATCTTACGGGAAATCCCGCCGCCACGCGCAGTGTTTGGCATCAAAACGCAATACCGACCGGCAAGCGACAGGTATGTGGTGACGGCTGCGCCTTTGTTACCGCGTTCTTCTTTGACGACCTGAATCAACAGAATTTGGCGAACTTTGACAACTTCTTGAATTTTATAACGCCGCGCCCGAGGCTTTCTGGGCATCGGTTTTTGTTTTTCAACAGGGGTGTCCTGATCGGTTTGCTCACCAATTTCTGCGACCTCAACGGGTTCGTCGACCTGCGTATCAGTGGCGACGTCAGCGATATCCATTGATGATGGTAATTCTGTTGCAACATCAACGGCTTCCGTTGGTTCGTTAACGTCTTCCGATGTTTCTTCTGTGGTTGTTTCTGCCGGAGCATCTTCAACGATTACCGCGTCTTCAGCAACCGGCGCACCATCGGCCGCAGCCTCGGTTTTCTTGCGGCGATTGCGTTTTTGGCGCGATTTGGCGCGTTCTTCATCAGCTTCTTCTTTGGCGCGGGCGTATTCGGCTTCTTCTTCCAGAATCGCTTGCCGATCGGCCGCAGGAATCTGGTAATAATCCGGATGAATTTCGGAAAAAGCGAGGAAACCGTGGCGATTTCCGCCATAATCCACAAACGCAGCCTGAAGCGAGGGTTCAACCCGCGTAACTTTGGCTAGATAGATATTACCGGCGAGTTGCCGTTTATTAAGGGATTCAAAATCGAATTCATCAACCTTGTTTCCATCAACCACCACAACCCGAGTTTCCTCAGCGTGGGTGGCGTCGATAAGCATTTTCTTTGACATTTTCTCTCACTCAGGCATCCGGGCGGCGCGGCATCAAGTGCCAGCGTCGTCAGAATTTCCTGTTTTGTTTGGGCGAGCTTGCGCAACAGGGCACGGCTAAACCGCTTCGGGAAACCCGAGCGGCTTACGTCTGCCTCTGTTTTTGTGCGCATCATCGCGGTTGTTCTCCAGCTTGGCATTTTGCGTCAGCTAAATTGGTTAACCTTGCCGGTCAGGGCAATGGATTCGGGGTTCGGTGAAAATCACCGACCGATTGACCACCCGCTCCTACTAAAATTGGCGAAAACGGCCCGTCGGCTAAACAAAATTCAATGCGACACACCTTTAACGGGTGGGCGCTATAGCAATCATAGTCGCTATATTCCCCAAAGTTCAATCGAAATTTGATTGAATGCAGATGAAGCGCCGACTAATACAGTCATATTGAGATACGATGGATGAAGATGAAATCAATATGTACGATAATTTGGCTGGTTTTTGTTGCAACTACGGTAGTGGCACAAGAAACGGCTGTTAGCGATATTATCGCGGAAAATACCACTCTCAGCTCCGACGGGTACGAGGTTACTCTAACTTTGGCGCTGTCGAATCAGGTTCCCTATCGGGTTTTCACGCTCGATTCTCCGCGCCGTTTGCTGATTGATTTTCCGCAGGTTGATTTTTCCGCGATGCCGGTTGATCTGGCGGCAGCCGTTCCTGAGGTCGAAAACTTGCGGTGGGGGGTGTATGAGCTGGGAAAAATGCGGCTGGTGGTGGATTTATCCGGTCCCTATGTGATCAAATTTGCGGAAATGACTCAAAATAACACTGCTTTATTAAGCATTACGTTGGCCCGTTCAGATGCTGTTACCTTTCGGCATAACGCGGAAGCGCATTTGGGAAATTTACTTGATTTCAATCGCCTTGAACCGGTGGTCGCCGGAGCGGTCGGCCTGCCGCTGATTGCCATCGATGCGGGGCACGGCGGCGATGATGCTGGTGCTATTCGAGATAACGTTATTGAGAAAAAACTAACCCTCGTTGCCGCTTTCTCGCTAAGGCATGCGCTGTTGGAGACCGGCCGGTATCGGGTTCTGATGACTCGACAGGCCGATATTTTTGTCCCTTTGGTTGAACGGACGCGTCTCGCGCGGGCTTCACATGCAGATATCTTCCTGTCATTACATGCAAATACCGTGACCCGCGGCAATGCCAGTGGCACATCGGTTTTCACCCAGTCGACCGAAGCGTCTGACGACGAGGCCGCAACCCGCGCCGCGTTCGAGAACCGTTCGGATATTATTGCAGGTGCGGCACTGCAAGGTGAAGACGACCAGATCGCAACGGTTTTGCTGGCAATGGCCCAGCGTGAAACC
>JAESRG010000172.1 GCA_016764785.1 Paracoccaceae bacterium
GGGTCTGCGTGCCGCTTGAACTAACCTCGCCCGAGGCGATCACGGTTTTGGCCAGCACCATCACCATGACCCCTGGCACTGTTACGGCGATGATCAGCGCTGATGCGCGCAGCCTGCTGGTGCATTGCCTGCACACAGACGACCCCGACGCCGTTCGCGACGAAATTAAAACCCGCTATGAGCGCCGACTGTTAAAGGCTTTTGTATGATTACCTATGCCCTGATATTCGCCCTGATTTGTTTTGGTTTGGCGCTGATGATGAACCTTTGGCGCATCACCCGTGCCTCAAATATTGTTGACCGAATTTTGGCACTAGACACCATGGTGATCAACGCCATCGCGATTTTGACGCTGATCGGCATTTTGGGAAATACCCGGATTTACTTTGAGGCCTCAATGTTGTTCGCCATGGTTGGTTTCGTGTCAACGGTCGCCTATTGCCGGTTTATTCTGCGTGGGGATATTATTGAATAATGAATATTTTTGCAGAAATCGCGATCTCGTTTTTCATCGTTCTAGGTGGTATTTTTGGCTTGGCTGGCTCATTCGGCTTGGTCAAACTGACCAATACCATGCAGCGGTTGCATGCGCCGACCAAGGCCACAACATTGGGCGTTGGCGGCGTGTTGATTGGATCAATGATCTATTTTTGGGCAACCGATGGGGTGATTTCGTTCCACGAACTGATGATCACCCTGTTCTTGTTTTTGACGGCACCAGTGACCGCCAATTTCATTTCCAAAGCCTATATGCTTGAGAATGTTGAGGCTGACGAGCTTCCCGAAACCGGCAGCGATTATGGCTGGGGCGGTTATGACGACCCGCCACATGCTGATGATGACGATGAAGAACCGCCGCTATAACCCACCGGTTTTGATAATAAAATCAATCACTTCGGGAACGCCTTGCCCATGTTTTGCCTGACAAAATATAAATGGTCGGTCGCCGCGCATGCGTTTGCTGTCGCGCTCCATCACTTCTAGCGAAGCGCCAACATAAGGGGCCAGATCGGTCTTGTTGATAATCAGCATGTCCGAACGGGTGATCGCCGGCCCCCCCTTGCGGGGGATTTCCTCACCAGCGGCAACGTCAATCACATACAATGTCAGGTCGGCCAGTTCAGGCGAAAAAGTCGCCGACAGATTATCGCCTCCGCTCTCAATAAAAATCACGTCCAGATCAGGGAAGGCTGCGTTCAGCTCATCAATGGCGGCAAGGTTGATCGAGGCATCTTCGCGAATTGCGGTATGCGGACAACCGCCAGTTTCAACGCCCTTTATCCGTTCCAGCGGCAGCGCCTGCGCGCGCATCAGATATTCAGCATCTTCTTTGGTATAAATATCATTTGTAATCACAGCGATGGAATATCGGTCTCGCATGGCTTTGCACAGTGCTTCGGTAAGGGACGTTTTACCAGCCCCGACCGGGCCGCCAATACCAACCCGCAACGGGCCATTTTGTGAAGTCATGAGCGGAATATCCTTGTTGATAGGGTCTCGTGGTGCATCGACGCCATGTCAGCGCGAAACGCGCAACCGCCGAGGTCGTCAAGCGACGCGGTGAGAGCATGATCGGTAACTTGGTTAATGGCTTTGGCAAGGGCTGCCAGCACGCGCTGACCCTCGGTCTGGCCAAGCGGCACGAAACGCACCGCTGCCGAAACCAGATTGGCCGCAAAACTGTGTAGGTACATTTGCACTGTTAAGTCTAACGCCAAATCATGTTGTCTGGCCACGGCGCCGATCGCGACCGGATACGGCATGTCAGGCAGCTCGCCAGACCAAATCGCCTGCGTGGTTTTGATAAACGCGGCGCCTTGCGCTGTGGTTTCCAACAACCGTTCACAACCGGGGTTCAACGCGCGTGCTAGCTCTGCAATTTCGGGTAAATCTGCTTGGTTGGCGCGGTACGCATGCACAAGTAAAATGGCGTCGTTTCGGCCCGAACCAAGCCGCAAAATATCATCAAGCCAATCGGTTAAGTCGTCGGCATTAGCAACGTCGCCCTGTGAAATCGCCCATTCCAGACCGTGCGAAAAGCTGAACGACCCAACGGGGTATCCCGGCGATAACCACTGGGTTAGCTTATGTACATCATCGGGTTTCAATGGGTGTGTCCGTGGGTGCGACCATTGCCGTAAGCGCCGCCACCCGGATTAAACGGAGCAGAAACACGCGAGACCAAACAGCCCTGTTTCTCCAGCATTTCTGCAATCACATGGTCCCATCGCAACACGATCTTGTCGGTCAGTATCTCACATGGAAGGTGGCGATTTCCGATGTGCCATGCGGTTCGCGTAAGGTGCAGTGGATCATCGGCGACGGCTTCCATCAGATCTTCGGCTGCGGAAACCACCCGTATATTGCGACCGTCAGTTAGGCAAAGCACGTCGCCGTCAGACAGCTCAGTTGTTTGGTTTAGGTCCAGCAAAAACGACAGCCCGTTGTCGCTGACAAGGGCAATGCGGCGCCGAAATCTATCGTCATACGCAAGCGTGATTGTGTCAAATATAGTGTCCATGTCGGCCTGAACGGAAACCGCCCGCAAACGGTCTTGTCGGTGAGTGGTTTCGGACATATCGTGAGACCTGTTTTCTGTTTCATCAACTGTAATACAGATATGTGTGGCCCGAAAGCCACGATGGCGGAAATGAACGACAAGGGTTCGGATTTGACTACAATTATCCGATTTCCGAGGTCATAATTTCGAAATACACCCAACTCAGGAGATCCCATGCCATTGGAAATGAACCAAAACGTCTTTATTACCTGTGCCGTTACGGGCTCAGGGGCAACGCAGGATAAATCTCCACATGTGCCGCGATCTCCGAAACAAATTGCTGAAAGTGCAATTCAGGCCGCAAAGGCAGGTGCGGCAGTGGTACATTGCCATGTGCGTGACCCAAAAACGGGCGCGCCTAGCCGTGATTTGGCGTTATATCGTGAGCTTACCGACCGTATTCGATCGTCAGATACCGACGTTGTTTTGAACCTTACCGCTGGTATGGGCGGTGACATGGTGTTTGGTGATCCAGAAAACCCTTTGCCGTTAAATCAATCGGATACTGACATGATTGGCGCGACTGCACGTATGGCGCATGTTGTTGAGTGTCTGCCCGAAATCTGCACGCTTGATTGTGGTACAATGAATTTTGCCGAGGCCGATTATGTGATGACCAACACCCCCGGGATGTTGCGTGCGATGGGCCAAATGATGACCGTTTTGGGGGTAAAGCCCGAAATCGAAGCTTTTGACACTGGCCATCTGTGGTTTGCGAAACAGTTGGTGACCGAGGGCGTGCTAACCAGCCCTGCGCTTGTTCAGTTATGTATGGGGGTTCCGTGGGGGGCGCCAAATGATTTGAACACGTTTTTGGCGATGGTTAACAATGTACCGCATGATTGGAACTGGTCAGCGTTTTCGCTTGGGCGCTATGAAATGCCCTTTGTCGCGGCGTCAGTCTTGGCGGGCGGTAATGTGCGTGTCGGTCTGGAAGATAACCTGTTTTTGGAGCGTGGCGTTATGGCAACAAACGCACAACTTGTTGAAAAGGCCGTAACAATTATTGAAAATCTGGGTGCAACGGTTATCGGCCCGCGGGCGGTTCGTGACCGACTTGGTCTTGTGAAAAGGGAGCCGAAGTGATGGAAATCTCTAACAATACCGTAGCAATTATTGGTGGCGGCGTAATCGGTGGCGGCTGGGCTGCGCGTTTCTTGCTGAACGGATGGACCGTCAATATCTATGACCCTGATCCAGACGCAAAACGCAAAATTGAGGCTGTCATCGCGAATGCGCGCCGGTCTTTACCTGGTCTTTCTGACGTCGCGATGACACCTGAGGGTAGGGTGGTCTATTGCGATTCTATCGCTGAGGCGGTCACCGCCGCGAACTGGATTCAAGAAAGCGCCCCCGAAAGGTTGAACGTTAAACATAAAATCTTGGCCGAAATCCAACAATACTGCCGTGCGGATGCGGTTATCGGGTCCAGTACCTCGGGGTTTAAGCCATCAGAATTGCAGCAAGGGGCAAAAACACCCGGTCAGATAATGGTTTGTCATCCGTTTAACCCAGTCTATCTTATTCCACTGGTAGAGGTTGTCGGCGGTGAAAACGTCGATCAAGATATTCTTCAAACAGCCTCCGGGGTTCTCAGTAATCTTGGCATGAAGCCACTGATAATAAGAAAAGAAATTGATGCTCATATCGCTGATCGGCTGTTGGAAGCAGTCTGGCGTGAGGGGCTTTGGCTGATCAATGACGGCATTGCGACAACCACCGAGATTGACGACGCAATCCGGTTTGGCTTTGGCTTGCGCTGGGCGCAGATGGGTCTGTTTGAGACCTATCGCATTGCCGGTGGCGAAGCAGGGATGGCGCATTTTATCGAACAGTTTGGGCCGTGCCTTAAATGGCCCTGGACCAAATTAATGGACGTGCCCGAGCTGACGGATGAACTGGTGAAAGCCATTGCTGATCAATCGGACGCGCAATCTGGCGCGCATTCAATTCGAGAATTGGAGCGCATTCGCGACGACAATCTTGTGGCGATGATGCGGGCTTTAAAAGGGCAAAACTGGGGGGCCGGCGCGCTGCTAAACCAGTATGATGCCGACCGTAAACCTTCGCTAAATGACGTCGATATTCGCGCCCCTATTCCAACGATTGACAGAACCGTGCCCATCGACTGGCTAGACTATAACGGCCATATGAACGAATCTCGTTATGGTCAGGTGTTCTCTGATGCTACCGATCAATTCATGGAGTTCATCGGCGTGGACGCCGATTATATGGCCACCGGCGGCAGTTTTTTCACAGTTGAAGCGCATATCCGCTATCTGTCGGAAATGCGCGAAGGGCAAAAATTAGGGGTGAGAACCCACTGTCTGGTAGCCGAGGGGAAGAAAATGCATCTTTTCCATAAAATGTTCGATTCAGACGGTAATTTAGTCTCAACAGGCGAATATATGCTGATTCATGTAAGTTTGAAAACACGTGCAGCCAGCGAGCCTGACGCAAAAATCGCCCTAAAACTGGCAGAAATTTCGTCTTTCCACCAGCAGCTGGATCTGCCCGATGGGGTCGGGCGTTCCGTAGGGGCCGCGCGGCGCTAAGCGAATTCATTTGCAATCTTGTTATCTGCTGCCAAGGTGCAGGTAACAGGATTTGCAGGATGTTTTGCCCATGCGTATTGTAATTTCTTTTGCCGCACTTTTTGCGTCAATCGCGCTGCTCCAGCTTAGCTCTGGCGGGATTGGTCCGCTGGATGTGCTCTCCGGAATTCAGCTCGGTTTTTCCAATACTCAAATTGGCTTGCTTGGATCCGCCCATTTCCTGGGATTTTTTGTGGGCTGTTGGTGGGCGCCTCGGTTGATGGGAAGTGTCGGTCATTCAAAGGCATTTGCTGCATTTGCAGCCGTTGGGGCGATTGGGGCGATTGCGCATCCCCTTGCCATCAATCCACTTGCTTGGGCCGGTATGCGGATGCTGACCGGCTTATGTGTCGCGGGGTGTTACACCGTGATCGAGGCGTGGATGCAGGCCCGCCTAACCAACAGCAATCGCGGGCGAGTCATGGCCAGTTATCGCACCGTTGATATTGTCGCCTCGGCCGCCGCACAGATGTTGATCGGCGCATTGGAGCCCGCGTCATATGTTTCCTATAATATATTGGCGATTTTGTGTTGTGCCTGTTTTTTTCCGCTGATGCTGACCCGCACCGTGGAGCCGGAGACACCCTCCGCCCCTCGGCTACGCCCCATATATACCGCGCTAATATCGCCCTTGGCAGCAGCCGGAGTGATTGTTGCAGGAACAACATCGGCCGCATTTCGCATGGTCGGGCCGATTTACGGGCAAGGGATCGGGTTGACTTCAGCGCAGATCGGGTCGTTTTTGGCGACGGTTTTGATCGGAGGCGCGCTGGCACAATTTCCGGTGGGGTGGCTGGCCGACAAATTTGACCGACGCTGGGTGCTGATCGGGTTGTCGGTTTTTGGCATTGCCGCTTGTGGATTATTGGTCGCTTCAGGCGGAGAAAACCATAGCCGGGTTTTTCTGTTTGCGCTGTTGTTCGGCGCAACGACCTTTCCGATTTTTTCGGTATCAACAGCCCACGCAAACGATTTCACAAAAACTGCGGACATGGTTTCCGTTAACGCATCTCTGCTATTTTTATATGGTATTGGCGCAATTTTCAGCCCACTCGTCGCGTCAATCCTGATTGAGTTTTTTGGGCCGTCATCCCTGTTTGCATTTATCAGTATCGCGCATATCCTATTGGTCGGGTTCGGCCTGTGGCGTATGTCAACACGCCCCAGCGCCGCGACTCGCACCCGCTATGCGTATGTGCCGCGTACCTCGTTTATGGTCGGTAAATTATTGCGTCGACGTAAAGATTAGGCGCTGGAAAACTTGATCACGGGGTCCATCAAGTCCAGCCATTTCTGGCCCAGATGGCATTTGATTTGATGACCGTTTGTGAGGGTTCGCATTGGTGGCAATTCACGATCACAAAGGGTGTCCGCAACGTTGATTTTGTGTTGGCACCGGGTTTGAAACGGGCAACCGGACGGCGGATTCAGGGCTGACGGAATGTCGCCCTCCAACACCACAGTTTTTTTCTGCACCGAGGTATCCGCGATTGGAACTGCTGACAGCAATGCTTCGGTATAAGGGTGATAGGGAGGCGAGAATACTTGTTCGGTATCGCCCATTTCGACGACATGTCCCAGATACATCACCATCACCCTGTCGGCCAGATAGCGCACAATCGACAGATCATGCGAGATAAACAACAAGGTGGTGCCATGTTCGCGCTGGATGTCCATCAACAGGTCGGTGATGGCGGCCTGCACGGATACATCGAGCGCTGAAACCGGCTCGTCAGCAACAACGATCTGCGGGTTGCCGGCGAATGCCCGGGCAATTCCGATGCGCTGTTTTTGCCCGCCAGATAGTTGGCGCGGCATCCGGTCTGCA
>JAESRG010000173.1 GCA_016764785.1 Paracoccaceae bacterium
GCGAATGATATTGGCACGGGTGATGTTTCGTCCGGCGTTTGGCCCGCGTGGCGGAAACAAAACCTTGTCTAGAAACTGGTTCGATAGGTAGAAATACGCGACACAGCCGCCAACACCCAGAATGATCGTGATTAAACCTTGAAGCGCAGGATGCATCTTTCCCCCCAGAAATCAGCTCATATACAAGTTGAGGGAAACCCGACTTATCGCCGGATTTCCCAGTTTCTTGGCGGCTTATTTCAGCGCATCCCAAGATGCTTGAATTTCTGCGGCGACTTCGGCAGCGTCGGCACCACCGGCATAGTCAACCATACCTGTCCAGAACGACCCTGCACCAACACCACCGGGCATCAGGTCAGAACCGTCAAACCGAAAAGTAGTGGCATTCAACAAAATGTCATTCATTTTTTGCAATGTCGGATCACCAAACACAGATGTATCAACACCCAAGTGCGGTGTCAGGAAGCCCTTGCGTGCCATCCAGATTTCGTGCGCTTCAGTGGTTTGCAGATAAGCAATCAACGCATGTGCGCCGGGGCTATCATTGGTAATGCCCCAAACGGTGCCTGCACCCAGTACTGGCGCGCCAAGATCACTGTCGGCATAAGCCGGAAAGTAGAAGAAGTCAGCGTCTTCGCCGACAACCGTACCTTCAGGGAAGAATGCCGGAATGAACGATGCTTGGTGGTGCATATAGCACTGTGGAGGTGAGCTAAACAGACCTTTCGGGCTGTCGCGGAAGTCAGTTGACGCAACCGCACCCGAGCCACCGGCGACATAGTCGTCGTTACGGGCAAAGTAACCAAATGCCTCAATCGCTCCGATGATCCGAGGGTCATCAAACGCAATTTCATTGGTTACCCATTGGTCATAAACATCCGGTGTTTGGGTCCGCAGGAGGAGATCTTCGACCCAATCCGTTGCTGGCCAACCGGTTGCGCCACCTGATCCCAGCCCGATGCACCAAGGGGTGCTACCGTCTGCAACAATCTGGTCATTAAGATCGCGCAGCTCTTCCATAGAATTTGGCACGTCATAGCCAGCATCTTCGAAGTTTTCAGGCACGTACCAAACCAGTGATTTCACGTCGATCTTATAAAAGAACCCGTACATGCTGTCAGTGCCGTCTGGTCCGGCATAGGTGCCAAGATCAACCCATGATTGGCCCGCAGCGTAATTCTCAAGCACCCAATCGGATGTGCCGTCTGCCAGTGGTGTCAGAAATCCGCGCGATGCCATATCAGCGGCCAAACCGGGCTGCGGAAATACCGATACATTTGCGGCAGAACCAGCTTCGGCATCTACCAGAATTTGTTGCTCAAAGCTGTCAGAGCCAACATAGCGCACGTCAGCGCCGGTTTGTTCAGCAAATGCTGCTAGAACGGCTTCGGCGTTTTCTTGGTCAGGGCCTAGCCACGGGCCAAAAACGGTAATTTGCTCGCCAGCCAGATGGCCGTCAGCAAATGCCGCGCCGGTTGTCAGCGCCATCGCGGCTGCACCGGCTAATAAAAGATGTTTCATACGTATCCTCCCAGTTTGCCCAAAGCGGGCAGTAGTCTTCTAACTAAAAGCGCTGAAGTCGGAATCCAAAGCGCTTTGAATGATTTCAAACTTACGGATTTGTTCTAACCTGTCAATAATATATTTACTAAATATCACAAACTAAGGGTGCATTTAAGATGCGCGCAGAACATCACCTTTGACGGCTTCTACATTTTTTGTTATTGTATCTGAAATATTTGAAAGCGCTTTGGCTATGAATCTTAAGAAGTTATCCAAAATACTGGGCTTATCGCAGACCACGGTCAGTCGCGCGCTGAACGGTTATCCCGAAGTAAGTGAGGCCACCCGAAAAAAGGTACAAGAAGTCGCGCTGGCGCATCACTATATCCCAAATATGCGTGCCAAAAGCCTTGCGACCGGTCGATCAATGGCGATTGGTCACGTGATTCCGGGCTCTACGCGCCGTGAAATTGTAAACCCGGTTTTCGCCGATTTTATCTCTGGCGCGGGCGAGGTTTATGCCCAAAATGACCACGATATGCTGCTATCAATTGTGGCGGATAGCGACGAGGAACGCACCTATCGCCAACTGTCAGCCAAGGCATCTGTTGACGGTGTGATTGTTCACGGTCCGCGAGAAAATGACCCTCGGATTACGTTGCTGAAAGAACTGGGGCTACCGTTTGTTGTGCACGGTCGGGCAGGGGATAACCACGGTGATTATAGCTGGGTTGACGTCAATAACCGGCGTTCGTTTGAACGCGCAACGGAGTTTCTGTTTGATCTGGGCCATCGTAAAATTGCGTTGATAAACGGGTTGGAATTCATGGATTTTGCCCAACGACGGAAAGGTGGGTATTTGGCCGCGCATCGCAAACATGGTCGGACGCCCGACCCCGAATTGATGATCTCAGAGGAAATGACCGAAGACGTTGGCTATCGCCGGGCTCTAGACATGCTAAATCGTGCGGCCGCGCCAAGTGCGTTTTTGGTGTCGTCAATGATTACCGCCATCGGGGTTCGCCGCGCTATCAGCGATGCGGGCAAAAAAATGGGCCGAGACATTTCGGTGGTCATCCATGATGATGAACTGTCCTATTTGCCCAACGGCGTTGATATTCCGATATTTACCGCCACCAAATCCTCGGTGCGTCAGGCGGGCCGACTTTGCGCGCAGATGTTATTGGACATCATTCGGGAAAAGGACCTGACGCCGCGTCACATACTGCTGGAATCTGAACTTACGGTCGGCGAAAGTACCGGCGCGTTCCAAAAGTAAACCAATTTTTACGACTGGCGGCCAACGCTTTTACCATTTCGGTGCGCAGTCATGCACAGCAAGCATCGCTTGCAATAAGTTAGAACTTTACGCCGTCAATGTATCTTTGAATTGCCACTTCGCACCCTTTATCCGTGATTAATTCATGCCAAAGCCTGAACGCTTGGGCAAAGCGGGGATGGTTTGTCAAATCGCCATAGATATGACGTTGTTCTATCCAGCAGTCCGGGCGCGCACTTGCGGCTTGGCCAGCGCTTAACAGGCGATCCCATTGTGGATCGTTGGGCACGATTTTTCTGCCGTCTTCGCGGGTTCCGGCGCACATGTGGGCCCAAATCGCCTCAACCAAGACCAGGCCATCAATGGGTCCATCCACTGCCAGCGCATCCCGGAGGATCGGAAGTACAAAGCCCGGATGACGGGACGACCCATCGAAGGCGACACGACGGGTGGTATCGTGAATTTTCTTATTTGCGAAACGTTTTTCAATGAGGCTGACATACATGGCGGGAGCCATGTCGGGGACCGGCTCAACATAGGGCACAATCTCGTCGCGCTGAACCTTGCTGAAAAATGCCGATATCAACGGATGCGCCATACAATCCGCAATCGTATCCACAGACAGAAGTTCTCCGACATTGGCGATAATTTGATGTCCGGCGTTCAGAATACGAATCTTCATGGTTTCGTATGGGTGTACTGAATCAGTAAAGATGGCGCCAACCTTATCCCAATCCGGTCGACCAGCGCAAAAGTCGTCTTCAATAACCCATTGGCGATAGTTCTCGTGGGTAACTGGTGCGGCGTCGTTTATCCCGAGCTGTTTGGCGAACGCGATTTCCTTGGGGCCGGTTGCAGGCACGATGCAATCGACCATCGAATTCGGGAAACTGCACTGCGTGTCAATCCAACCCGCAAGATCGGGGTCAGTAAGACGTGCAAGCGCCACAACGGTTTGTCGGGTGATCGCCCCGTTGCCCTGCAAGTTATCACAGCTTTGTACGGTAAAAGGGCCGTGGCCCGCCGCACGCCGCAATTTCAAAGCAGCAATCATGGCCCCAAAGACGGTACGTGGACAATCGGGATTGGCAATATCATGTTGGATGTCAGGATGCGCGGCATCAAGCCCGCCGGTAACGGGATCAATGAAATACCCACCCTCGGTTATGGTCAGGGAGACAATGCGGATCGCTGGGTCAGTGATGGCGAGGATCAACGATTTGTTGTTTTCTTCAACCGGCAGATAGCCGATCATCGCGCCGGTGATTTCGGCCGAGATACCGGAGGGGTCCAGTTCAATCAGCGTTGTCAGGCAGTCTTGCGCCAGCAGTTTTATGCGCATCTCGGCGTCATTGGGCCGCACGCCTGCGCCAAGAACAGCCCAATCCTGCGCCAGACCTTCTTGCATCAAACGATGCAGATACCACGCCTGATGCGCCCTGTGAAAATTTCCCAACCCGACATGGATTATCCCTGCCTTCAGGTCAGATCTGTTGTATCGTGGCCGTGAAATTTCCATCGGTAATTCTGCCAACATTGCATTACTTAGCTTCATAATTTTCATATTCTGCGCATCGTATTCCATCAATTTATCCACTGCCTTCAACCGCCTCATTCGATCCGTAATCCTTCGGCATTAAAGCGATGTAGGTGCGCAAGATCAGGAGTCAAAAACACCTTGGACCCGTAAGGAAGTTTGCGCTCGCCATCAGCGCGCACGGTTAACGGTGCCGGAAACGCATCGCAGGTAACATGGAAAAACGTGTCAGAACCAAGGTGTTCCGAAACACCAACGGTCCCTGACCACATGCCCTCACTATCCGAGATTCCCAGATGTTCGGGGCGAATACCAATTGTGTGGGCGTCGTGTTTGGCTGCTTCGGGGCCCTCCAGCAAATTCATTTTTGGCGACCCGATGAAACCCGCAACAAAGATGTTGCACGGGCTGCGATACAGATCGAGCGGGCTGCCCGCCTGCTCAATCACGCCGGCATGCAGGACCACGATTTTGTCGGCCATGGTCATTGCCTCAACCTGATCGTGGGTCACATAGACCATCGTAGTTTGCAGGCGTTTGTGCATCTCGCTGATCTCAAGCCGCATACCAACGCGCAGCGCTGCATCAAGGTTCGACAGGGGTTCGTCAAACAGAAATGCTGACGGTTCGCGCACGATGGCGCGCCCGATTGCGACGCGCTGACGTTGCCCCCCCGATAGTTGGCCCGGTTTCCGGTCAAGGAAATCTGTTAGGTTAAGAACCGCAGCAGCGCTTTCAACTTTTTGCTTGATTTCGGCTTTTCCCAACTTCGCCATCCGAAGCGGAAACGCGATATTCTTGCGGACAGTCATATGCGGGTACAGCGCGTAAGACTGAAAAACCATGGCCAATCCCCGTTTTGCAGGCGAGACGCTGGTGGCATCCTTTCCGTCAATATGGACAACGCCACTGGTGATATCTTCCAACCCGGCAATAAGCCGCAAAAGCGTGGATTTCCCGCAGCCCGAGGGGCCAACAAATACGGTGAATTCCCCGTCTTCGATCGTCAGATCCAGTGGTGGAATAACTTCGACAGTGCCGAATTTTTTGCTTACTTTTTCAAGTACAATGCGTCCCATGTTTTTTTCCCTATTTCACTGCGCCAAAAGTAAGGCCACGCACAAGTTGTTTTTGGCTGAACCAGCCGAGGATCAAGATTGGCGCAATAGCCATTGTCGAGGCTGCGCTGAGTTTCGCATAAAACAACCCTTCCGGGCTGGAGTAGCTGGCGATAAATGCCGTGAGCGGTGCTGCTTTGGCGGCGGTCAGATTCAATGTCCAGAAAGCTTCGTTCCAAGCCAGAATGACGTTCAGCAGAATCGTGGAGGCGATTCCCGGAATAGCCATCGGCATCAGAACTCTGATGATTTCGTCTTTTAGATTGGCCCCGTCCATACGGGCAGCCTCAAGAATTTCTTTCGGTATTTCTTTGAAATATGTGTACAGCATCCAGATAATAATCGGCAGGTTGATCAGCATCAGCACGATCACGAGGCCGGTTTTTGTATCGAGCAATCCCATTTTGATAAATATCAGGTAGATCGGATAGAGCACCCCAACGGCGGGCAGCATTTTGGTCGATAGCATCCACATCAAGATGTTCTTGGTGCTTTTGCTTGGCGCGAAAGCCATCGACCAAGCTGCCGGAATTGCAATCGCGACGCCGAGCAAGGTGGACCCACCTGCGATAATGATCGAGTTCCAGAGGAACCGCATGTAATTCGACCGCTCAAGCACAACTGAATAGTTTTCCAGTGTCCAGTCGAACATAAAGAAGATTGGCGGGTCGTTGATCGCCTGCGCCTCGGTCTTGAAGCTGGTAAGAATTGTCCAGAGGATCGGAAAGAAGATCAGCAGGCCAACCCCCCATGCGAACAGGGTGTTGAATAATTTGCGTTGCGACGTAACTGTGCGTGACATTGGTTTCTCCTCATGCGTCCAGGTTTTTGCCGACGATCCGCATCAGGAAGATCGCAACGATGTTGGCGAGAATGATGGCATAGACGCCACCGGCTGAGCCAAGGCCGATGTTCTGGCTCTCCAGTATGCGCTGGAATATCAGATAGGTGAGCGTCCTGGTTCCGAAAGCACCTTGTGTCGTCACAAAGATTTCGGCAAAAATCGATAACAGAAAAATCACCTGAATCAGCACCACAACGGTCATCGCCCGGGATAAGTGCGGCAGGGTTATATAGCCAAAGCGGGATATTGCCGGGGCGCCATCCATCTCGGCGGCCTCAAGCTGTTCGCTGTCCAGCGATTGAATAGCTGTCAGCAGAATAAGAGTGGCGAAGGGAAGCCATTGCCAGCTGACGATCATGATGATCGAGGGCAATGATGCTTCGGACAACCAGACCACCGGTTCCGCGCCAAAGAATTTCCAAAGATGTGCAAAAAGGCCGTTGACCGGGTCCATGAACATGTTTTTCCAGACCAGCGCGGACACGGTCGGCATCACGAAAAACGGTGCGATCACCAGTATTCGGACAATGCCTTGTCCCCACATGGGTTGATCCAGCAATACCGCCAGAAGCACGCCAAATACGATTGTTATCGCAAGCACGCCGCCGACAATCATCAGCGTCACTTGCACACTCGGCCAGAACGCGCTCGACGTAAAGAAACGGACGTAATTATCAAAACCGGCCCAGCCCAGGTCGCCA
>JAESRG010000174.1 GCA_016764785.1 Paracoccaceae bacterium
GGGCACGGGGGCTACCGCGAGGGTGGTGAGACCCATTTCAGACTGGTAATCAAAGCGGCAGCTTTTAACGGAATGACCCGCGTTGCCCAGCAACGCGCGGTCATGTCATTGCTGAAAGACGAACTTGCGGAACGTGTTCACGCCCTTGCGATGGATGTTAGCGGCACGGCTTAGTCTTTTTTAGCGGGCCCAAGAATGGGGGCATCAACCGATGCACCTCTATTCTGGTTGGAATGATCGTATTGTGTAACGGGTGCCGCCGCAAATTTAGATGGCGCGCCATATCCCCCCGTTGTCCCCAGCGTGTGCGCGGGGGCAGGGCCGGGAAAGGGTATCGATTGTGATGTGCTGTGGGGTACAGGCTGGCTTTCAGGCGCGTGTGTTGTCTCAGGCATATACGCTGGCATTGGCTCTGGAAACGGTTCTGGCGCTGGGTTGGCGACGACTGTGGCCTCGTCATAGGTGGGTGCTGCAACTGGTGCCGCCGCAGCAATCGGGGCCACAACAGCGATAGGTGCAGCTGGCTTTACCGAAACATGGGTGCGCTGGTTTTTCAAATTCGCGAGTTTTTGATCTAGCGAAACTATCTTAGAATCTAGCTCGGACATATCCGCGGGATTTCTTCCTGGGTCCCTAGAGTTTATTGCATCTGCGATGGCCTTCATGGTTTTGTTAGATTTTGAGCGACGAATAGTAACGAATTCTCGATGCCCAGCAATCATGGTAATACTGACGCCTCTTTTCCAAACAAGTAACGCGATGAGAAGCGAGAATGCACATGCGATGAGAGCCGGTAACTGATATTCATCGAAAAAAAATGCCGCTATTATGAAGGCGCCTGAAACAAGAAAGAATATTATATGGTCGTTTTTTGATTTCGCAGAAAAGCTCGCGATATTGTGGGTATTAACGACATGAATTCCACGTCGGAGTAACGTATTTGCAACAATCCGAACATTTTCAGAACTGCTCATCTCTAGGTATGTATCGGTTACCTTCTTTAAAGCTGACCAGTTCCCATCAATGATATCAACATGTTCAGAGCCACCAGTTGTTACGATTTTACCTTTTTGCCTTAGCAGTAAAAAAAATACTGCCAGCGTAATTGCTAAAGAAGCAAACGCTGCTTCTTGCTGTTGGTTAACATACAAAAGTACGGTTCCAGCAATACCTGAAGCAGTGATTCCGATTTTGACCCAAAGATGATAGTCTTCGAATGATATTACAGCGACCTGATCAACAACGTAGTTTGCCACGTCAACTCTTGATGAAAAGGAAAATTTGTCGCTAGACTGGATTGTAAAAAGTCGCCCAGAATCGCTCTGACCTATTTTCCGGATATGTTTCGACAAAACTTGCTCCTCGCAATCAAATAAAGTTCACAACATCTAAAACACTGTATTGGCTAAGTCTAATTGTTACCTAACATTCAGTACCTCAGTAAAGGCATGGCTAAATCTTTCGGTTAAGGTTTTTAGTCCCTTAACTTTTTTACTGGCAGTCGGCACGGGCTGAAGCTGATATTCAAACATCAAAAATCCTTTTATTCAACAACGTGCAGGGCAAGCGCCCCGAATCTATTTGGTGCCCATGGTAAGACAGCCAGCGGATACTTCAATGAAAACCCGATAAAACTTGCTCAAAAACACTGTTCATTCATACTTTGGGAATGTGGTGGAATTGCGATTATACTGAATGAACGGCGCAGATTGTGTTTTATCCCAGCTTTTTACGAATAATTTCGTTTACCACTTTAGGGTTAGCCTTGCCACCAGTGGCTTTCATGACCTGCCCGACAAACCAACCAGCCAAGTTGGGTTTTTCTTTTGCGGCGGCAACTTTGTCAGGGTTGGCGGCCATGACTTTATCAACCTCGGCCTCAATGGCGCCAGTGTCCGTCACTTGTTTCATGCCTTTGGCTTCAACAATTTCAGCAGGGATACCGCCGTCATTCCAAACAATTTCAAACAGGTCTTTGCCAATTTTACCCGAGATGTCGCCCTTGGCGATCAGGTCCAAAATACCGCCTAACTGATCTGCCGAAATCGGAGAATCGCTAATGCTGTGACCTTCTTTGTTCAGCCGTCCGAACAATTCATTAATCACCCAGTTCGCAGCGGTTTTACCGTCGCGGCCTTTGGCTACGGCCTCATAATATTCGGCACTGGCGACATCAGCTGTTAGCACGCCTGCGTCATATTCAGTCATGCCAAAATCAGCAACAAAACGGGCCTTTTTGGCGTCTGGAAGTTCTGGCAAGCCTGCCTCAATTTCATCAACCCACGCCTGATCAATCTCAAGTGGAAGCAAGTCGGGGCAGGGGAAATACCGGTAATCATGCGCTTCTTCTTTGGAGCGCATCGACCGGGTTTCGCCCTTAACCGGGTCATAAAGCCGCGTTTCTTGGTTAATTGACCCGCCATCTTCCAAAATAGCAATCTGACGTTTGGCTTCACAATCAATGGCTTGCACAATGAACCGCATCGAGTTCATGTTTTTGATCTCGCAACGTGTACCCAGAATTGAGAAATCATCGTTCTCGCGGAACTTTTCATAGGTACCAGCCTTACAGACCGACACGTTCACATCGGCCCGCATTGAGCCTTCTTGCATGTTGCCATCGCACGTGCCCAAATACCGCACGATTTGGCGTATTTTACGCACAAATTCGGCGGCTTCTTCAGGGGAGCGCATGTCAGGGCGACTGACGATTTCCATCAGGGCCACGCCGGTGCGGTTAAAGTCGACAAACGACATTTCCGGGTCCATGTCATGCACAGACTTACCCGCGTCTTGCTCCATGTGGATGCGTTCAATGCGGACGCGCCGCGCCACGCCGGGTTCCATATCAACCAGCACCTCGCCCTCACCGACGATCGGGTGATACAGCTGCGAAATTTGATACCCCTGCGGAAGATCGGGGTAAAAATAGTTTTTACGGTCAAAACGTGAATACAGGTTAATCTTGGCCTTTAGGCCCAACCCGGTGCGCACCGCTTGTTCAATGCAATATTCGTTGATCACCGGCAACATGCCGGGCATGGCGGCATCGACCAATGATACGTTACTGTTGGGTTCAGCGCCAAACTTGGTCGAGGCCCCGGAAAACAGCTTGGAATTCGATGAAATCTGGGCGTGGACCTCAAGGCCAATCACCAGTTCCCAATCGCCAGTCGCGCCAGCAATGATTTTTGGTTTGGGTTCGGTATAGGCAAGCTCGGTCATGGGGGTCTTCCAGATTTGAATGGTCAGGGCCTTTTAGGCAACCTGACCTGTTTGGGCAAGGGGTCAGCCAAGAATGCGGCTGACGATCTCGCTGGTATTTTTCGACAGGTTTGGTGTGTCTAGCACCCGCTGCAACGCGGCTTTCATCTGCGTTTGACGGTCAGGCCCATAACGCCGCCAGCTTTCCAGCGCGGTCGACATGCGTGCCGCGATCTGCGGATTGACCGGATCAAGCTTGATCAGCCAGTCGGCGAACAGCTCATACCCCGCACCACCATCTTCATGGAAACCCGCCGGATTGGCCCCTGCAAAAACGCCAATCAAACTGCGGAACCGGTTCGGGTTCTTCCAATCAAAATCAGCGTGTTGGGTCAGGGTGCGTACGGTTTCAACCGCATTTTCCGGTGGTGTCCCCATCGCCTGAACCGAGAACCATTTGTCGAGCACTAGTTTTTCATGGTGCCACTGGTCGTAAAAATCCGTCAGGGCGGTTTCGGCCTGTCCGGCACCGACCAGCAACGCCAGTGCGCCAAACTTTTCGGTCATGTTGTCGGCATCGGCAAACTGTTGTTTGGCCAATGTCGCATCAGGGTCAAGCGAGGTCAGCAACGCCAACATCCGGCCACGTAACGCTCGTTTTCCGGCGTCTTTGGCGGCTGGGGAATAGGGGCCGTCAACTTTTTGACTGTTATATAGCATGGCCAGATCACTAGCCATCTGCGCCGCAATGGCCTTGTTTAAGGTTTTACGTGCCGCATGAATTGCCAACGGATCTGGGGTGCCACCTTCCGCTGCGATCTCGGCCGCGATGACATCTTCGCTGGGCAGCGTCAGGGTCAGAGCGCGGAACGCTGGGTCCAATCCGTTATCGACAGCCAGTTTTTGCATGGCTTGCAGAAAACCCGCATCAATCGCATTTTCGCCGTTGCTCAGGCCCAGCAAAATACCCAGCCCAATGTTGCGCGCTGCTTCCCATTTGTTGAACGGGTCGGTGTCATGGGCCAACAAAAAGCTGTCATTGCTGTTGTAATCAAGGTTGATCGGCGCCGAAAATCCACGCAGAACCGAGGCAATAGGTCGCTCAGAAAGCCCGTCAAACGTAAAAGTTTGCGTGGTTTCGGTCAGTTCCAGAACTTGTGTTGCCACGGCCTCAGAACCATCAGAGTTCAGCAGGCCAACGGCAATTGGAATATGACGCGGTGCTTTGGTTTCTTCGTCTGGCGTGGCTGGGGTTTTCTGGGTCATGGTTAGGCTGAACACGCCGTTTTCCCATGTTTCAGAAACCGAGACCTTCGGGGTGCCGGCACTAGTATACCACAGCGTAAATTGTTCCAGATCACGACCCGTTGCGTCTTGAAAAACCGTAATCCAGTCTTCAATCGTGCAGGCCTGTCCGTCGTGGCGATCAAAATACAGATCCAACGCTTTGCGATACATTTCTGGGCCAACAAGACGGCGTAACATGCCCACAACTTCAGCGCCTTTTTCGTATACCGTTGCGGTATAGAAATTGTTGATCTCAATATATTTATTTGGTCGAGGCGGGTGCGAAAGCGGCCCTGCATCCTCAGAATATTGGCGTCCGCGCAAGCCCTGCACATCGGCAATACGTTTGACGGTTGGGTCGCGCATATCGCTGGTGAAATGCTGGTCGCGAAACACGGTAAGCCCTTCTTTCAGGCACAGCTGAAACCAGTCACGACAGGTGATGCGGTTGCCGGTCCAGTTGTGGAAATACTCATGCGCAATGACGCTTTCAATGCGTTCGTAGTTCATGTCGGTCGCGGTTTCGGGGCTGGCCAGAACCAGCGATGAGTTGAACACGTTCAACCCCTTGTTTTCCATGGCCCCCATGTTGAAATCATCAACTGCCACGATGTTGAACAGGTCAAGATCGTATTCGCGACCGTATTCATCTTCGTCCCATTTCATGGAGCGAATAAGCGAATCCATTGCATAAGCGCATTTGCCCTCATCGCCCGGACGCACATAGATTTTTAGGTCAACATGCCGGCCTGATTTGGTGGTGAACTTGTCGTCATGCGATATCAATTCACCCGCCACAAGCGCAAACAGATAAGCCGGTTTTGGCCACGGGTCGTGCCATTCAACCCAGCCCTTGCCGCTGTCGGTCGGGTTGCCGTTTGACAACAGCACCGGCAGGTCGCTGTCAATGCGCACGGTAAAGGTGGTCATGACGTCGGGGCGGTCGGGGTAAAAGGTAATTTTGCGAAAGCCCTGCGCCTCGCATTGGGTGCAATACAGCCCGTTGGTCATGTATAATCCATCCAGCGACGTGTTGTTGGCTGGGTCAATTTCAACCGTGCATTCCCATGTGAATGGCCCCTTGGGCAGGGCGGCTTCCTCCACGGTCAGGCCGGTTTCATTCTGCGAAAACGCCGCGTCCTCAAGTTCAACACCATCTATTTTTGCCGAGATAAGTTTCAGCTGCTGCCCGTCCAAAAACAGCGGCCCGCCCGGATTGGCGGGGTTGGGTCGAAAGGCGATCTTGGTGGTGACTTGAGTGGTATTCGCCGCCAACTTAAACTGCATATGCACGTTGTTGATCAAAAACGGATAGGGTTTATAATCTGAAAGCTGGATCGTCGGGGCGGTCATGGGATTCTCCTGAAAATTATGATCTCAATCTATTGGATTTTACCGGAACGACAAGGGCATCACGGGATTTTACTTGTGTTTCCTATAGGAAACAGTATGCCGGATGGGACACAGAAAAGGATGCCTGATATGACCAGCCGCGTGACCCGTTTTGATTTGCAAATTGCCCCTGAAATGGTGGAATTTATAGAAAATAACGCGCTGCCGGGTACGGGCGTCGATGCCGGGCAATTCTGGCAGGGCTTGTCAGATATTGTGCATGACTTGGGGCCGAAAAATCGGAATTTGCTGGCCAAACGTGCTGAAATCCAGCACCAAATCGACGAATATCATACCTCAAACAGCGACGAGGATTATCGCAGCTTTCTGGAACGCATCGGGTATCTGGTGCCTGTTGGTCCGGATTTCAGCATTGAAACCACCAATGTTGACCCTGAAATTGCCAGCATTGCGGGCGCGCAGCTGGTGGTGCCGATCACCAATGCACGGTTTGCGCTGAACGCGGCCAACGCCCGTTGGGGCAGCCTGTATGATGCGCTTTATGGCACTGATGCGATGGGCGACTTACCAAGCGGCAAAGGCTATGATGCAGCGCGGGGCGCACAGGTTGTGGCTTGGGCCAAAGCACATTTGGACAAAGCCGCGCCGCTGGCGGGTGGTAAATGGGCTGATGTAACTGACCTGACGGTTGAGGGAGAAATGCTGCTGCTAACAACCTCTGACGGTGTCACGGGCTTGGCAGACCCAGCCCAGTTTTCTGGCCATACCAAGGCTGAGATTTTCTTGCAAAAGCACGGGCTTTTGATGGGAATTAAGATTGACCCCAGCAGCGTGATTGGCAAATCTGACCCTGCGGGTATCTCTGATATTCGGCTTGAATCGGCGATTTCTGCGATTATGGATTGCGAAGATTCCGTGGCCACGGTTGATGCTGAAGATAAAGTGCTAGCTTATACCAACTGGTTGGGCCTGATGCGGGCTGATCTGGTGGAAAGCTTTGAAAAATCTGGTAAAACCATAACCCGCAAGCTGAACAGGGATGTTGAATTTACTGCTCCCGCTGGCAGCGAAATCAGTCACAAAGGCCGCGCCTTGATGCTGATCCGCAATGTTGGCCATCTG
>JAESRG010000175.1 GCA_016764785.1 Paracoccaceae bacterium
CCACCGCGAAGGGGCAAGTATCTTCTGAAAGAAAACCAGACCGTCATGGTCAAAGGGACAAGCATCCAGCCAAGAAGCAGGATTACGGCCGGTGCCATCATCAGTCTTGCTGAAAATCGGGAATGCTGGGTCGCCATCGCACTTCTCCTCTGTTGACGCTGATAAAGCCGCGTTGTTGGGTAAGGGGTATTGCGTCAAAGGGCGGGGGAAGGCACCCGCCCTTTGACTTGAATGTATGCGTTAGTAGCCAGCGGCTTCCATCGCATCGATCGTCAAAGCCTGAGCCTTGGCGAGCGCTTCTTCGACAGTTTGCTGACCAGCAAGTGCTGCCGAGAATTCCTGACCAACTTCGGTGGCAATGCCCGCGAATTCAGGAATGGCCGCAAATTGCACACCAACATATGGCACCGGATCAACGGTTGGGTTGTTCGGATCTGCTGACAGGATGCTTTCCAGCGTCATTTGCGCAAAAGGCACCGCCTGATAATTCGGGTTCTCGTAAAGCGAGGTCCGTGCGCCCGGAGGAACGTTTGCCCAGCCTTCATTCGCAGCGACCATCTCGATATAGTCTTTCGAGGTTGCCCACTGAATGAATTCCATTGCCGCGGCTTCCTTCTGGGTGCCAGCCGGAATAGCCAAAGCCCAAGCCCAGAGCCAGTTGCTGCGCGGGCCAAGACCTGTATCAGGTGCCAACGCAAAACCAACACTGTCAGCCACGGTTGAATCGTCGGGGTTCGTCACAAACGACGCGGCTACGGTTGCATCAATCCACATGCCGCATTTGCCCTGCTGGAACAACGAAAGGTTTTCGTTGAAACCGTTGTTTGATGCGCCCGGAGGTCCGGCATCATTCAACAGGTCGACATAGAAGTTAAGCGTGGTTGCCCATTCTTCGCTGTCAAACTGTGGTGTCCAGTCTTCATCGAACCAACGTGCGCCGAAAGCGTTTGACGTCGCGGTCAGAAACGCCATGTTTTCGCCCCAGCCAGCTTTGCCACGCAGACAGATTCCGTAAATTTCATTTTCACGGTCGGTCATGGCACGCGCTGCTTCAGCGACAAATTCCCATGACGGCGCGCTTGGCATTTCAAGGCCAGCGGCTTCCATAAGGTCGGTGCGATACATGATCATCGACGATTCACCGTAAAACGGTGCCGCATAAAGCGTTCCGTCGAGGGACAGTCCATTGCGCATAGCAGGAAGGATGTCGTCAATGTCATATTCAGCGGGCAGGCCATCCAATGATACAAGCCAGCCATTCGCTGCCCAGATCGGGGTTTCATACATGCCAATGGTCATGATATCGAACTGGCCGCCATGGGCCGAGATATCAGTAGTCACACGTTGACGAAGAACATTTTCTTCGAGCGTAACCCATTCAATCTCGTGGCCGGTTTTGGCTGTGAAGTCGTCAGTATAGCTCTGCATTCTGATCATATCACCGTTGTTCACGGTTGCGATCGTAAGGGTCTCGGCAAAAACGCCGGTTGCCGCAGTGGCAAGCGTCAAAGCGGTTGCCGCACGTAGCGCGTTCCTTAAGTACATTTATTTTCTCCCTGAGTATTGTTATTGCAATTGAATGCTACTCAGAAATATAGCGCGCAGTCAAATATATTTTTACGCGCGTAAAGTATCATTTATTTTATCATGTATTTACATCATGTTACGCTGACCCACGCATGACGAGTTTTCCCTCAATATAAGTCGTTTCTCGCTTTTTTCTACGTTTCCCCGAATCAATCAGGTCAAAAAGTGTCTCGGCGCTTTTCTTTGCAATCGACGCATAATCTTGAGAAACGGTGGTTAACGTTGGGCAGCTATATCGAGAAAAGGGATGGTCGTCATTGCCGGCAATGCGCAACGCACAGCTTTTCCCCAAGCCCACGCGCAAGCCCGCCTCAAACGCAGCCGACAGAAACCCTATGGCAAGACGGTCATTGCTGCAAAGGATTGTATTGGTCGGCAGATCCCGTGCTGCGATTACACGCGTTCCTCCACGAAATCCAACTTCTTCAAAGTCCCAACCTTCACCGTCGACTTGAATCAAATATGGTTCATGGCCCAATCGTTCCATTGCCTTAATGTAGGCATTGTGGCGTTTGATCGCGTTGGGGTTCGTGGGCGTTTTCATTTCGAAAAATGCCGGAGGTTCGCCGGTTCTACAGAGATATTCAACAATGAGACCGACACTTTGTTCATTGTCTGACCCGACAAAGGCCTCTCCTATTTCGCCAATATTACTGTCAAACAACACGGTTGGGATTTCTTTACAGAAGGTCCTCAATTGTTCTTGATTGGACGTGCGCCCTAGCGGTGCCAGCAAGACGCCTGCAGGTTTGATGGACCGCAGATTGTTGAGATTGTCGACCTCTTGTTGTGGATCGCCGTGCGACCCAAGCAGAACCGGGCGATACCCGGCGGCAGTGATAAGGTTTTCAATGTTCCGCGCCATCTCGGCGAAAAATGGATCTGAAAGATAAGGGACAACCACGCCGATATTCTTGGTCAGACGCCTGTTCTGGTTTACAGCATACATGTTCGGGCGATAGTCAAATTTTTCAAGCGCATGTTCTATGCGTTCTCTGGTTGACTTGCGTACGCTACCGGGGTCGTTAAAATATTTGGAAATTGTCGGCCGCGATATCCCGCTAACCGATGCAAAATCTTCCATATTTTTGATCTTTGGCTGCTTCATGGCACGACACTTTCCCTTAAAACAAACCCGACACCAAAGCCACTGTCTCCAAACGTGGGCTCTTTTAATTCGATTTGAAAATATATTATAGACGTGCGCCGAATTAATTGGGAGATGAATTTACATCTCGGCAATCCAACAGGCAAATACTTGGGATAACAGGTCGCGAGAAACACAAATTATAGGTATTTACGGGCATCAAAGATGTCTGTAAGGCCAAGATTACAGCATTCGGCAAAGCCAATTACGCGGGATTTTTCAGGGATTCTTTGCCATAAAGCAAGGCGTAACGCCGTGTCTATGCGCCAGTGAGCATCGTGATGTAATGTCGACAGAAATTTAATCGCTCTGTCGACATTACCATTTTCATTTTAGCAATCCGCAAACCTCATCGCACCACATAAACCGAGCATTTCGAATGCCGGACAACCCGCGCGGCGTTGGGACCAAGCAAATAATCTTTGAAGTCAGGTTTATGTGCACCAATGACAATCAGATCCGTCTTTGCAGCTTCTGCAAGTTTCAGGATCTCCTCATAGGCCGATCCGGTGGCCACGATGTGGCGCACCTTTTCATTGGCTTCGGTCCCGACAACCCCTTTTACCAAGGTAGAAAGGGCTTCTTTGGCTTTGGAAATCGCCTTTCTGGTATGATCTTCGCTGAAAAAACTTCCGACAATACTCATGCCATAATCGGGGATAACCGAGATGACATCCAGTCGGGCATCGTTGTTTTTCGCAAATTCTGCGGCAACCTTCAGCACATTGGTTTCGACTTGCGGTTGGCTAATATCAACCGCGCACAGGATAGATTTTATCATGCCGGTTCTCCTTTTTTGTTAATGCGGCCAAGCTGCATCATCATGATCAGGCCAAGCAGCATTAGCGCTGGAATGAACACCAGTTCTTTAGGCAACTGTTTGGCGGGTGCCTGAACAGACGTCACCGAAACCGGATCATCATAATAGAAATCGAACTTCCCCAGCGTGCCCGAGAATTCACTGCCCGGCATTGGTTCGTCCATATTCATGACCTCTCCGTCCGGTAACAGCATCAAGCCCAAAGCTGACAGACGTTCATCGCCCGTTGCCTGATCGCCAACTGGTAACACCAGCGTGGTGTTTTTCATTTCCAGCGAGTCAAAGTCAGGGCCGCTGACCACGATCCGCAGCTGGGTTCCCGGTTCTGCGTCTCCAATTGCTTGGCTTAGCTCTGACGGGTTGATCTCATTAAATGGCGGCTGGATACGGTCCATGATGAAATCTGGCCGGAACAGGGCAAATGCCACCACAATCAGCAACAAGCTTTCATAGATTTTTGACCGCGTCATGAACCAACCCATGGTGCCCGCCGTGAACACCAGAATGGCGATCGTTGCGGAGATGAAAACCAGAATTCCTTGCATCCACCCGACATTTATCAACAACAGATCGGTGTTGAAGATAAACACAAACGGCAGGGCAACGGTTCGCAGGCTATAGAAAAAGCCGATAAAACCGGTTTTCATCGCATCGCCACCGGAAATTGCCGCCGCCGCAAAACTGGCCAACCCAACCGGCGGTGTTACATCCGCCATGATTCCGAAATAGAACACAAACAGATGCACCGCGATCAGCGGCACCACCAGCCCGTTTTGCGCGCCAAGCTGCACAATAACGCCGGCCATCAGGGATGACACAACGATATAGTTTGCCGTGGTTGGCAAGCCCATACCAAGGATCAGCGATAGAATGCCAACCAGAAGCAGCATCGCCACAAGGTTGCCCGCCGATAAGAACTCAACAAAGTCCGCCATCACCAGACCAAACCCGGTCAGGGTCACGGTGCCAACGATCACGCCAGCTGTTGCGGTCGCAAGGCCAATGCCGATCATGTTGCGCGCGCCCTCAACAAGACCACTAAACAGATCAACCACACCGGCTTTCAGTTCTGCCTTCAGGTTACCTTGTTTGCGGAAATACGCTTTCAGCGAACGCTGGGTAATCAGAATGCCAAACAGCAGGAAGGTCGCCCAGAATGCCGACAGACCGGGGGATTTCTTTTCGATCATCAAAAAGTAAACCAGCACGATAATCGGCAGCAGGAAATACAGACCGGATTTATAGATCTTCGGAATGTCCGGCAGTTCAACCACTGATGCATTCGGATCGTCGACCTCAAGATCATCAACCGATGCAGCGATTTTGATTAGCACCACATAGGCCACAGCCACCAACAGTGCCAAAATCCAGCCAGCGCCTTCGGGCACCATCGAGGTTATCAATTGCACCGGAAATTTCATCCCGTAGCAAAGTACCGCAAAAGCAGCAAAGAAAAAGAACATGCCCAGCACCGTGCGGGTCAAGTTCACCACTTTGTTACCAATGGTTGGCATGTTGCGTTTTACCGCCTCCAAATGAACAATATAAACCAGCGCGATGTATGAAATCAGGGCTGGCAGGAAGGCGTGTTTGATTACCTCAAGATAAGAAATGCCGACATATTCCACCATCAGGAACGCAGCTGCGCCCATAACCGGCGGCATGATCTGACCATTCACAGATGAGGCAACCTCAACCGCGCCAGCCTGTTCAGACGAAAACCCAACCCGTTTCATTAACGGAATGGTAAACGTGCCGGTGGTCACAACGTTGGCGATGGATGATCCCGAGATCAACCCGGTTGCAGCCGAGCCAACAACAGCAGCTTTTGCAGGTCCACCCCGCAAATGCCCCAACGCGCCAAAAGCCATTTTAATGAAATAATTTCCGGCGCCGGCTTTGTTCAGCAACGCGCCAAACAACACAAACAGGAACACAAACCGCGTTGAAACGCCCAGCGCAATGCCAAACACACCCTCGGATGTGATCCACATATGGCTCATGGCTTTTTTCAACGATGCACCCGCCCAGCGAATTGAATCCGGCACCAGCGTTGAATCGCCCCAGAAAACATATAGAAGGAAAATCGTGGCAATGATTGCCATCGCAGGTCCAAGAGACCGTCGCGCGGCTTCAAATAGCAGGATCAGACCGACAAGCGCAAACCACTTGTCCATATCGTCTGCCAAACCGCCGGAAGCCACGATTTTATTGTAAAAGAAATAGCCGTAAAGCGCGATAAATGCGCCGACAATCCCCATGATCCAGTCATGGATGGGGATATAATCCCGCGGGCTGGATTTCAGCATCGGATAGGCCATAAACGCCAGAAAAACGGCAAAAGCCAGATGGATTTGCCGCGAGTTGTTAATAACATCCCCCGGCAGAATAACGTAGGAAAGCGGTGACGCCAACAATATTTGAAAAAGCGACCAGATAACGGCAACGGTAGACAAAAATATCCCGACTTTGCCGATAGGGTTTCGCGCCCCGGAATCATTGGAAGAGACCAGTTCCTGAAGCTCTTGCTCGCTGAGACCACCCCCGTTTTCGGTATTCTCTGACATAATGTCCTCCCTCGGACGGCGTCATTTTTGACGCATTATTATTTATTTAAATATAGAAACAGGAGCGGCGGACCGCTCCTGTAAAAATCATGGGTCGAGTGACTACTCAATCCAACCCTGCTCACGGTAATAACGTGCAGCACCGGGGTGCAACGGGGCCGACAGGCCAGCAGTTGCCATTTCCTGTGGGTCCAGATTAGCGAACGCAGGGTGCAGCTTGCGGAAATCATCGATATTGTCGAACACAGCACTTACGAGAACGTAAACAACTTCATCCGAAACACTTGCCGAGGTCACAAAGGTTGCACCAACACCAAATGTTGCCACATCTTCGTCATTGCCGCGATACATGCCGCCCGGAATGGTTGCTGAACGGTAATAATCGTTGTCTGCAATCAGTGCGTCAATCACTGCGCCGTCAACCGTTACCAGAACGGAATCACACGCAGTTGTTGCTTCCTGGATCGAACCGGATGGGTGACCAACGGTATAGATCATTGCGTCAATCTGGTTGTCGCAAAGCGCGGAAGATTGCTCAGCCGCTTTTAGCTCGGTCGCCAAAGCAAGGTCATCGACTGTCCAGCCCATGGCTTCCATCACAACTTCCATTGTGCCGCGTTGACCGGAACCTGGGTTGCCGATGTTTACGCGTTTGCCCTGAAGGTCTGAAAAGTTGGTGATGCCCGCATCAGCGCGTTTAAACGTTCAGATGTACGTTTTCGTGATGAAGAGCATGTCTTGAACCTAGCACGTCGGATTGTAA
>JAESRG010000176.1 GCA_016764785.1 Paracoccaceae bacterium
CTGTATAAGTACCAATTTCACTGCCTGCAAGTTCCAATTGTGAGGCTTGAACAAACCGTTGATTATTGGCAACTTCACCAAAATTCCAACCTCCTTACACCAGAATCATTTCCCGCCGCATTAACCACGGCTGCTCCTGGCGACATATTGCTGCTTGTGCCCGGCAATTATGGCGCGCCGACCATCCGAAATCTGCAAGGCAATGCCGCCGCGCCTATTGTGCTCCGGTCTGCTGATCCGGCGCGGCCAGCCGAGTTTACAGGGCTTATTTTGCGCGATGCTACCCATGTGACGCTGTCTTCGCTGTTGTTTGACTATAGCTATTCGCCAGATGACGCGCCCAATTTTCGGCCGTTTCAGGTGCTCAGCAGCCATGCGATCACCATTCGCAATTCAGTGTTTTTGGGCGACGTCGCCCGTGGCGTCTCAAACATTGATGATGGTTTTGGCACCGGTTTCGGCCTTGGTGTCCGTTTCAGCAGCTCTATTCGGATACAGGAAAACGAGGTAAGTGGTTTTTTTCGCGGCTTTGTAATCACCGAAAGCCAAGACGTTTTGGTCCTCGGCAATGATATTCATAGCATTCGCATGGATGGGATGAACTTTGCCCAAGTCGCGCATGTGCTGATTGAGAACAACCACATTCACGACTTTGCGCGGTCTGCCGCATCGACCGATCACCCCGACATGATCCAGTTTTGGACATCACGCACGCGCGAGCCGAGCCGGGATATCGTGATTAGGTCCAATGTATTTAATTCTGGCGACGGGCTTTATACGCAAACAATTTTTATGCGCAACGAAGAGGTCGATACTGGCCGCGCCGGCCGTGAGATGTTCTATCGCGACATCACAATTGCAGATAATGTGATCATCAACGCCCATCTTCATGGCATTTCGATTGGCCAAACAGATGGGCTGATTATCCGCAACAACACGGTTGTCAGAAATACTACGTCGCAAGGAGAAGCGCATAATCCGCGCCTTTGGACGCCGCAAATTCGCGTGGTAAATGATGCGCGCAATGTTGAGATCAGCAGAAATGTTGTGTCTGAAATCCAAGGCTATGAAAGGCAGCAAGACTGGCAGGTGCATGACAATTTGTTCGTTCAAAACAGCTTCGCAGCTCAGCCCGGTTTTTACGGAAAAGTTTTCGTCGATGGCGCATTGCGTAACCCTACGCGCATTCAGTCGTTCTTTCCTCGGCCCGGCGGGCCGCTTGATGGCAGCCATATTGGTGCCTCACTCCTCGCCAGGCACTAATTCGACCGCCCTATTGCCAAATTAGTGGCTATGCCTACTCAGCGCTGAGTGCGGAGGTTGTGTAGATGGCCGCATTGCATTTTTGATCGGCAGGTTTGGCTGGCTGACCGCTGCCAAAGCCCAGTGATTCCAAATGCTATCTAGAGATGAAGGCTGGTTCAAAAGCGGCGCAGCGCGGAAACACATATCTGTGTCATCACCCACAGGGCTTCAGCGGCACATAATCGCCTCGCCGTGCGGCTGCGAAACGATGTGTCTGGCACAGCTCGCTAGAGCCTCGCGCAACGTCATATCATGCTTCCGATAATCATGGCTGTAGTCGCAATCTTGCGTCCTCCCAGTCGGATGGATCAACACCCGCCGAACTGCTGCATATTTCCACTTCCAGCCCATCCCCCGCCCCAGAAGATTGTTCATTATGCCCAGTGTCTAAAGCCCTTTTTGACGACCCGAGCAGTCGACCATGACCTAATTGTCTCTGTGCATTTTGGCCTCATTTCGGCTCAAAATGCCGGTGCACATGATCCCGGCAACCAAGGTTCCGCATTCTGCCCACACAGCGTCAAACCGCCAAAGATTTGATTCGCCACATTCCACCATAGATTCGCCACAATCTCTTGGGATGCTGGAAACAATGAGCTTTGAGGGTAAAATTGTTTCCAGTTGGGTTACTGAAGCACTACCTAGGGTTGTGCGACTTGGGCATTTCTGCCTTAGGATCGCCCGAATTAACAAATCCTTACTGTTTTCAGACCCAATCCCTTGCTGCAAAGGCCCCGATAGCTCATAAGTTCCTAAGTACTCGAAACCTCTTTATGGCAATTTTCTGTCCATTGGAGGTCCAACTTAGGGAAATGGTAATGTTTAACACTTTTCGTACTGTAATGCTCGGCGGCGCTCTGGCGCTTGCTCCAATCGCAGCTTCCGCTGCCACGCTGATCGAAGACGGCAACACATACACAATCGGTTACACCGAAGCTGAATTTATCGGCGACGTTGAAGCCAGTGGCGGTGCCGGTTCTTTCACAGTAACTTTTGAAGCTGACGTTGACCCAGTTACAGCAAACGCTGCTGCAACTATCGGCAACATCAACTTGGCTCAGTTTTCTGACCTGACAATCTCCTGGCTCGACGACAGCATGAATGTGCTTTCCTCCGCTGCGATCACTGTTGGCTCAACTGACCTGTCCACAGTGTTCACTGCACCAAACCTGACACAGGTTCTGCAGATCACTTGGTCTGACTCCACAGACATCGGCAACTTCGACATCGAAGTCGCTGCGACTGTTCCTCTCCCAGCTGGTGGTCTGCTTCTGCTGACTGCTCTTGGTGGCGGTGCTGCTCTTCGTCGTAAGAAGAAGTCTGCCTAAGTCGGCAACTTTCTAAACGAACGACAGGATAGGGGCCGGTTTTTCCGGCCCCTTTTCTTATGCCCACCCATAATTGTGGGCACGGCCCTTGGGCAAAATGAGCACCAGCCTTACTGGGTTAAACGCGCAAAGATACAGACAGTCTTTTAGCAGCCCCAAAAAGACCACGACGAAACAATCAAAAGTCAGACGCTTTGGGTAACGCTTAGGAATAGCCTACTCGTAATACCCGTAATCTTCGTCGGTGCTCATATAGCGGCACTTGTTCAGGATCACTCCCAAAACATTAGTCTGGCTGGCAAGATCACGCTCACAAACGTCAATCTGTTTAATCGTCGTCGATTCAGCCGCAGCAACGATCAATACACAATCCAATTGACCGACAAATGCCATCACGTCATCGCCCGCCAGCATTGGCGGCATGTCAAACAGCATAATCGTCGGGGCATACCGCGCCTGAACTTCATTAAGCGCCTCAGCCGCAACCGTGCTTTGCAGCAACTCAGCCGGGTTATGCACCGAAGTATTATTGGCAGCGATCGCCAGCGATTTTTTGTACCGAACAGCACATTCATCAAAAGTGGCTTTGCCCTCTAACAAGGATGCAAAGTTCTTTTTGCTCCTCAGTCCCAACAACTTGGCCAGTGACGGTTTGCGCAGATCAACATCTGCCAATATTGTCAGCTGGTCTGGCTGGCGTGACAGTGAGAAGGCAAGGTTCAGCGCAATGGTGGTTTTGCCGCAATTTGCGCCGGGCGACGTGAGACCTACACGGGTCCAACCATTGGCGCGACATTGCTGCAAAAGCCGGGTGCGCATCACATCAAAATAACTGGAATCGCGGCCCTGATCGAGTGTCATCACCCGTTGGCGTTTGAGTTGACTCGCCTGAAATTCAACCTGTTTCAGCTTTGACCAAGCAACCTTGATCTCAGCCTTGCTGAGCGCTGGTGCCGCTGGGGCAACAATGGGTTCTACCGGTGGTGCCGCAACAGGTGCCGCAGCTACCGGCTCCGCCACGGGCATTGCAGGGGCTGCAACAACAGGCACCGGGCGTTCAAGCGTGGCGATATCATCATTGGCGGCTTCTGGCGTGGCCGGAAGGCCCTGCTTTTCAGCAGCAATCTGCTCATCACGGATCGCCCTAGCTTTGGCGATTGCGGCTTGGATCTTTTCCATATTCCGGTCCTAACTTTTGCTGGCTAATGCACGGCATTCAGCGATCATGCTGTTACCGAAGCGGCAAGTGAAGCCAGACCTAACTTGTCAAATAATTGGTCAACGACTGTATTAAGCGGGGTTACCTGAGTGTGAACAAACAACAATATCCCCGGCAGACCGATCAACAAAACTGCGAAGACCGTCACGAAAATTGCCCGTCGCCGTACACGCTCCCATTGGGTGCGAAAATGCGGCACGGTGCCGAATGGTGTAATACCAAGCCCAGAGGTCAGATCAGCGGGCCTGCGGATAGATTTGTTCAACAATTCCAATAAGATAACCAGACCCAGCCCAAGAAACAGGCCACCGGCAATACCGGCAGCAGCAACCAGCGGCCGGTTTGGGCTTTCTGGCTCACGCGGTGGGATCGCTTGTTCGATCACCGTGATCCGCTGACCTTTGGCCAAGGCTTCCAACGTGTCGCCGGTTTCGGCGGCCGCTCGGCTGCCAACAGCTTGGTCATATTGGCCACGAATATTGGCATAATCGCGCTGCAACGTATCAAGTGTGATCGCATTGCCCGGCGTTGCCTCTATCGACACGCGCAATGTCTCCATTGTCGCGGCAATCTGTTCGCGCTGTGAGCGCATGAAGTCGAGCTGGCCATCAAGATCGGCCAGTTGAATCTCATAAGCCGTCAGCTGCAAGCCGCTTTCCGATAGGCTTGGGCCATCTGAGCCTTGCGCGGCAACAGTCACCTCAAGCACCGCAATCCGCGCGGCAAGCACACGCACGCGTGGGTTTGTTGGCGAAAGCACAGCGAGAATTGCGGTATGTTCATCTTGGAGCGACTTAAGCTGGCGCGCTTCGGGTGTCAGGTTTTGCGCCGGGCCAGTGGCAACAACTTGTCCTGTCCGCTCATAGAGCAGGATCAACCGCTCGCGCCTGTCGCGCAATACCGCTTCTTCGCGCTCCATTTGCAGCAACCGTTCTTGGGCTGCGGCCTGTTGGCTGCGGCGAAAATCAAGGCTGTCGGGTAGCGAGTCTAGGTTGCGTTCTTGAAAAGCGAGAATCTCAGCGCCTTTGGTTTTTAGGTCTTGGTCGAGCCGGGCCACTTCATTTTCAAAGAACTCAAGAGTTTGGCCAGCCGCATTGGTTCTGATCAAGATGTTCTCACGCAAGATCATGGTGACAACTTCATTGGTCACCGCCGATGACATTTGCGAGGTGGGCGCTTCAAAACTGACGGACACAATTGTTGCCTGAACCGGGCCGCGCGCAACCGCGCCGCCTGTTGTGACAATGCTGATCCGCTCACGCAGGTCTTCGACCTTTTCGTCGGCCGCCATATTGTTCGACGCATTCGTTGTATTGGGCGGATAAATCTCCAGCCGGTTGGCCATTTCCAAAAGGCTATCGCGGGTCAAAATCCGCTGCTGAATGATCTGCAACTGCTCAGTGGCTTCGGTTTGCACCGTCGTCGCGGCCAACTCACCCGGGATCTGCTGCGACTCAACAATGAGCACCGCCTCAGCTTTATAGACCGGCGGCAATACTGAAGCGAGCGTCAACCCCAGCGCCGAGCCAATGGCCAGCAGCACCAAGAAGTAGGGCAAACGCCGAATAAACAGCGAAAGATAGAATTTTAGATTCAGGTTCATGTCGCTTCTCGTCTTTGTTCTTGCCGCAATACCAGCGGTGCAATTCTGTTTTGGCCGCCGCCAAAGAACACACCATCATCCAGCACCTGCCGGACTGTGGTGACCGATATCTGCTTTAGGCCCTTGGTAAATGTATAGACCATCGACAGGTCGCAGAGCTGGTTGACGAGCCGCGGCACGCCGCCGGTCGCCTCATGGATAAGGTCACAGGCCGGGGCCTGAAAAATCGTGCGCGTGGCACCGGCCACTTCAAGCCTATGAGAGATATAAGCACGCACCATCGTCGCATCCATGGCTGATAGGTGGAAATTTGCCGCGACACGTTGCGCAAACTGGTTAAGCCCCGGGCTGGAGATGATCTCACGCAGCTCTGGCTGGCCGACAAGAATAAGCTGCAACAGCTCATCTTTGTTGGAGTTAATATTTGTAAACATCCGCAGCTCTTCGAGCATTTCACGGGTCAGGTTCTGGGCCTCATCAAAGATAAGGATAACCCGGCGGCCATCTGCGTATTCCGAAATCAGGAAAGCCTGAAAGTCAGCAAAAAGCTGCACATAGTCAGAGGTGGCCGGCGCCGGTTGTGACAGAGCCAGCAATGTCCAACGCAGCAGATCACCTCGGTCACCATGCGCGTTTGAGATCATGCCAATCGTCACGTCTTCTTCGACCGATTTCAGCAGATGGTGCAGCAGAGTGGTTTTGCCCGCACCGACTTCGCCGGTGATCAGCGTGATCGGCGCGCGGGTCAGCACGCCATATTCAAGCATGGAAAAGGCGCGCAGATGCAACGGCGACCAATAAAGGAAGTCGGGATCAGGGACCAAGGAGAATGGCCGCTCTGTCAGCTGAAAATATTCAGTGTAGATATCCACTATTCTAACCGTTCATACCGAAACTTGGCTTGCCGAACCACACCGCGACAGGGCAGCCAACGCCAGCGCGCTCAACCCCCGGCGCTCCATAAAATATAGTTGTCACCTGCATGGACCTAATCACTAACCTCAAACCTTTACTATCCGTTGCACATTGGCGGGAGACAGAGGCAGCATGAAGGCAGCTATATGGCACAGCTAAGTAAAATTTCGCCCCCTAAAACCAGTTGCCTCGACAAATATCAAAAGAATGTGCTTTCCGGCTGCATAGGCAGCACCGTTAACTAAAAATCAATACGCAACCGCCAAGCCGCCAGCTAATATTGGCCAGCTGTGGCCCACATATAGGCAAAACAGTAAACTGAGCAAAGGAACCTCTTCTCTTTAGTTAATCTGCCGGGCCGAAACTGCGAGAAAATCAGCTAAAGTTTCCCCGTCATCACAGTTTCTTGCACGCTTGGCCCGCGAAGCGCATTAGTCAGGTGCAAAACCCAACGAATCATCGCC
>JAESRG010000177.1 GCA_016764785.1 Paracoccaceae bacterium
AAGGTAAACTAATTATTGATGTTCCTGCTGGACAAATCAATATTACTTATCAGCAACAAGGTGACAAAATTAGTGCCGTTAAACCGGCCCGCGCCTTGCGTTCACCACCACTAGAATTTCAACATTATTGCTCATACGGTATTTTTATGTCGGTCAAGACCTGACGTCAATGGGATTATTTAAATTATATTACATAATTCGGCAAAAATCTTCTCGATTGTTTCAAAAGATGGGCTTTTTGGGTTCTAAATAGAAACCCGTGCCGTCAGATTTTGCCCAAATCCGAGATTCGATGATTAAATGAATGATCGGTCAATTTACAGTTGGCATAATTGAATCAGCGCGTTAGCCTTACATTACTATTCGATCAGCTTTGCCAGACGTGCAAAGCGAAATATCTGGGAGGAATTTTATGGATCGTCGTTCGTTTATTACCAAAGCTGCCCTTGGTGGCACCGCTGTTGTTGCCGCTGGCACGCTTGCAGCGCCTGCTTACGCGCAGGGCAATCAAACTCTTACTATGGTTACCTCATGGCCGCACGGTTTTGCGGTTCTTGATGACGCTGCTGTTTATTTCGCCGAAGCCGTGACAGCAATGTCCGACGGTACTCTGACCATCGACAAAAAAGCACCGGGTGAGCTGGTTGGCGCGCTTGAAGTATTTGACGCGGTAACATCTGGTCAGGCTGACTTATATCACTCGGCTGACTATTACTATATCGGCCAGCATCCGGGCTATGCGTATTTTACCGCTGTTCCTTTCGGTGGCACTGCCCAAGAATTGAACAACTGGTATCTGCATGATGGCGGCAAAGAGCTGCATGACGAATTGGGCCAAATCTTTGGTCTGAAATCGTTCCTTGCGGGTAACTCTGGTTCGCAGTCGGGCGGTTGGTTCCGCAACGAAATCAATTCAGCCGAAGATTTCAACGGCTTGAAATTCCGTATGCCTGGCCTTGGTGGCCGTGTACTGGGTAAACTGGGCGCATCCGTTCAGAACATCCCGGGCGGCGAGCTTTACCAAGCGCTATCTTCTGGCGCAGTGGACGGGCTTGAGTGGGTTGGCCCGTGGGCTGACGAACGTGCTGGCTTCCAAGAAGTGGCAAAAGTTTACTATACCGCTGGTTTCCATGAGCCAGGTTCCGGCCTTGCTGTTGGCATGAACCGCGATGTGTATGAGAACCTCTCCCCAGCGCATCAGTCGATCATTGAAACGGCATCGTTGGCAACCTGTCATCACAACCTGTCGCTAACTCTTGCAAATAACGGCGCAGCCTTGGGCCGCTTGCAGGCACAAGGCGTTCGGACTTTGCAATTCTCTGACGATGTTTGGGATGCGTTTGGTACGGCTTCTGCCGAAGTTATGGACGAGTTCATGGACGACGAGCTGTTCGCCCGTATTCGTGCCAGCTTTGAAGCATCGATGGCGAAATCTTCGTCGTGGATTTCCAAGTCGGATGGCGAGTATGTGCGCCAGCGTGATCGGGTTCTGGGCTAGTTCCGAACTCTAAATATTCGCCCCCTGACCTTGTCAGGGGGCGTTTTTTAACGCGCCAATTTTCATAAATTTGAGGCTGTATTTATGCTTGATGGAATAGTCTGGTTATTTTCGCATTTGGGGATGGGTTTTGTTGATCTGTTTTATGCCTTAACCCACCCCGCGTCGTGGCTGAACTGGGGCGATAAGCAAGCGATGATGAAATTCATCTATTACGGTGCCTCAACCGAATTTTTGTTTGTTGTCATTGATATATTCCTTGTTTTACTTGTGGTTGGCGTGATTTGGCGCAACGTGATGTGGCGCGTTGTCCGCATTATTGAGGGATTTTCCAACGCGGTTGGCCGGTTTTTTGCTTGGGCTGGTCTGATTATGGTTCTGCAACAGATCATGATCATTTTTCTACAACGCATTTTCCGGGTTTCTGAAATTTCGATCGGGCCATTTGGCATGGTTATGTCGAAAGATATCAGCTGGTATGCCGAAGAACTGAAACTATTTAACGCCTTTGTGGTTACGCTCGCCTGTGCCTATACATTTGTGCAGGGCGGCCATGTTCGGGTTGACCTGTTCTATTCTAAAATGAAATTCCGCACCAAACGGGTGTTTGATATGTTTGGCTCAATCGTTCTGATTATGCCAACCATGATGTTGATCTGGATGTTTGGCTGGTTCTTTATGTGGCGGCATCTGGTGACGCCAAAAGTGGCGGCTGCCAATAGTTTTGATGCCCTGATGCGCAAGGCGCAACTGTTGAAATGGAACGTGGAGACCATCGGGTTTTCACCGAACGGTTTTAACGGCTATTTCATCTTCAAAATTCTGATTGTCAGCTTTGCCGGCATGATGATCCTGCAAGGCGCCGCGTTCTTTTTCCGGTCTTTGTTGGAATGCATTGAAGGCCCCGAATCTGAGGGCAAATACCTCGATAAAGACAAATTAAATGACGAACTGGCCGAAACGGTCGCTGCAATCCACTAGGGGTAAATAATATGCTTTTCGGTTTAGATGGGGTTGAGCTTGGCCTGATTATCGTGTTCTCCAGTCTGTTCATGGGCATCATGTCAGGCTTTCCGGTGGCGTTTGCCATCGGCGGGTCAGCCATTGCGGCGTTCGGGATTCTGGCAGGGCTGGATAACGCCGGCTTTATGATCACAGAGGTCATAAATACCCGTAGTGATGCTTATATGGCCCTGATAAATGAAGGGATTTCGCGTCACGATATTTCGCTGTTCCGACATCCTGACCTACCAACTACGTCGGAGCATATATTTAACGGCGGCTGGGAGCGGGCGCTGGATCGTAATCTTTCCTTTATTATCAACCGGATGAATGAACGGGTGATTGCTGGGCAATCCATTGAAACCTTGCTGGCCGTGCTGATGTTCGTGCTGATGGGCGTTACATTGGAACGTTCAAAAATCGCCGAAGATCTGCTGACCACAATGGCACGGGTGTTTGGCCCGTTGCCCGGCGGTTTGGCCGTGTCGGTTGTGATTGTTGGCGCGTTTTTGGCTGCCTCAACCGGTATTGTTGGCGCGACCGTTGTTACCATGGGGCTGCTGTCACTCCCGACGATGTTGCGGCGCGGATATTCGCCCGAATTAGCGACAGGGGTCATTGCGGCCTCGGGCACGTTGGGGCAGATCATTCCACCGTCAATTGTGATTGTGCTTTTGGGCACCTTGGCGGGCGATCTGTATTCAACCGCACAAGAAAACCTAGCCCAATCGCTTGGCTGTAGCGACGCGCTGACCTATCTGGGTCACGCAGCGGTTCTTTCGGTTGGCACCTTGTTTAAGGCGGCTTTGTTACCGGGTATCATGCTGGCCTTTATGTACGGCCTGTATGCGTTTCTTTACGCCTTGGTATTTCCACATCACGCACCGCCCATTGAGGTCACCGATAACAACGGTGGTCACGGGCAGGGCCGTCGCCATAGTCTGATTTGGTTCCTCGGCGCGCCAGTTGCGGTGATCGCACTGGCCATTGGGATGAGCAGTTTTAACTTTTCGGGCAGTCAAGACCTGACCGTTTCATCGATCGCCGACATCGGCGAGCAACCAGAGCTGCGCACCAATGTTTCACAACAGTGCCAAGCAGCGATGATCGACAAACACGGGATAGAGCTTTGGGATGGCTCGGTCGCTATGGCCGCTGATCTTGAGGCCAATGGCGGGGCGCTGACCCAAGACGAACGCCAGCGTAGCCCTGAGCAGATGGAAGAAGTCCGCAACCAGATGATCTTGGATGCGGCGCCAATCGGCACCGGCTTGCTGACCCTGTTGGTTATGGCAGCATTGGCGTTAACCACGGCTTATGGCGTTGCTCCGCTTGAAGATCGCAAACCAATCATTCTGGGCGCGCTCGGGATATTGGCGGCGATTTTGGTGGATACATTCCTACTGTCGGCGGCGAGTTCACCGGGCAAGGTGTTTGCCCTCGAAGGGCTGCCATTTATGGCTATCTTGTACGGTCTCGGGAAATGTGGGCCGCGTTTGGGTCGCAACGAGATCTTGCGAGTGGTTTTCCCGCCGCTGGTTCTGATCATTGCCGTGCTGGGGTCCATTTTGGGTGGTATTACCAATCCGACACCTGCAGCGGCACTTGGTGCGGCCGGCGCGATTATGATGGCCGCCCACCGGAAGCTAAGGGACGAGCAAAAATCTGGTAAATTTATTATTAATGCTAGTTTTGCTTTGGTTATCATGCTGCTGGTCGGGATCAACTTTGATCTGCGGGTTGGGATTACCAATGTGCCTTTCCAGAACTGGATCGCGTTCATTGTTGCGCAAGGTGCCTATCTCACCACGATGGCGGGGTTGTTCTTTGCTTGTTTTGTGCTGTGGCGCACAACGGTTCTAACGCCGGTGGTTCGAGAAACCACCAAGGTGACGTCGATGGTTTTTGCCATTCTGATCGGCAGTCAGATGTTGAATCTGGTGATCATATCGTTTGGTGGCGAGGCCTATATTCAAGGTTTCCTCAAGTCATTCGATGACGAAATCGTGGTGTTCCTGATCGTGATGCTGGTGCTGTTTTTCCTCGGGTTTGTGCTCGATTTTCTGGAGATCATCTATATCGTAATCCCGATTGTCGGACCGGTGATTTACGGCGGCACGATGGACCCAAGCTGGGTAACCATCATGATTGCGGTAAATCTGCAAACCAGCTTCTTGACGCCACCGTTTGGCTTCGCGCTGTTTTATCTGCGCGGCGTCGCGCCAGCCAGTGTCACGACATGGCACATCTATCGCGGCGTGGTGCCGTTTGTGCTGATCCAGGTATTTGGCTTGGCGTTGTTGTGGTGGTTCCCGTGGGTTGTTACGATTGTTCCGAACCTGCTGAACTAAACGTCGGGAAGATGAATCGCTGCGACCTGATCCGGGATCGGATCAGTTTCCAGCAGACCACTTGGCGGCTTACCATCTGAAGGGGTGGTAAGCTGCGTCCAGCTTCCGTTAGCAAAGGTTTCTAACGGCAGAAACTTGGCTTTATAGTCCATTTTAGGGCTGCCTTGCACCCAATAACCTAAGTAAACATAGGATAGGTCGAGTTCCCGAGCCAGACGAATATGGTCAAGGATCATATAGCTGCCGATGCTGTCGCGTGAATAATCGGGGTTAAAGAACGAATAAACCATCGACAAACCATCGCTAAGGCTGTCGGTCAGGCAAACAGCGACAATCTCTCGCCGGTCGTCTGTCTCCAATGCATATTCGATAATTTGGGTGTTCACCGGCGATTCTTCGATCATGGCGGCAAATTCTTCGACATCCATACCAGCCATACCCCCATCAGCGTGACGGCTTTTTAGATAGGTAGAAAATAGGTCAAAGTGTTCCTCGGTTGCCCAAGGACGTTTCACTTGGCGTATTAACCGGGTATTTCGACGCAAAACGCGTTTTTGCGACTTTGACGGTGTGAATTCGTTGATTTTGATGCGTGCCGACTGGCAGGCATTACAGCTGGCGCAGGACGGGCGATAAATCACATTTTGCGAGCGGCGAAAACCTTGATGTGACAGGGCATCATTAAGGCTAAGTGCAGCAGGGGTATCAAGACTGGTGAATAGTTTGCGTTCTTCGCGGCCCGAAAGGTACGGGCAGGGCTGTGGCGCTGTCACGTAAAACTGTGGGGCTGGTGGCAGCGTGTGTTGCAAATCAATGTCCTTTGGTGGTTATCTTCAACCTAACAAGGAAACTGTCACATCGGCAATCCAAACTTTTGGGTTTAGATAAGAAAACGCGAGGCTGGCAACCCAGCCTCACGCAGTTTTTAAGATTTAGGCAAAGCTCGGAGAGCCACCAAAATCAGTGGTTCCGCTGGATTTTTGCGCCGTTGGCGCTGGTTCAGCAGGGGTTTCCTCAAAGCTCTGTTTGGCGCGATCATCCATAAACTGGTCGAATTCGGCCTTGTCTTTGGCGGCGCGCAGGTTGTTCAGGAAGCCATGGAAAGCCTGTTGTTCGTCTTCAAGACGGCGCAATGTTTCATCACGATACCCGTCAAAAGCGGTGTTTCCGGTCGAGTCAAAGCTCCGACGACGGCGGCTGCGGCAAGAATGTTTTCCCATTCGATTTGTTCCAATCATATAAAAGAGGATGGCGAGGCCAACAGGCCACAGAAAGATAAAACCCAAGACCATTGCGGAGATCCAGGCAGGTTTGCCATGTCCGTCAAGCCAGTCGCGGGAATTCGTGAGCCATTGCATGGGCGTCGACATTTTGTGTTTTCCTTTCAGATGTAAATGTTTCTTACATTAACATAGATAGGCACTATCCAGCGCAGGTCAAGTCTAATGTAAATGTTTTTTACATTATTCGGTAATGATGCCCAAACCGCGCAAATAAATGCCAGTGCCGCTTTCTAACAGGTCTTCAGCAGAAAACGGCGCGCGGCCACCGGGTGATCCACGGGCGAACAGCTCAACAACCCCGTGCGACATCGCCCAGATATGATGCGAGACCATTACCGCTGGGGGGCGTTTTTCAGGGGGTAGGTGGGCCATCAGTTTTTCAGCTGCAAGGGTCAATACGGCCATAGCGCGTTCAGATACCAGCGTTAAGTCAGAGTTACCTGTTAAAGAAACACCCGATTCAAACATCGCGATATAATGGCCGGGATGGCGTTTTGCAAAAGCCAGATAGGCGCGCCCAACCTTTGAAAACGCGCTAAGGGCGCTGGGTTGGCCGTGATTATAGGCGTGCTCCATAAGGTCGCCAAACAAGATATAACCTTGCCGTGCCACCTCGGCGATCAGTTCCTCACGGCCCTTAAAGTGCCGATAGGGGGCAGCGGCAGACACGCCAGCTTGGCGCGCGGCCTCGGCTAAGGTG
>JAESRG010000178.1 GCA_016764785.1 Paracoccaceae bacterium
CGTCGACGCAAAAATAACCCGCTGTTGGTGGGTGACCCCGGGGTTGGTAAAACAGCCATTGCTGAGGGTTTGGCGCGTAAAATCGTTGATGAACAAGTGCCTAGCGTGCTGGCTGAGGCCACGATCTTTTCGCTTGATATGGGCGCGCTGTTGGCTGGCACCCGCTATCGTGGTGACTTTGAAGAACGTCTGAAAGCCGTGATGGACGAAATGGAAGCCCATGACGACGCCATCCTGTTCATTGACGAGATCCACACCATTATTGGCGCAGGCGCTACGTCAGGCGGGGCGATGGATGCCTCTAACCTGCTGAAACCGGCGTTACAGGGCGGTAAATTGCGCTGCATGGGTTCGACAACCTACAAAGAATTCCGTCAGCATTTTGAGAAGGACCGCGCCCTTGCGCGTCGCTTCCAGAAAATTGACGTGAAGGAACCAAGCATCCCGGATTCGATCAAAATTTTGATGGGGCTAAAACCCTATTTTGAGGAACATCACGACATTCGGTACACCAACGACGCGATCAAAACCGCCGTTGATCTGGCGGCGCGTTATATCAACGATCGTAAATTGCCCGACAAAGCCATCGACGTGATCGACGAGGCCGGCGCCGCGCAAATGCTGGTACCCGAAAACAAACGTCGAAAAACCATCGGCGTCAAAGACATTGAGGCCGTGGTGGCGCAGATTGCGCGCATACCGCCGAAAAACGTATCGAAAGGCGATGCTGAGGTGCTGCGCGATCTTGAGAAGAACCTCAAACGGGTGGTGTTTGGTCAAGACAAAGCCATCGACGCCCTCGCTAGCGCCATCAAACTGTCGCGCGCGGGCCTGCGCGAACCTGAAAAACCGATCGGCAACTATCTGTTTGCCGGACCAACGGGCGTCGGTAAAACCGAGGTGGCCAAACAATTGGCTGACACGCTGGGCGTTGAACTGCTGCGGTTTGATATGTCCGAATACATGGAAAAGCATGCGGTTAGCCGTCTGATTGGCGCGCCTCCGGGGTATGTCGGGTTTGATCAGGGCGGGTTGCTGACCGATGGCGTTGACCAAAATCCGCATTGCGTATTGCTGCTGGACGAAATCGAAAAAGCCCATCCAGATGTGTACAACATCCTATTGCAGGTGATGGATCACGGCAAGCTGACCGACCATAACGGCAAAGCAATTGATTTCCGCAATGTGGTGCTGATCATGACCACAAATGCTGGTGCGTCCGAACAAGCCAAATCTGCCATCGGCTTTGGCGGCGAGCGGCGCGACGGCGAAGATTTAGCTGCGATTGAACGGATTTTCACGCCAGAATTCCGCAACCGTCTGGATGCGGTGATCGGCTTTGGCGCCCTGCCTAAAGAGGTTATCCTGCGCGTGGTCGAGAAATTCGTGCTTCAGCTTGAGGCCCAGTTGATGGACCGCAACGTAACCATTGAACTATCACAAGCTGCGGCCGCTTGGCTGGCAGACAAGGGCTATGATGATCGCATGGGCGCACGGCCACTGGGGCGGATCATTCAGGAACACATCAAAAAACCGCTTGCGGAAGAACTGTTGTTTGGCAGTTTGATGAAAGGTGGCGTGGTCAAAGTTGGCGTCAAAGACGGCGACATTGATCTGACCTATGAAAAGATTGCCTCGCGGCGCATCACCACCAAAAAGCCACCGTTGTTAACGGCGGAATAGAACCAAAAGGGGGCTTAACGGCCCCCTTTATTCGGCCTTTGAGCCACCAAACGCCATGCTGCCAGCCCAGATCATCACCAGCCCGATTGTGGCGGTTATCAGGGTTAACATGATCGGAAACGGCCCGTTGCCGCCAATCAGAACCCCACGATAGATGCCTGCGACGGCATCAAACGGAATGGCCTCGGCAATACCGCGCAACCAGCTAGGGGCCGCCGCCACAGGGGCCTGCGCCCCGCCCACTGCGGTCTGGTAAAACACTACCGGCAGAATGATCAGCATCGCCACCACGTTGAACACCGCAAATAGCCCAGCGAACAACCAAGACAACACCAGCAACACCGGCCACGCACTTAACCAAAGGCACAAGAACGCGTCCCATTGCCCTGTGGTGCCACAAACCACCAGCGCGAGAACCAGCGTTGCAACCATGGTTATAATAACGGGTAACGCGGTGCGCACAATTGCCCGCGCCTTGGCATTATCAGCTTCTCTTGTTGCAAAAAACAGCATCATTGCCCCAACCATTGCTGCCAACCATGTTGCAAACCCCATCACAAACGGTGCAGCCAGCGCCACGCCGCTGCCCGCGACATGCAACGTTTGCACATTTGCCACCACCGGAAATTCCCCCGATGGTAACCGCCCCTCGGAAAGAGCGACGCGCACCATGCCAACCGCCGCTGACATCGCCGATTGCAACAACATTGGCAGCTGCGCGCCCATCTGGCTTTCCATGATCGACAGATGCTGGGTGTTCAGGACAGTGATCTCGATCTGCTCACCACTGGCGGCATTTTTACTGAAATCCGCGGGAAAAATCAGCACAGCGGTGACATCCCCTGCCTCCAATGCAATCCGCGCCGCTCCGTCATCGTCAAAATCGGCAATCGCAAACGGCAGGCTCTCGGCCATGCCCTCCATGATCCGATTTGAAACCTTGATCGGTGGAAACGTCATGCCGGTATCATGGTTAACCACGCCCAGAGTGATCGCGCTGGTGATACGCGCCTGATCGGGTGCTGCGCTCAGGTTAAAAAATGAAAAGATCAGCATGATCGCAATCGGCGCAATAATCGCCGGTCGAAAGTTCGGGGCTGACCTGATTATTGCGATGGCGTCACGCATGATATTTCCTCCGGTTAACGCAAGTTAAAAGGCGAAAGCAGGAATTGCAAATAGAGACGAAATACTTGTGGTGTTACTCCAAAACTTTGCAGAATTGCGCCAATTTTTTGGAAGTTATCATTTAGAAGGCCACTATTTGTACATATTCAAAAAGGTATTTTACGTGTAAGCGGTTACCATTTAATGAGAATTATGCTCATTTATCCGCTAACCATTTGTTATCGTAAAAATTAAATAGGACGTGAAATGAAAGAGTAGTGGCCGCAGTTGTTGGCCTTTTATCTGCGACAACCGCAATGTCGGGAAACATTGTAACACCCACAGCGAACAATACGGCTGTTATGCCGGCCCCCAGTACTAATGATTGGAGCGGGCCTTACACTATTGGTATGTTCGGCCTGAACTCAGGCGAATGTTCCTACCAATTAAACCTATCAGGTAGCTGCGTTTTTGTTTGGCTCCGTTTACAACCCTACGCCCGGATATAACGTTTACAACGACAACAATATTTTGGACCTGAAAGCACGCGTGGGTTACGATGTTGGGCCCGCATTTTTATATGGTTTTACTGGTTATTCCACGGCGAAATGGACAAACTTTTATACAGAACATACTGCCGCTGGGATCGAATACTTCGTACGTGATTTACCCGTGGATTTATCCGACGGTAATGGCGTTATTGGCACAGTTTCTGCGATCAATATTCGTGCGGGCATCAATTTTTAAATTTCTGAAATATATATGGTTTTTTAGGGCGTCGGCGAAAACCGTCGCTCTTTTTTGATGCCTGTCTCAACAATCAAAATACTGTAGTTTGCATACCAAATTTTTGAAAATTTGGAGCGGGCGATGAGATTCGAACTCACGACATCTTCGTTGGCAACGAAGTGCTCTACCACTGAGCTACGCCCGCATCCTGTGATGTGGCGGAGTTATACTTACCCACCAAAAATGCACAAGAGGAAAATCCGGCTATTTCCAATAATAATTCATGTGTTCGATCACAGCGAGTTGAAACGTCGCGACTTGCACTATTCTTGTCAGTGTTTCAGGTATGAGAATGATACCTTTCAATGAAAGCCATTAGAAAATGACAAGATATGCCCCTTTCCTGACTGCACCGACAATTGCGGCCTTATTGTTCGTCGCACACCTGTCCGGGCTGTGGACACTGCTGGGCAGCCACCCCTTTTGGTCTGCCAGTGCCACCTATCTCGGGCTTGCTGCGGGGCTGGTGGTGGTGGTCCTGATATGGGGAAAACCCGGCTGGGGGGTGCTGATTTTACTGTTTCTGCTGACCGCGCTGGCGTTTTACGCCTCAACCAAAGGCAAAGAGGTGTTCGTCGGCTCGTATGCGGAAAACAGTTTTGCCGGTCGAATCTGGTATTTTGGCTTTATTGGCTTTATCGCCGGGCTTTTTGCCAGTCTGGTCGGGCTGGTATCAGCCTTTCTACCCACCCCGCGCAGTTAAATCTGCAAAGTCAGTATTGGCAAAATAATCGAAAAATCCGGTATCGGCCCGGTTGGTGCTGCTTCGCGCGTTTCTGTCTCGCCAAACAGCATCGCATAGCCATGCACCATCGACCAAACCGCGATCTCGACACTGTTGGGGGCACGTTTATCGCTCTCGAATGGCTCACAAGCGGTGCGCAGAACACCGTATGATCCACCGGCCTCAAACATCAGCTCCTCCAATACCGACGGCGTAATCGCTGACAAATCTCGGGGAGTGGGCTGAAACATCAATTGAAATAATGCTCTGTGTTTTTCAGAAAATTCCAGATATCCCGCACAAATGGCACATAGCTGCGCCATTGGGTCTGGCAGCGCGTCCGCGGCGCGTGCGCGCATCGTCGCGGCAAATATCCGGTGACCTCGGGCAATTATTGCGGCCTTAAGGCTAATAATTCCGTGAAAATGGTGCGCCGGAGCCGCATGTGAGACCCCTGCCCGCGCCGCACATTTGCGTAAAGTCAGAGCCTCAAAACCGCTTTCCTCCATGATTTCAAGGCCCGCAGTAATCAGTGCTTCACGCAGGTCACCGTGATGATGGTTCTTTTTCGCTGTCATATCTGCTTGTGTCATCGAGACTTGACACCGTCAAGTTAAATTCGTAACTAGACACTGTCAACTCAATCGGAGAGCCCCATGGCCAAGTCCCGCATCCCACTAATAATTGTTACTGTGCTCAGCACGTTTATCGCCATCGGAACGTTTCGGTTTATTGGATTGGGGCTGGAATTGGCTTTTGCAGACATGATCGGGCACCTTACCGATCGTCGAACAATGTTCATTGCCCATATTTCCGGTGCTTCAATTGCCTTGGTGATCGGCGGATACCAATTTTTCCCGAAAATGCGCAATAAACACCGTGCCCGCCACCGGTGGCTTGGCCGTGTCTACGGCATTTCAATTCTCATCGGTGGTGTATCAGGGTTTTTTATAGCTTTTGGTGTTGCAGGCGGACCAATCGCAGCGTCAGGTTTTGCAATTCTTGCTGTTTTGTGGCTTTTCACGACCGGAATGGCTGTCCGTTTTGCGATGCGGCGCGAAATTTCTGATCACCGCCACTGGATGATCCGGTCGTTTGCACTGACCTTTGCTGCCGTAACATTGCGCATCTATCTGCTATTTTTCATGGTGGCAGACTTCACCTATACCGAGGCATCACTCTATATAGCGTGGATGTGCTGGGTGCCAAATCTGATTTTCGCAGAATGGTGGCTGCGCCGCAAAGGTTAACCAACCAGCTTCTTTGTTGCCTAAATACTCAACACCCGAGAAACAAATGTTGAATGTCAGATGACTTTGACCTTCACGTCACAAACTGATCAAAGATGAGAGAATCGACAAAGCTGCCATTAGTGCAAGCTACAGCGAACGGCAGGTCCGTGCCCATTTTACCGAAATTCTGCAGCGCAGCCAAAGTCCGCTCTTATGCATTGCGCAACAGTCCAAACAGGGCGAATTGGGAGGGGTTTAATTTAACACGATTATTACTAGTGTTAAGTCTGATAATGTCCATTATGAAATGTATCTAAAACAGTTTGGCAAACGTGTTTTTGTAAGGAGATTGATTATTGTGAAAGTTTATACATTTAAAGCGAAAAACCATAGACTCGGACAAGAAAATAGAGATGATCGCCCATACATCTCATATGAAATTGACGGGAAATATTATGTTTGGCATGTAGCTCCAGACGGCGAATATTTAGGCCAAGTTAAAGGTTTTGATAAAAATGATCCTACTCGCGGAGGCAGTTCCGAGACTTTAGAACCGCTCCGCGGACTTACATTGGAAGAGTTTTCAAAAAAATTTGGTTTCTGGTTTAGTCCACCTTTGGAAATATACGGGCTTCAAGAAATAGACGTCGCCCTCGGAGTTTATTCAAAAAGAGTCTGGAGATTATGCAAATTTCAATACAAAGGCGAACTCACAATATCAGATATATCAGATGAACTGGTTAGGATTGATCGTACCGCATTCAATCAATCGATAGTTTCCATCAGTGGTATTGTACGAAAGCTCAAAGAAATTTTTTATACTATTGAACCGTCGGCTATCAACAATAATGCATATGGTCATGAGCTCCGAAATCTTTTGCTTTTAGCCAGTATGGAAGTAGAGGCAGCTTTTAGGGGCATTCTCTCCGCTAACAATTATGCAGGAGACCGGTGGACAACTAATGATTTCATAAAGCTTAAAGAAGTTTTTGCTTTGGATGGTTGGAAAGCCAGCTTCGCGTTTTATCCAGATTACGGAACGATAGTGCCTTTTTCTGATTGGGATACTAATAGTCCGACAAAGTCTCTTAAGTGGTACGATGCATATAACGATACAAAACATGATCGCGAAGGGGAATTCGCAAAAGCAAACTTTGAAAATACATTAAACAGCGTTTGCGCAGCAGTGTAAGCGTTGTCCCGCCCCCACCTTCCGCTCCGTGACCTGATCTGCGATTCCGCATGTAGGTTTTGGATTTTAGGAAGGATTTTCTCCATGGAGCACTC
>JAESRG010000179.1 GCA_016764785.1 Paracoccaceae bacterium
TTACCACCATTATGTTTAACCTGATTGCTTTGGCGATTATCGGGTATTTGCTGGTTGGCCCTATGCAGGCCGAAGGCTCGCTTCCTGAAAGCCCGCGCTTCCCTGAAAGTGCTCGATTGCCCACGATGCATGATATTTTGGGCGTCATCGGCATTGATTTTGATAAATACGCAAATGTGAACATCACCTTTTTCATCGCCCTGCTGGCATGTTTTCTGGTGTGGGTGCTTATCTGGAAAAGTCGGCTTGGTTTTGAGATCCGCGCATTTGGCCATTCAGAAACGGCTGCGGTCTATGCTGGTATTTCACCTGTAAGAATCACCATGATTGCCATGCTGATCTCGGGCGCGTTGGCCGGATTAATGGCCGTAAACACTGTACAAGGTGAGGCCGAACGGCTGGTTATCGGTGCGGTTGAGGGCGCTGGGTTCATCGGAATTGCCGTGGCCCTGATGGGGCGCAACCACCCGATTGGCATTCTGCTGGCTGCGTTCCTGTTTGGTGCGTTGACCCAAGGCGGGGTTGAGCTGCAGTTTGAAATGCAGATCCCCAGCAAGATGGTGATTGTCATTCAAGCGTTGATTATCATGTTTACCGGTAGCCTTGAAAATTTGGTGCGTATGCCGATTGAACGTCTATTCCTTCGGATCAAAAAGGGATCTGCATAATGGATTTTTTAACTATTCTGCAAATCTCGGATTCGGGCATTCGGGCTGCTACGCCGCTTTTGCTGGCCTGTCTGGCAGGGCTTTGGTCTGAACGTTCGGGCATTGTTGACATCGGGCTTGAGGGCAAAATGCTGATCGGCGCGTTTGCGGCTGGCGCATTTTCCTCGATCGCGGGCGCACCCGTCCTTGAGGGCGGTTGGGGCTTGGGCTGGGGCGCAATGTGGGTCGGGATGTTCGCCGCAATTATCGCGTCAATCGCGCTGTCGTTAATTCACGGATTTGCGTCAATCACACTGCGCGGCAACCAGTTGATCTCGGGCGTGGCCATCAACTTTTTCGCGGCGGGTATTACCGTACTGATCGGTGCAAGCTGGTTCCATCAGGGCGGTGACACGCCGCAACTGCCCAATACAGGTCGCTTTAGACCGATTGAGCTGCCACTGGCCAGCACCTTTGAAAGCGTGCCAATCATCGGCCCGATCTATCACAATCTGATTTCCGGTCATAACCTTATCGTTTATATGGCCTTTGCGGCAGTGGCGATCACTTGGTGGGTTATGTATCGCACCCGTTTTGGCCTGCGCATTCGCGCGGTTGGCGAAAACCCCGGTGCGGTTGATACAGCTGGTATTTCGGTGGTCAAACTGCGCTATTCAGCGATTATCATCACTGGCATCCTGTGTGGTATCGCGGGCGCATATCTAAGCCTTGGCACCAACGCCCCCGGCTTTGGTCGTGACATGACTGCTGGGCGTGGTTTCATCGCACTGGCTGCACTGATTTTTGCTAAATGGAAACCAATTCCGGCCATGTGGGCCTGCCTGTTATTTGGCATGCTTGAGGCCATTTCGAACAAATACCAGAGCATTGATCTGGGCATCATTGTACTGCCGGGCCAATTCATGCAGGCGCTGCCTTATGTGCTGACCGTGATTATTCTGGCTGGTTTTGTTGGTAAAGCTATCCCGCCAAAAGCGGGTGGCCAACCTTACTCCAAGGAACGATAGCATGGCATTGATCGATCTTATTCGTGAAAAAGCTGGGCCTGAACCCATCAAGTTTGGGCTGGTTCTGGGCTCGGGTCTTGGTCATATTGCCGACGCGGTTGACGGCGTGTCCATTGATTATGCCGACCTGCCTGGGTTCCCACATACGGGTGTTTCAGGCCACAATCCTAATCTGGTGATTGGTACGCTTGAAGGCGTGCGCGTCGCAGTTTTAGGCGGGCGGATGCACTATTACGAAAAAGGCGAAGCCGACGTAATGCGGGTGCCAATCGAAGTGCTGCGCGACCTTGGCGCTGACGCGATTATTGCCACCAATGCCGCCGGGATATGCAACCCGAATGGCCAGCCTGGCGATATCATGATGCTGACAGACCACATCAATTTCGCCGGCGCCAATCCACTTATCGGCGAAGCAACCGACAAACGGTTTGTCGACATGCGTGACGCATATGACCCTGAAATGCGCACCGCGCTTATTGCAGCAGCCAAAGCGGCGAATGTTCAAATGTCTCAGGGCGTTTACGCGTGGTTTTCGGGTCCCAGTTTTGAAAGCCCTGCTGAAATTCGTGCAATTCGTCGAATGGGTGCAGATGCGGTCGGTATGTCGACAGTGCCCGAAGTGATTTTGGCGCGATTCTTTGGCATGAAAGCCGCAGCTATCTCGGTGATTACCAACATGGCCGCCGGGATGAGCAACGAAACCTTATCGCATGAACACACCAAAAAGATGGCACCTATCGGCGCTGCCAAGCTAGAAAAAGTGCTGCGCGGCTTTCTTTTGCAACATTCTGGGTAAAATGCTCCGAAATGTCGCAGTTTAAGGATTGATACATTCAAGATTTGTGTTGTAAATGGAGCCACCGTATTAAGGTCATATCATGCAAATCTATCTTCCTATCGCCGAGGTCTCGGTAAACGTCTTTTTATTAGTCGGTCTTGGCGGGCTGGTTGGAATTTTATCCGGTATGTTCGGCGTTGGCGGCGGCTTTCTGATGACGCCCCTGCTGTTCATGATCGGCATTCCCCCAGCTGTGGCAGTAGCAACCGAGGCCAACCAAATCGTGGCCTCGTCTTTTTCGGGTGTGTTGGCGCATTTCCGTCGAAAAACCGTAGATTTCAAAATGGGCGGCGTGTTGCTGATCGGCGGTCTGGTTGGCGCGGCGATCGGGGTTCAGGTCTTCAAATACCTGAAAAGCATTGGCCAAGTCGAATTGCTGGTCACCCTGACCTATGTGATTTTTCTAGGCATAATTGGGTCGTTGATGTTTATTGAGAGCCTGAACGCTATTCGCAAATCCAAAAAACCCAATTCCGTTTACAAGAAAAAGAAACATAACTGGATTCATGGCTTGCCGTTCAAAACGCGGTTTCGCACCTCAAACCTGTATATCAGTGTCATTCCCCCCATTTTAGTTGGGCTTTTGGTCGGGGTTTTGGCCGCTATCATGGGCGTTGGTGGTGGCTTTATTATGGTGCCCGCGATGATCTATCTGCTGGGCATGCCAACAAAAGTAGTGGTTGGCACCTCACTGTTTCAGATCATTTTTGTAACGGCGTTCACCACGATTATGCACGCCACTCAAAACTTTACCGTTGATGCCATTCTGGCACTGCTGTTGCTGCTGGGCGGTGTCATCGGCGCGCAGATCGGCGCTCGAATCGGCGTTAAGCTAAAAGCCGAACAGTTGCGGATATTGCTGGCCATCATGGTGCTGGCCATGTGCGGAAAGCTGGCGCTTGACCTGTTATTGATGCCTTCAGAACTGTATTCAATTCGCGCAGGGGGGCATTAAGATGTTGCGATCCCTCACCCTGATTTTTGCGGTTCTGGCCACGGCCCTAACGGCACAAGAAAGCGTCATCGTTGGGCTTAGCCAAAGCCATGTGGCGATTACCGCCAATTTCTCTGGCTCGGAAATTTTGGTGTTTGGCGCGGTTAAACGCGACGCACCGGTCCCCGAGGATGCCAGCCCGTTGGATGTCATCATTGTGATTGAAGGACCGCTGGAACAAGTCACTGTGCGGCGCAAAGAAAAGGTATTTGGTATTTGGATCAATACCGAGTCGGTTGACATTGACAATGCCCCCAGCTTTTTCGCGGTGGCCACCACCGGCCCTCTGGCCGACATTTTATCGCAAGAAACCCAGCAACAACATGCCATCGGTGTGCATCACGCGGTGCGCCTACCCGACCATGATCTTGACCCTGAAATGGAAAGCTTTAGCGAGGCCATCAGCCGTGTTCGCCTGGCTTCGGGCCTGTATTCAGAACGCGAGGGTATTATCACCCTGCGTTCTGAAACCTTGTTTGACACCCGTATTCAGCTGCCCGCCAACCTGGTTGAGGGCGACTATACCGCCAAGATTTTCCTGATCCGTGACCAGCAGATCGTCGGTGAAACCAACCTCGACATTCTGGTGCGCAAAGAAGGGTTGGAGCGATGGATATATAACCTCGCCCATGAACACGCCTTGATTTACGGGTTGCTATCGCTGCTGGTAGCACTGGTCGCTGGCTATGGCGCGTCAGAAATATTCCGCCGGTTGCGCAGCTAACCGCGCCCGTGCAGCGGCATATTTGTGGCCATGATCGTCATAAACGGAATGTTGGTACCCAGTGGTAAGTTGGCGATGTGCAGCGCCGCACGCGCGACCTCAATGGCTTGCATCATGGGTTCGGGTTTGGTTGACCCGTCAGCCTGTGTCACGCCCTTGCTGATCCGCGCGGACAGCTCGGTCAGTGCATTGCCGATATCAATCTGACTGGCAGAAATATCGAATGGGCGGCCGTCAAGCGACAGGGTTTTGGTCAAGCCGGTGATCGCGTGTTTTGATACAGTGTATGGCACCGATCCGGGCCGTGGCGCCTGGGCTGAAATCGATCCGTTGTTGATGATCCGGCCACCTTGGGGCGACTGCACCCGCATTTTCGCAAATGCCGCGCGCGCACACAGGAATGACCCCGTCAGATTAACATTGATAACCTGTTGCCATCCCTCAACCGAAATTTCGTCAATGGTTCCGGCCGGAACATTGCAGCCAGCGTTGTTAAACAGGGCATCAATTCGGCCAAACCGCTCAACAATGGTGGTAAAAGCCGCGTCGACTGCCTCAGCGTTGGAAATATCACAAGACAGCGCTAGGGCATTGTCATTGCCGTCTGCTGTCTCGGTTAAGGGGTCAAGCCGCCGCCCCAACAGCGCGACCTGCCAGCCATTTTCCAAGAACAGCTGCGCGGTCACGCGGCCAATACCTGAGCCAGCGCCGGTGATAACAATCGTCTGCATTTTATTTTCCTAACTTGTTCAAACGGGCTTCGATCGCCGCCAGCTTGCCCAGCACATCATCGCGAAACGCCTCAGTGGCCGCGTTTTCAGCAGCGTCTCCAGCGCCCTCCATCGAGGTGACAATAAGGCCAACCACAAGGTTCACAACCGCAAAAGTCGTAATCATAATGAACGGCACAAAGAAAGCCCATGCCTGCGGATGCACTTCCATCACAGGGCGCACGATGCCCATCGACCAGCTTTCCAACGTCATGATCTGAAACAGCGAGTACAGGCTTTCGCCGATGGTGCCAAACCATTGCGGAAAGTCCTCAGCAAACAGTTTGGTGGCCATCACGCCAGCGATATAAAATATAATTGCCATCAGCACAAAAACCGAGGCCATTCCCGGCAAGGCCACGATAAACCCTTCAACCACGCGGCGCAGGCTTGGCGCAACTGAGACCACGCGCAGCACGCGCAATATCCGCATGGCGCGCAGCACCGACAAGCCGCCCGCCCCTGGCACCAGTGAAATACCAACGATCAAGAAGTCAAAATTGTTCCAGCCGTTTTTGAAAAACCGAATATCCTGCGCAATGAATTTCAATGCCAGTTCAACCACAAAGATGCCCAGACAAACATTGTCGATCAAATCGAGCACAACGCCCGCCGACGCCATCAGGTTTTTTGAGGTCTGTAACCCCAAAACGATGGCATTAAGAATAATTACCGCAAGAATAAAGTTGCCGAAATTCCGGTGCGCAATAACTCTGGATACGCTGTCTCGCATCATCATCCCCTGTACAATTAAATTTTGGTTCAATTTTTCTGGCAGAATACTGCAACTGCTCGTAACTTTGCAATTATTTTCGAGATATCTGAAATTTTTTCATTTCTTGCGGGGGCTGAAATGATGCTGCGGCGAGAAATCCAGCGGCATGTCAGGCGTTTTGCCCTCAATCATATCGGCCAACGCCTCGGCAACCCGAGGCGCAACCGCAAGGCCGGTTTTAAAACCACCCGTAGCAACGTACACGCCAGTGTCCAGTTGACCCAGCATCGGTTCAGGTTTTGGCGCACGCGGACGCAGCCCCGCCCACCGTTCAAGCACATTTGCGCCCCGCAAAGCAGGGCAAATGGCGCAGGCCTTTTCCAGAACCTCGTCAAGCAAAGCATCGGTTGCAAACGGATCATCCCAACTGGTTTCGCTGGTTGACCCAACCGAGACATGCCCTGCCGCGTGGGGGATAATATATATCCCCTCGCCATTGATAAGCGGCGTGCCTGCGGGCAGCGCAATATCAAGTTTTGCCGCCTGCCCCTTGACCCCGCGCACGGCTTTGCCACCCAGAAACGGTTCAAGCAGAGGCAACCCATCGACCCCCGCAGCAATCACGATATGATCGGCCGTTAACGTGCAGTCACTTGTTATTACAGTGCCATTTTTGATGTCTTGCACCAAACATTTCTCGACGATGTCACCCCCTAATTTTTCGATTGCCCCCGCCAAGGCCTGCGCGGCCATACGCGGGTCAATGCGGGCGGAAAGGGTTTCATGCACAATGCCGTAGGGCGCCGATTTTGGGTCAATCAGGGGAATGTTCGGCAAAACTCGCCACGTTGCACCCTGCCAAAACCGAGCCGCGCCAGCAATGCGTCCGGTGGCTTTGTCGGCCTCATACTCGCTGGGCAAGACAATGTACCGCCCGATCTGACCATAACCAGTCGCCTTGCCTGACAGGGTTTCAACCTTGGTCCAATACGCTTTTGCGCATAGCAATGCATCTAGCTGGAACTGTTTTCGCACGCTCCAAGCTTCGGGCACATAGGGTGATAGGGCGCCGACCAACCCG
>JAESRG010000180.1 GCA_016764785.1 Paracoccaceae bacterium
TAGAAATCTATAAGGGCTGATAATTTTTAACAAATAGCCCAAACGCTGCTAGATAAAGGCTAGTTTTCAAAAAAAAGTGCTATCTGCGTATTTATTCCAACCCCAAAATCTGCATTTCGTGATTGCAGGACAGCCTGAGGGGTTGGTTTCGCAGTAAGCCTACTCCTGCAACCAGTCTTTTAGAATCGCCTTAAGCCTGCTATGTCTGGGGGTATGACCATGCAGAACCCCCATATGATGTCTGACCGCAAGCCGATTCGGCAACTTGACGATGCCGCAGCCAACCGGATTGCGGCCGGCGAGGTTGTCGAGCGTCCGGCCTCGGCCATCAAGGAGCTGGTTGAAAACGCGCTGGATGCGGCGGCTGAACGAATCGAGATTTCATACGCGGATGGTGGCAAAACCCTGATCAGGGTGGTGGATGACGGCACCGGCATTCCTAGCGATGAATTGGTGTTGGCGCTGTCGCGACACGCAACGTCAAAAATTGACGGGTCAGACCTGCTGAATATCCATTCGTTTGGTTTTCGCGGTGAGGCACTGCCCTCATTGGGCGCGGTGGGGCGTTTGACGATTACGTCGCGTTTTTCTGGCGCGACTGAAGCCGCTGTAATTGCAGTGAATGGCGGTGCTATCGGCGTGGTGCAACCCGCCGCGTTAGCGCGGGGCACTGTGGTTGAGCTGCGCGACCTGTTTCATGCCACCCCTGCGCGGCTAAAGTTTTTGCGATCTGATCGCGCGGAATCAAGCGCAATCAGCGATGTGATCAAGCGGCTGGCGATGGCCGCGCCCGATGTGGGTTTTGTGCTGCGTGACGTCAGTAAAACCGGCGAGGGGCGTGTGGTTTTTCGGGCTGAGCCAGAATCCGGCGATTTTGCCACGGCGCTGCGCAAACGATTGCTGCGCGTCTTGGGGGCAGATTTTGTTGATAACGCGCTGGAAATTAACTTTGAACGCCATGATATATTGCTAACCGGATACGCGGCCCTGCCAACATATTCGCGCGGCGCGGCTGTTTCGCAGTTCTTTTTTGTCAACGGACGACCGGTACGCGACAAGCAGTTTCACGGGGCGTTGCGGGCGGCCTATTCAGATTTTTTAAGCCGTGATCGCCATCCGGCGGCCGTGTTGTTCCTGTCTTGTGATCCAGAACTGGTGGATGTGAATGTGCATCCCGCCAAGGCCGAAGTGCGGTTTAGGGACCCAAGCGCGCCGCGCGGGTTGATTGTCTCGGGGTTGCGGCAAGCGTTGGCTGGGGCCGGACATCGCGCCTCAAGCACGGTTGGCAACGAGACATTGGCCGCAATGCGCCCCGAAGCGCCAATTTACCAGATGACCGACCGGGGGCAGCGGTATTCGCCACCGCCCATCCCGCAAACCAGCGGCTTTGCTGAGGCGGGCAGCTGGGAATCTGGACGTGTTGAGCCGACGCCGACGCTTGATGCCGACCTAACCCATCTACCGCTGGGTGCGGCGCGGGCGCAGTTGCACGAGAATTATATCGTGGCACAAACCGCCACTGGCATGGTGCTGGTCGATCAACACGCGGCACATGAACGGTTGGTGTATGAACGTCTAAAACGGCAGATGGGCGAAAATGGCGTGGCGTCGCAGGTACTGCTTATCCCTGAAATTGCTGACCTGTCAGATACTGACCGCGCTCGGATATTGGAGATTTCGGATCAGCTAGCGACGCTGGGCTTGGTGGTGGAACCGTTTGGCGATGGCGCGATTTGCGTGCGTGAAACACCAGCGATTCTCGGTGAGATTGATTCGGTCAAACTGGTACGTGATATCTGTGATGAATTGGCGGATTCGGGCTGTAGTCAGACAGTAAAAGACAAAATCGAGGAAATTTTGAGCAGAATGGCCTGTCATGGCTCTATTCGGTCAGGTCGTCGCATGACGGCCGACGAAATGAACGCTTTGCTGCGCGAAATGGAGGCTACGCCCCATTCCGGACAGTGTAATCATGGGCGACCGACTTATGTCGAGCTCGCGTTAAGCGACATTGAACGTCTGTTTGGACGCGTCTAACTTTAGTTATAGAGCGCTAACTCTTTGGTTATAAAAAGCATTAAATTTTCTTTAATACACTGAAATCATTAGATTTTTACCAAACACATGTTCCAATTGTCGCCGCAATTCTCTAGTTTACTATCAAGATAGCTTTCGAGTGACGTTTTTATAGGTGCTTCGGAGCGTTCTTAGCAGACAGTTTTTATGTTGCTGACTGAACAAATTGAATTGGAAATGTAATGCGCCCAACTATTACAGATATTAAATCAAATTTTCAAATGAAGCGCGACTTATGGAATCGTCGCCGGAAAATGAGTTCGGACGAGCGTGGATCAGTCACGATCGAGTTTGTGCTCTGGGTTCCCGTATTTGTTTTCATCCTGGCTCTGACCATCGACTCGAGCATGATTTTTGTGACGCAATCAAATATGTGGAGCGTTACGCGCGACACAACACGACATATGTCAACGGGCCTGTATACTGACGGTGAAGCCGAGGTTTACGCGTCTCGACTGGTTGAAAAATGGGGTCAGACTCCGAGCATCTCTACCACTTCGGACTCCCAGTTTGTTTCCGTTTCGATGTCAATTCCAATTTCCGAGGTGGTGCCGTTCAATGTTATTGGTGCCTTCACTAATGGCAGCATTGTGACACAGCTGACCCAGCGGGTCGAACCCAGATAGGTCTCATGGTTCGCACCAATAAACCGTTGCAAAAAGGTTTGTGAGAAGGAAAATTACATCATGTTAAGCTATTCGAAAAATGTATTGAATTTTGCCGAAGATGAATCTGGCGCCGGGACGGTATTCGCACTGGGCTGGGCGGTCATTTGTATAGCAATTGGTGGATTTGCGATAGATGTCACTAACGCTTGGTCGGTGGAGCAAAGGCTTCAGTCTTCAACCGATATTGCGGCACATGCGGCCGCTGCACAGCTCATTCGGGGGGGCAACAATGCCACACCTGCATCTGAGGCGATTGCAACCGTGGCGATGAATCTGCCCGAATCGCGATTTGGGAACCCCTTGATCGAAAGTGACGTCACCGTGGGGTATTGGGATTTCTCAAGCCATACGTTGGTGGAAGGGGGCAGTCAAACAGCTGTCCGTGTCGTTACCCGGCTTGACGGCGTAAATGGCAAGGTAGTTCCGACATTCCTTCTTAAGATTATCGGCATTAATTTTTGGGAGATGAACGCGCAATCTGTTTTTATCGTCGACACACCTGCCTGCGCCAATGACGGGTTTATTGCAGGGGGAATCGTAGATATTTCATCTAACAATACTTTCGTTAACGGGTTCTGCATCCATGGCAACCAAGGCGTAGACATCAACAGCAGTATTCTGTTTGGAGAAGGTGTTCGCATCACGATGCCAAATAGTGCGCTTATGGAAGATGGCGGGATGTTTGCCGAAAAAGGGTCCGATCACAATTATGTTGATGGACGTGAAAATCAAGTGGGTGACCAGTATCTGGAACCAAGCCTTGCGACGATGTCCAACATTGAGCAAATGTTAGATAATCTTGCCGACCCAACACACCCCGATCAACCGGACTATATCACAAACATGACAGTAAACCGGATCCCTCTGAGGCGGGCAAATGCATTTGATATCACCGATCTTGTTCCAAATGCAGTGAATATTATTGAGTGCCGTAATGCTGTGGTTATTCCTGATACCGGGGTGATTAGAGACGTTGTTATCATAGCAGAATGTGCGATTAATTTCGCCGGAGGTGCCGTGGTTGAAAATGCAATCATTGCCAACACCGATACCGGCAACCATTCAATGGACGCGCCGTCGGGGCTTCAGCTTGGCCGAGACGACCACTGTGCACCAGGGGGGGGCGTGACCATTATTTCTCCGGGTGAAGTCCATTTTGCTGCGCAAATGGAATGGTATGGCACTCAGTTGATTGCCAATGGTGATGTGCATATTTCGGCAAATGTAGATGGTATTGAGGGTCTGTCTGTTCAGACCGAAGGTGACATTAAAGCCACATCCAACATGGACATGGGGCAATGTGGTGGCGGTGTAGATCACTATGTTGAACAAAAAATTGTTCGGATGGTTTATTAGTACCATTTCGTAAATCGCCTGACGTGGTTGCTGCTACGTCAGGTGAAAAGATATTTCCCAAGGCTTGCCTTGGGGGCGGCGCTGACTTAAAACAGCGCTCTGTTGCCGGATGAGCCGGCAGAAGTCACCGCGACCTTCTATAAAAATACGGGATTAAATTATGACACGTGGACTGATCTTTGGCGTCATCGCCATGGCAACAATTGTTGTCGCCTCTAATATTCTGGTGCAATTTCTTTTGGGCGACTGGCTGACATGGGGGGCATTTACCTATCCGTTTGCGTTTCTGGTCACCGATCTGATGAACCGGCTGTACGGGGCAAAACAAGCCCGACAGGTTGTGCTGTTCGGGTTTGGTATCGGGCTGATATGTTCGATTATCGGCACACAAATTATCGGTGAATTTGGGCCATTGGTCAGCATTCGCATCGCCATCGGTTCAGGGCTGGCGTTTCTGATCGCGCAACTGGTGGACGTGGCGGTGTTCAATCGTTTGCGATCCGGCGCATGGTGGCGGGCCCCGGTGATATCGTCGCTTGTCGGGTCCGCGCTGGACACGGCAATCTTTTTCAGCGTAGCCTTTTCGGGCGCATTGGTGGTGTTAGATCCAACCAAACCTAACATCTGGGCGCGGGACATCGTGCCATTGCTGGGCGCTGGGCCAGAGCTTCCCTTGTGGGTAAGTCTGGGGATAGCTGACTTCGGGGTTAAAATGGTATTAATTATGATTGCCCTTATTCCCTTTAGAATATTGGTTAATCGTGTAAAATTGCGGGTGTCATAAAAATTTCCTTTGCGTTTTTTGGTTTTGTGGATAACCTCGCGTTATTGGAAACAAACGAAAGGAGGTGCCAATGTCTAATGGGATATTGGAGCAGATGGTTGAGGTTATTCGCGAGGTGAAACTCTAAAGGGGCAGCCCCCTTTTGGGCGAACACTTGGCGATGCGGAAATCTCCCGCTTTTGCCACCTCCAAACCAAAGTTTTGGGCCGTACCGTTTTCGGTGCGGCCCTTTCTAATTTCACGCGTCTGCCTTCCCCAAAATCGAAAATAAAGCCCGTATTCGCGCGGTATGTCGAAGTTCTTTTGGGGTCAATATCCAGATATCCAGTGCGAAACAGACCTCGTCCCCCAGCCGCACCAAATCCGGTTCTCCATCCGCGATTATCGTTGGCAGCAACCCGGCGCCCAGCCCGCTTTTGATTGCTGTCTGCATTAATAGCGGTGTCGGTATTGTCGAGGAGATGCGCCCATTTGGTGCCAGTTTCTTGATCGCCTTTTGCGCGCGCACCGCACAATCTGGTGAACTATACCCGATCCAGCTAAAAGCATTCATATCATTGGGATCATTCAAGTTTTCATGGATCGAGGCCAACACATAGGGCGCAAATTCTAACCGTCCAATCACATGCCCGTAAAGATGCTCTTCGGGGGTATTGGTCAACCGTATTGCCACCTCAGCCTCGCGGCGTGACAAGCTGCGTACTTCGGAATCTGTGGACAGGTTCAACTTAATATCCGGATAGCTTGCGCTGAACGCTTGCAGCCGGTCCATGTATCTCCACGCTAGAATATCGACCGTCGTTAACGAAATTTGCCCCGTCAACCGACCGTCTCGTCCGGTTATGTTGCGCTCCAATTGGAGAAAGGCTTCGTCCATCTGCTGGGCTGTTACAACCACCTTTTCCCCTTCGGCGGTCAAAACGACCTTGTCGCCGACACGTTCAATAAGGCGCGCATCAAAATGCGCCTCAAGCGCGGCTACCTTCCGTGCTATGGTCGTATGGGCCACCCCTAAATCCCGCGCCGCCGCTGAAAATGTCGGGTTTCGCTGCAATGCGTTGATAACTTGTAAATCGCTGTAATTCATGCACAGATAGCATGCACATTAGATAGTTTACCGTGCGTTAATACGCCTATATCCATCCTGATACAAACTTAAAAGAAGTACAGTTATGGAAGTTCTAATAGCCCCAAACAGTGCCGCGCTATTGGTATTTTTTTCGGCAGTTGTCCAGCATTTGTCGACGGTAATATCGCGCGGGGTCGGGTTTGTATTTACCGACCGCTCTGTCTCGTTGTCCGCTGTTGGGTTTTCGGGGCGTGCCAAACGCACTTTGCAAAACAACTTGGAATCCGCTGCCATGATGGTGCCGTTAGGGTTGGTTGTTGCGATCCTTGGCGGGGGCACTCGGATTGCGATAACCGCCGCCTATATCTATGTCGGCACACGCATCGGTTTTACGCTAAGCTATTGGTTTGGCATCAGCGTTGCGCGATCAGTATTTTGGGGCGTTGGCATGGTGACAATCGCAATCGTCGGCATTTCGGCACTCGGGCAATTCATGGCAATGTAACCGAAATAGGGGCGGGTTAAACCAGCCCCGCCGCCACTTGGCTCACTTTTCTAACCTTCCCAAACATCAACGCCGTTGACCGTACCATCCGGATAAACCGCCGGGCCTTTCAGCTCCAGCTTATTGCCAAACGGGTCAAGCACGTAAAATGAATTTCCCATGCCGCGCGCGCCGCCGTGGAAGGCCTCGCGCTCGATCTTGACATTATGGGGTGATAACCGGTGCGGCGGAACCTCTATCATATAGGCTGTCGGCTGGTTTATACTGACGTAAATGGTCTTTTCTTATCTGCCCCTA
>JAESRG010000181.1 GCA_016764785.1 Paracoccaceae bacterium
CAGAATACAGGCCAGTAGCTCCACAGCGCCGGTGCCACCAATCAGATGGCCGTGCATGGATTTAGTTGACGAAATACGCAGATTATTGGCGTGATCGCCAAAGACTTCGCGCACCGCCAAACATTCCGATTTATCATTCGCGGTGGTGCCGGTGCCATGCGCGTTAATATATCCGATATCTTCAGGGTTAAGCCCCGCATCGGTTAACGCCCCTGCGATGGCGCGCTTTGCGCCTTCTTTATTGGGCATGACAATGTCACTGGCATCTGATGACATGGCAAAGCCAACCACTTCGGCCAAAATTTCAGCACCCCGTGCCTTGGCGTGCTCATATTCTTCAAACACAAATACTGCTGCGCCCTCGCCCTGCACCATACCGTTGCGGTTCGCTGAAAACGGCCGGCATGCATCTTTGGACATCACCCGCAGACCTTCCCACGCCTTGATGCCACCAAAGCACAGCATGGATTCACTGCCACCCGTCAGCATCACATCGGTCATGCCCGAGCGGATCATATGAAACGCCTGCCCCATTGCATGATTTGATGACGCACAAGCCGTCGCAACCGTATAGGTTGGCCCGGTAATATTATGGATCATCGACACATGGCTGGCCGCTGCATTATTCATCAAACGCGGGATAATAAACGGATGAACGCGGTTTTTGCCATCTTCATAGACCAACCGAAAGTTTTCGTCCTGCGTTTGCAAGCCGCCCCCCGAGGTGCCCAATATCACACCCGACTTTGCCGAAAGCTCATCGTTGAAGTCGATACCAGACTGGGCAACGGCCTCATTTGCGGCCAAAACGGCGAATTGTGTAAAACGGTCAAAAAGTGACATTTGCTGGCGTGTGAAATGCGCTGAGGCATCGAAACCCTTGATCTGGCCACCGATTCTGATCGACAATCGGTCGATGTCGCGGAATTCCATCTCGGCAATCCCAAGCCGGCCCTCGCGCATACCGTCAAGTGTAGCGTCAGCGGTCATGCCAAGCGAAGAAATCGCCCCTTGTCCGGTGATAACAACCCGATTTGCCACGTGTCAGCGCTCCGCCACAAGTTTTGTCACCGCAGCGACAATGGATTTCACGGTGGAGATATCAAAATCGGACTCACCAGGTTCGTTTGCATTAAACGGAACTTGCACATCAAAGGTTTCCTCAATTGCGAACACCGCTTCAACAAGGCCAAGCGAGTCAACGCCAAGGTCTTCCAATGAGGACTCTAACGTTACTTCTGACACTTCCAGCATCGCCTGTTCAGCGAGTATTGCGATAACCTTTTCTTCGACACTATCCGACATTTACCGCCCCTTTTGTGCGCTGCACCTTTAATTAGTCCTTTGAAAGGATTTTTGAAACCTGTTTCTGCAATAAATCTACTTTTGCGACTAATTTAGGTAAACGACGATAGGCTTTATAGCTCGCAACATTGGCTTCCATCTTAATTGCGGGGTTCCCCATGATGAATCGGTTCGGCGGAACATTCGACGAAATACCCGATTTTCCGGCCGCCACAACGTTGTTGCCGATCACTACGTGATCCGCGACGCCGACCTGCCCGCCAAGCACCACACTGTCGCCAATCTTGGCGCTACCGCCGATACCGGTCTGGGCGCATAACAAGCAATGCTTGCCCACCTGGGCGTTGTGCCCAACCATCACCAGATTGTCAATTTTTGTACCTTTACCGATGATCGTGTCGATGATGGTGCCGCGATCAATGGTTGCCCCTGCGCCGACCTCAACATCGTCACCAATCGTTACCGCGCCAAGCGAATTTGTGCGCGCATACCCATGTTTTAACTGTTGGGCTTCATCTGGTTGTTGCCCGTCGCGGGCCGCGTCAACTGCACTGCGATCTGGGCTAACAAACGAGAACCCGTCGCCCCCGACAACAGCATTGGGCTGGGCGATAAAACTATCACCAATTACAACCCGCGCGCCAATGCGAACCCCTTGATATATCAAGCAGTTATCACCAATTGCGGCGTCTTTTGAAATTGAGACATGTGACAATATTCTGGCGTTTTTGCCGATGGTAACACCCGCTTCGATCATCACAAATGGCCCGATCGACGCGCCGTCTCCGATATGGGCATCGGGTGAAACCACAGCGCTTGGATGAATACCCATCGGCGCGTCGGGACGTTTTTCAAACAGCACATTTACACCCGCCATAACATAGCGAGAATGAGCGGTAAAAATCGCGGCGTCAAGGCCCATGGATTGCCAATCGGCGCCTTCCCACAGTATGGCAACACGTGAAGAACCATTGCTCAAATTTGCGGCAAATTTTGGATCCATTGCCAAGGCTAGTTGGTCAGGTCCCGCCAGTTCCGGCTGGCTTGGCCCCGTCAGCATAATCGACAAGTCACCAACGGCATTTGCTCCCAAAGCGGATGCAATTTCTGAAACGGAAAACGACATATCAGCCCCAATGCAAAATTGACGGTCTGACAAACCGGACCGTCAAAATGTATTTAGCCTTGAACCTGGGTCAGCGAAACCCCTTCGGCCGCCAATGCGTCAAAAACTATGGTATCGCGGCCATAAACGTCGACGCGATACGCCAATTCACCGGACTCGTCGATGAAAACCGACTGATAGGTTAGATAAACCGGAATCGGTGTCTCAAGGTTGACCGTGGTTTCGCGACCGGTATTTAGATAAGCTTGAAACGCTGCCGCCGGGTCAGATTCTTGCGGCGCAAGCAGAACATGCGCTAAGTCAAAGGGCCGCTGAACCCGCACGCAACCGTGGCTATAGGTGCGTGTATCACGATTAAACAGGCTTTTTGACGGCGTGTCGTGCAGGTAAATATTGTACCGGTTCGGGAACATAAATTTCACTTTACCAAGCGCATTACCTGCGCCGGGGCGTTGCCGCAGAACAAACGGAAAGTTATTAACCGTGTATTGCGACAGATCGACCAGACGCGCATCAACAACTGCGCCGGATCCTCGAACCTGCATGACGATATTCTGACGCGCCAAAACGCTGGGGTCGTTCAAAAGCTGCGGCAGGTATTCCTGCGCCGCGATGCTTTGCGGTACGTTCCAGCTTGGATTGACCACCATATGGGTCATTTCGTCGATAAATTCTGGTGTACGATATTTCGACTGTGTTTTTCCGACAACAACCCGTGTCGACAACGTAGGCAATCCAAAATCCACAACATAAGCCATGAAGGACGCTTGATTGACGAAAATATGCCGGTCACCAAGATCGTAATTCAGCCAACGGCGACGCTCAAGATTGACGATCACCTGACGCATTTGCTCGGTTGGGTCTGAATTTAGCGCCAACATGGTTTTTGGACCAACGATACCATCAGCATCAAGGGCTTTGTCAGACTGGAATGCCTGCATCGCCAGTACCAAATCAGCATCATAAACGTTGGAAACACCGTCCGTACCTTCATAGCCAAGCGCGTTAAGACGCTGGCGCATGGCTAAAACACGGCTTCCGCTGTGACCGGGGCGAAGGGTGCGACCATCCGAAATACGCGGCCCCCAACTGCCGTTACCCACTAGGACCTGCAGGCGTGCAAGCTCTGCCTGCAGAGCGTTATAAGCAGGTGTTACCGGTTCAAGCGCGTCAAAAAGCGCTGCGTTTCCGGGATTTGCGGCGGCTACGGCCAGCAAAGCGCCGGTCTCGGGACGGCGCGGATAAATATTGATTTCGTCTAAAACATCATGCGGTTCAAGAATGCCTGATGTTAGGTCTGTGGCGAACTGGATGTAAACTTCTGCTGCTTTGATTTCGAGCTCTGCGTCCGATAATGTGCCATCAGCGCCAGCCCAAGCCAGCTCCAGCCCGTCGATGTCATATGCTGAAACAGGCAGACCGTGACGATCCGCGCTCTCAAGTGCGGTGATAAGCGACAACAGACGGCTGGTATTGCGACCAGACCAGATTGGAGCAAAATCATTTTCTTGGTAATAGGTCAGCAGGGCCTCGTCACCATTTTCGACAAGCTGGTTAAACAAAACCGCTTGCGCTGGCGCAAGGGTCGCTTGCTCCTGTGCTGATACGGACAACGCCCCAAAAGTGGCGACAAGGGCAAATAATGATGTCTTTACGGGTGAACAATTAAAATTAATAAACATTTGTTTCTCCAGATCGCAGGTAAGGCCCGCGCATAAACTAGCTTTAGAAAATCATCTAGTCGAATTCCAACCATAGGGCGATTTATTGCCCGTTAGTGTGATATAAGTTACATATCAGAAGAAGTTAACCTGTCCTATTGGTGACAGAATAACATTTTTGTGACATAGGCTTTCCCGATAGGCGGAGTTCTGCCCCTAAGTTAAAGAATTCCTTGGTGAATAAATTATTTTATGTCATAAGGTTTTCATAAAAACCGACACATAAAACCAGTGTCACATCAATATTTTTAACGGGACAGGCAGGTCTTCGATGAAAAGCAGTAAAATTACCCGACGCGGGTTAATGCGTGCCTTTGCGGCGACCGCATTAACAGCAGCGCCGGTCTACGGGAATGCAGCAGGATTTTTGCGGGGCGCGGGTGACGTGCGCCGGATTACCATGCGCAATCAACGGACTTCTGAAGTCATTGATATGATCTATTGGATTGAAGGGAATTACATCCCTCAGGCCATGACCGAAATCAATAAGTTTATGCGCGACTGGCGACACAACGAAGTCATTTCGTATGCGCCCAGCAATATCGATATTTTGGCAGCGACACATCGGTTGTTAGAAACCGATGAACCTTACCTGATGTTATCTGGCTATCGCAGCCCTGCAACAAACGCGATGTTGGCTGCGCGCAATAGCGGCGTCGCCTCAAATTCATATCACATGCGCGGTATGGCGGCTGATGTGCGGTTATCATCGCGCAGCACAACCCAAATGGCAGCGGCCGCGATTGCGTGCAACGCCGGTGGTGTTGGCCGTTACGGCAGATCCAACTTTGTGCATATGGATTGCGGTCCGGTTCGGACTTGGCGCCGCTAAACAACCCCTTTTACCGAACGAAATGAGGCCACGCCCAACCAGCGTTGGCCTTTTTTCGTGCGCGAAAAATGGTCAACGTGGGCGGGAGAACTTGTTTAATAACAAGCGCTCCCGCCTGTTTCTGCGTGCGCCTTACGGCGAACCCAAAACAGTTGGGCGGAGGCCTCGCTTCGCTCGGCGGTTATGGCCGGATAGTTCCGTTACCCGTCACCAGATATTTGAAACTGGTTAATTGAGCTGCTCCAACCGGCCCACGCGCGTGCAGTTTTCCCGTCGCAATACCAATTTCAGCACCCATGCCAAATTCACCGCCATCCGCAAACTGGGTTGAGGCATTGTGCATCAGAATTGCGCTATCGACCCGTTGAAAGAATTTTTCGACAGCCGCGGCATCCTCGGTCACGATCGCGTCGGTGTGGTTGGAGCCGAAAATCCCGATATGTTCAATCGCCCCATCAACGCCGTCAACCAGTTTGGCCGCAATAATCATGTCCAGAAATTCGTGCCCAAAATCATCAGCCTTTGCCTTAACCGTGCCGGTTAGGTCTGCCAACACCCCCTCGGCGCGCACCTCAACGCCTGCCGCCAGCATGTCGGTGATGAATGGCGCGGCGTGACGTTCAAAAAATGCTTTATCAATCAGCACTGTTTCAGCCGATCCACAGATGCCTGTGCGGCGCGTTTTTGCGTTCATTACAATCTTGCGCGCCATCTCAACATCAGCCGCCGCGTCGATATAAACGTGGCAGATCCCTTCAAGATGGGCAAAAACCGGCACCCGCGCCTCGCGTTGCACCAGCCCAACCAAACCTTTGCCGCCACGCGGCACGATCACATCAATATAATCGGTCATAGTCAGCATTTCGCTGACGGCTGCACGATCACGCGTTGGCACCAGTTGGATTGCCGTTTCAGGCAGGCCAGCCGCTTGCAGGCCAACCACCAAACACGCATGGATCGCGGTTGAGGAATGAAAGCTTTCGGAACCGCCACGCAATATCGCGGCGTTGCCTGATTTCAGGCAAAGCCCCCCCGCATCAGCAGTCACATTAGGGCGGCTTTCATAGATCACGCCGATCACACCAAGTGGCGTAGAAACGCGGCGGATATTCAGGCCCGAAGGCATATCCCATTCCGCCAGCACCGCACCAACCGGATCAGCCTGCCCCGCCACCGATCGCAAGCCGTCAACAATGCCCTGCACACGAGAGTCGTCCAGCATAAGTCGGTCCATCATCGCAGCTGACAGGCCCTTATTGCGGCCAAATTCCATGTCTTTGACGTTGGCAGAAATAATCGCAGCGCGTTGTTCCCAGACGCAATCAGCGGCGGCCAGTAACGAATCACGTTTTTGGTCAGACGTCGCAAAAGCCAGTTGAACGCTGGCGGCTTTGGCCTGTTGGCCAATTTTCTGCATCTCAGCGTGAATGTCCATTTTTGTCCCCTAAATCGCCATGTCATCGCGGTGAATGAGCGCCGCGCGGCCTGGATGCCCAAGCCTTTTTTCAATCTCGCTGCTGTGGCAGCCAATCAATTTTGTCGCCTCATGGTTGCTATATCCGACCAGCCCCCGCGCCACCGTTGCGCCTGTTTCCGTGCAAATATCAACCGGATCACCCCGATCAAATGTGCCGGAAATGCGCACAACCCCGGCTGAAAGCAGTGATTTGCCGTTGTTCAGCGCCCTGCCCGCGCCCGCATCAATAATCAGCGTTCCGGCTGGTTTCATCGCCGCAATCCAACGTTTGCGCGCCGCGGCCGGATCACCC
>JAESRG010000182.1 GCA_016764785.1 Paracoccaceae bacterium
CAGCCCCCCGATTTTGACTGCACGCGCTTCTTCGCGCAGACGATATCCGTCGCACGTCGCGCAGTGACGATTGTTCTGATAGCGCTCAAATTCTTCACGAATCCAGTTGCTATCGGTCTCACGATAACGGCGTTCCATGTTGGGAATAACGCCCTCAAACGGGCGTTTTACCTCATAAACGCGACCGCCCTCATCGTACCGGAACTTGATTTCCGCGCCCATGGAGCCATACAGCATCACCTGCTGAATTTCCTCAGGCAGATCGGACCACGGCAATGAGCGTTTGAACCCGTAATGCTTGGCAATTGCCTCAATCGTTTGACGGAAATACGGCGATTTCCCTTTGGCCCACGGGGCAAGCGCGCCCTGAAGCAGCGTCAAAGACTGATCCGGCACGATCAAGTTTTTGTCGAAAAACAGCTCAACCCCCAGCCCGTCGCAATCGGGACAGGCGCCAAATGGCGCGTTAAACGAGAACAGACGCGGTTCGATCTCAGGGATGGTAAAACCGCTGACCGGACAGGCGTAATTTTCCGAAAAAATATGGCGCTCGGCGTTGTCATCAGCGATTTCCAGCACCGCGATACCGTCAGCCAGATCAAGCGCGGTGCGCAGACTGTCGGCAAGTCGGGTTTCAAGCCCTTCTTTTAGCACCAAGCGATCAACCACCACGTCGACGTTTTGCCGATATTTCTTATCCAGAACCGGCACCTCATCCAGCTCATAAAACTCGCCGTTCACTTTGACCCGTTGAAAGCCGGATTTCTTCAACTCTTTGAAGTATTTTGAATATTCGCCTTTGCGATCCCGAACCACGGGCGCCAAAAGATAGCATCGCAGGCCATCGTCCATCGCCATAATCCGGTCAACCATTTCAGAGACCTGCTGGGCCTCAATCGGCAAACCAGTTGTCGGTGAAAACGGCGTGCCAACCCGCGCGAAAAGCAGGCGCATATAGTCGTAAATCTCGGTGACCGTACCCACGGTGGAACGTGGATTTTTCGATGTGGTTTTTTGTTCAATCGAGATGGCCGGTGACAGACCAGAAATATGGTCCATATCCGGTTTTTGCATAATATCAAGGAATTGCCGCGCATAGGCCGACAGTGATTCCACATAGCGGCGCTGCCCCTCGGCATAGATGGTATCAAACGCCAGACTTGACTTACCTGAACCGGAAAGCCCCGTAATAACAACCAGTTGATCGCGTGGAATATCCACGTCGATTGACTTGAGGTTATGGGCGCGCGCGCCGCGCACCTCGATAAATTTGATCGCCATGCTGGTCTCCGATAGCTTGACCTGACATATGTGAACAAAAGGTAAACATATGCAAGCCAAAATTTTGTGAACCGCACTTTTCTGGCTACAGGGGTTGCTTTTCACATTCATCATTTTATATGTAATGCAATAATAAATTCTGAGGGGAATTAGATGAACTTGCCGTTGCAGGAAACCGTGCGTGAGATCGCGCCAAACGACGCTGTTAGCAAAATCGCCGCGAAACAAGCGGTATTGATTGATGTGCGCGATATCGCAGAACTAAACAGCACTGGCAAAGCCAAAGACGCGCTGCATATTCCGTTGATGATGATCAGCACCAAAACTGACCCAAAACACCCTGAATTTCATGCGGATCTGTCCACAGAAACCGCTGTTATTCTATATTGCGCGTCGGGCGGTCGGTCGGGCATGGCGGCGCAAATGCTGCTGTCTTACGGGTTTACCGAAGTCTATAATCTGGGCGGCCTGATGCACTGGCAACAAGGTGGCGGCGAAGTTGTCCGCGGCTAAGCGCTGACAGAAAGCTAGTAGTCACGGTTCGCGACATTCGTTAGGGTGGCGGCCAACTAGATTCGCGCAAAAGGAAAAACTATGGCTGGCAGTGTTAACAAAGTTATTATCGTCGGAAATCTGGGCGCTGACCCCGAAGTCCGCACTTTCAGCAATGGCAACAAGGTCTGCAATTTGCGACTTGCGACGTCGGAACGCTGGCGCGATAAAAACACTGGCGAAAACCGGGAAAAAACCGAATGGCATTCAGTCGCGATTTTCTCGGAAGGCCTGATCCGCGTGTGCGAACAGTACCTTAAAAAAGGCGCCACCGTTTATATTGAAGGCAAATTGCAAACCCGCAAATGGCAGGATCAGTCTGGCAATGATCGGTATTCAACCGAAGTTGTTCTGCAAGGCTTTGATTCCAAACTGGTCATGCTGGGTGGTCGTGGTGATGGCGGCGGTCAAGGTGGCGGCGGTGGTCAACAAAGTGGTGGCTATGGCGGCGGTGATCAAGGCGGCGGTTATAGTGGTGGCCAACAAGGTGGCGGCAACCAGGGTGGCGGTGGCGCCAGCAATATGGATGACGAAATCCCGTTTTAGGGTATTTGTGCTTTTCGCGTGGCCAGCAAAATGCTGGTCTCGCTAATCGCCACCCCCTCAAACCGACGGATTTGCGTCAGTACTTGATCGAGATCGGCCAATGTGTCGGTCCCGATTTCAACCACCAGATCCCATTTGCCGTTTGTCGTATGCACGGCCTGAACAGATGCGATTCCGCTTAGACGTGACACAATCCGTTCCGTACCGCGCCCTTCAATGCCGATCATCATCAAAGCCCGCACCGGCTGCTCGGCAATGTCAGATTTCACGATCACCGTAAATCCGATAATTTCCCCCGCCACCGCTAGCTTCTCCAGTCGCGCCCGAATGGTTGCCCGCGACATCGCCATATCGGCTGACAATTCAGCGTGACTTGCGCGTCCGTTGCGCCGCAGCAAGCTAATCAGTTTTTGATCAATACTGTCCATAGTGCGCCCTCATATCTATCTATTTGATAAATTATATGCGCATATTGATCAATTTATCCACTTATATCCACCCGTTTTATACAATTTATTACTGAAAACGGAGATTGCCATGAACAAAGACATCATTCTTATCGGCGCGCCAGTGGATAGTGGCGCCAGCCAGCCCGGCTGCCTGATGGGGCCGGATGCCTTTCGCACAGCAGGCATCAAACCGATGCTCGCCGATTTGGCTGGGTCGGTACTTGATCGCGGAAATATTGCGCCGCGCCAACACGCTGACCGCCCTCATAGCAACCCAGCTTTGCACCACTTAGCCGAAACTATTGGCTGGACCGAGGCCCTATGCATGGCCGCAAAAACCGCCTGTGAAGATGGATTTCCTATTTTTATGGGTGGCGATCACAGCCTGTCACTGGGATCAGTCAAAGGCGTGGCTGAATATGCCGCCGGTCAAAACCGTCCGCTTTTTGTGCTGTGGCTAGACGCCCACCCTGATTTTCACACGCCCCATACCACGCGATCCGGCAACCTGCACGGCACGCCGCTGGCCTATGTCACGGGGCAAAAAGGGTTTGACGGGTTTCCTGAGATCACCTGTGCGGTTGACCCAAAAAACATCTGCATATTCGGGGCGCGGTCGGTTGACCCTGCTGAGTTAAAAGCACTGAAAGAAAACAATATCTGTATTCACGACATGCGCAGCATTGACGAAAACGGCATTATTGCGCCAATTTCAGAATTTCTGCGCCAAGTGCGTTCCGCCGACGGCTTGCTGCATGTCAGTCTCGATGTTGATTTTCTGGAACCAAGCATTGCGCCCGCTGTCGGCACCACCGTCCCCGGCGGTGTTACCTTTCGCGAGGCGCATTTGGTGATGGAATTGCTGCATGACAGCGATCTTGTTACCTCGCTTGACCTTGTTGAACTGAACCCATTCCTTGATGATCGCGGCCGCACTGCGCGGCTGATGGTTGATCTTACCGCGTCCTTGATGGGTCGCACCGTTCTTGACCGCCCAAACCGGAGCCACTGAAATGAAAAACCTGAACCTTGTGCCGTTTGTGTCCGTCGACAACATGATGAAACTGATATTAGACATTGGCATTGAGCAGTTTCTGCTAGAGCTGGCAGGTTATGTCGAAGATGATTTCAAACGGTGGGAACAGTTCGACAAAACCGCGCGCGTGGCCTCGCATTCAGATGAGGGCGTCATTGAATTGATGCCGACATCTGACGGTAAAACCTATGCGTTCAAATACGTAAACGGCCACCCAAGCAACACCAAACATGGTTTGCAAACCGTCACCGCCTTTGGTGTTTTGTCTGATGTTGCAACCGGATATCCGGCGTTATTATCAGAAATGACCATCCTTACGGCGCTGCGCACGGCTGCGACTTCAGCGATGATTGCCAAGCATTTGGCCCCCAAGGGTGCGCAAACAATGGCCATGATCGGCAACGGTGCCCAATCTGAATTTCAGGCCATTGCTTTCATGGCCATTGCTGGCATCAAAAAGCTGCGGCTGTTTGACATTGATCCGGTTGCGACCCAGAAATGTATTAAAAACCTCGCAGGTTTCGGCCTTGAGATCACCGCCTGCACCAGCGCGCAAGATGCGGTTGAGGGCGCTGAGATCATCACCACGGTGACAGCTGACAAACAATACGCCACCATTTTGACAGACAACATGGTTGGCGCTGGCGTGCATATCAACGCAATTGGCGGCGATTGCCCCGGCAAAACTGAGCTGCACCGCGATATTCTGCTGCGCGCGGACATCTTTGTTGAGTATCCGCCCCAAACCCGCGTTGAGGGCGAAATTCAACAATTGCCCGACGATCATCCGGTTACCGAAATTTGGCAGGTCATTACGGGCCAAACGACGGGCCGGACAAATGACAAACAAATCACCTTGTTTGACAGCGTTGGTTTCGCGATCGAGGATTTTTCAGCGTTGCGTTACGTCAATGACCAGCTGTCAACATACGGTCATTTTGAGAATTTAGACATGCTGGCAGACCCCGATACGCCTCGGGATCTGTTTGGTATGCTGTTGCGCGCGGAATTATCCGTTAAAAACTAACTGAATATGCGACTTCAACGCCATAACCGGAGTAATCAGCCAAACCGATTCCGTCATAGTATCCGCTAAAGGCCAATTGGCTGTTTGCCCCAAACTTGTGTGATAGACCAAAATCAACCCGTGCGCGTCCGCCCTCAAAATCAGGAATAACGCCCGCATCACTGGTGCTTTTTGACCAGATACCGGAAATTCCGGCGGATATATCGGTGTTTTCACTTAACGCAAATTCAACGTCTAGACCTGCAGAAATTTGCCCCAAGGATATGCTTTGCGCCGCAACGGTATTACCTAAAACGTCGCTATATTCAGCTTGTGAATCAACGGTATAAGCCGCGTCAAGAAACGGAATCAACGTAAGCTTATCAAGCACGATTTCACCGGAGACACCCAAGGTTGCCAACCAACGTTCAGTGGCAAAACGATCTGTGTATGTGCCAAAAGGCGACACTTCGTTGCTGGTTTGACCATAAAGCAAACTGCCCTCAAAATAGAGCGGCTGGTTCGGTAGTTTGGCAACAAAATATGGCCCGACCAACCAGCCCTGCCCGCTGACAGTCGCGGCTCCGCTGGTTTCCTCAACGATGTCGATCTGCACCATGCCGCCCAGCAGGAAATTCGGCGACAGGGTTGAATGTCCACCGATTATGCCGTGAATATTGGTGCTGTCGGCCGTGGCTGTCGTTGCCCAGTTCGCATTCAGACGGAACCAAAGTGGCCCGTCGGTGCCACTGGAATAACTGAACACACCCCTGTCGTTATTGGCATTCAGTCCAATGCTTGGCGCGCCGCCGCCTCGTAAAAAGTCCGCCAGATCGGGCTGGTTCGACAATAACGCATTGGCGCGATTTTGCATGAATTGCGCAATCAAGTCACTGGTTTCCGTAGCCGTCGTATTTACTACGGTAACAACGCCTGATGCAGTATTTCCGTTCCCGACATCATCTGTCGCGACATCTGCCGCCACTGACATGACAACGTCTGCACCACCAGTGGCCGAAACACTGGCTGTATAATCAGCGCCGCTGCCCGAAAACCCGGTGATACTGCCGCCGGATATTGCGATATCCGCCGCAACGAAGCCGGTTACGCTTTCCTCAAAGGTAATGGTAGCGTTAAAAGTCGCGGGGCCCGAAATGTTTGCGGGCAGACCAGATGTGACCACACCGGGGCTGGTCACATCTGCGGTGGCCGTCAAAGTGTTCGAGGCCTCGTTGTCGGTATCATTCAGGTCGGTCAATGAGGCTGCCGGAATCAGCACCGATACCGCACCATCCGCCACCGGCGTCACCAAAAACGTATAGGTTGCGGCGTCCACGGTCGCGAAGTCGGAAACCGTCAGGTTGGTGAGGGTCAGGTCTGCGGCAACAAAATTTTGTACGTCGTCAGAAAAGGTCGCTGTTACCACCTGCCCACTGGCACCAATATTGCCGGAAAAGGCCGGAAAGAACCACAGTTGGCGGCTCCTGTTGATCAAACCATCCACCGGTAACCAACGACGCCCCGATAAGGTAAGGGTTTCCCATGCCGTGGCTCACCTCAAAACTATGTGACACAGTATCCCCGTTTGGATCCTGATATGTAAGGGTACATGTCGTAGAATAAATCTGGCCAAGTGAAGTGGTCCTGCTTTCCAGGACAGATTTGCAGCTAAGTTAAGGTGTATCGGGTTTGGTTATCATGCCGCTTTCATCATTTCCTTGCCGCCAAAGT
>JAESRG010000183.1 GCA_016764785.1 Paracoccaceae bacterium
GGCCTCGCGCAGGATCGACCCGCGCAAATACGGGCTACACCCAGCAGTGCCTTCAATCAAATCTAACAGATTATCGGGAAATTCCGGAAATTCTGCCCGCGTTTCAGCGCCCCGATCCGGCTCATACGGAATCGGCGCTTTGCAAACATCGAGCAGGCACGTCACCTAGCGACCTTCGTAGTTAGGGGGGCGTTTTTCCATAAATGCCGTGACACCCTCAAGGAAATCACGGGTTTTACCGGCTTTGCCTTGCAGCTTGGCCTCTAGCGCTAGCTGGTCATCAAGTGAGTTATCAAAACTGGCCCGCATCGCTTGTTTGATGTATTTATACGCCTTCGTTGGCCCCTTGGCCAAATGACTGGCGCGCGCATCAATGACAGCGGCAAAATCGTCATCCGGTACTGATTCCCAGATCATGCCCCACGCATCGGCCTGATCCGCACTGATTTTATCAGCAAATAATGCAGCGCCCATGGCCTTGGAAAACCCGACTTGGCGCGGCAGCCAATAGGTGCCACCAGCATCAGGAATAAGGCCAATACGGGCAAATGCCTGAATGAAAAAAGCTGACTTGGTGGCAATCACAATGTCTGCGGCCAGTGCCAAATTGGCCCCCGCCCCAGCGGCCGGGCCATTCACAGCAGAAATAGTCGGGATCGGGCAGTCGTAAATTGCGTTCAACAGGGGTTCGTATTCCTCAATCAGGGTGCGTTCCATATCAAGGTCCGCCATGGTCACCCGATCGCCCAGATCTTGCCCCGAGCAAAACCCGCGGCCCGCCCCTGTCAGCACCAATACCCGCCCATCCAGCGGCGCATGTTTCACCGCGTGCAACAAATCAACCCGCATCTGGCCGTTCAGGCCATTCATCACATCGGGACGATTAAGCGTGACGGTCACAACGTCATCATTAGCCGTATAAAGAATGGTTTCGTATTCCATGATACCCTCCGGAAAAGATTTCCAAAATGTTAGGCCAGTGGCGCAGGATAAGAAAGCCAGAACGTAAGGTCAGTCGTCTAAAAGCTTAGATAGGCGTTTTTGTTCAGCATCGCTTAGCTCAGTGATCACTGCTTCAGGTTTTCGACGTACAAAAACCACGGCCACACCGGCGCCCATCAGCAGCAATATTGGCCCTGCAAACCACAACAACATGTTGTTGCCAAAACTGGGTTTCAGCAGTACATATTCACCATACCGATCGACGACATATTGTATGGTTTGATCATCAGTATCACCAGCGACCAGCCGTTCGCGCACCAGCAACCGCAAGTCGCGCGCCAGCCCTGCATTTGATTCGTCGATGTTTTCATTGCGACAAACCAGACAGCGCAGCTCTTTTGAAATGCTCCGCGCCCGTGCCTCAAGCGCGGGATCATCCAGAATTTCATCGGGCTGCACCGCGAACAGCGGCGTGGCCAAAATCAGCAGCAAGATCATCAGTTTGCGCATCGGGTTACTCCGCTGGTGTTGGTATTGTACGGGCTGGTTTGCGTGACGGTGCTGCAACCCGATAACGTCGATCCGATAGGCTTAACGCCCCGCCAAATGCCATCACCAAAGTGCCCAGCCATATCCAGTTGGCAAACGGTTTGATATAGGTCCGCACCGCCCATCTTCCGTCATCTTGCGGATCACCCAGCACCAGATAAACGTCGCGCGTCAGGCCCATATCAATCGCAGCCTCGGTTGTGGGGACACCCTCAGCGGTATAAACGCGTTTTTCGGGGAACATTGCAAAGCTGTTGCCATTTTTGGTCACGCGAAATTCGCCGGTGATCACCGTATAATTCGGGCCTTCTGACTGGGTCACCGCGACCATCGAAATTTCATAACCAGAAACGGTGAAGGTATCGCCGATACGCGCCGAGCGAATGTCCTCGACCTCCCAAGCGGTTACCGCTGAAATGCCGAAAATCGTCAGGCCAAAACCCATATGCGCCACGGCTTTACCCCAGTCAGACCGAGGCAGGTTTTTCAACCGTCGCAGGGTTTCGGATGGGCTGGCTTTGAACATTTTGCTCCGCGTGGCCAAATCCGCAAGCGACCCCAAGATCACCCAAGTTGCAAGTGTCACGCCAATTGGCGCCAACATGCGCCCACCAGTGTTCATGCTCCAGACAAACGCGCCGAGCGCAACCGACAGGGCCATCATCCCCCACAGCGGACGCATGGTGCGGCTAAAGTTTGCCCGTTTCCACGATAGTACGCCGCCAATTGGCAAGGCCATCGCAAGTGCTACCATGAACGGCGTGAATGCCAGATCAAAGAACGGCGCCCCGACCGAGACCTTGTCGCCCTTTACCAAATCGATCACCAACGGCCAAATTGTGCCAATAAAAACCACCGCCGCCGCCACCGATAATAACAGGTTGTTCAGCACCAGCCCACTTTCGCGGCTAAGGGTGGCAAACACAGCGTTTGATTTTAGCTGCGAGGCGCGGAACGTAAACAATGTCAGCCCGCCGCCGATTGCAAAGGCCAAAATAACCAAAATGAAAACCCCGCGGGTCGGGTCATTTGCAAAGGCATGTACCGATGTAATCACGCCTGAACGCACGATAAACGTACCGATCAACGAGAATGAAAAAGCCAGAATTGCCAGCAGCACGGTCCACGCTTTCAACGTGTCACGTTTTTCAACCACGATGGCCGAATGCAGCAAGGCAGTTGCGGCCAGCCACGGCATGAATGACGCGTTTTCAACGGGGTCCCAGAACCACCAGCCGCCCCAACCCAGCTCATAATATGCCCACCACGACCCCAGCGCGATGCCAAGGGTCAGGAATATCCATGCGGCCAATGTCCACGGGCGCACCCAGCGCGCCCAAGCGGCATCAACGCGGCCCTCAATCAGGGCGGCAATAGCAAAGCTGAACGCCATGCTTAGGCCAACATAGCCAAGGTAAAGAAATGGGGGGTGAAACGCCAAACCGGGGTCTTGCAACATCGGGTTCAGGCCGTTTCCGTCGAATGGTGGTTGGTCAAGGCGTGCAAACGGGTTAGATGTGAACAGCAAGAAAGCAAGGAACGCAACGCCGATCATGGCTTGAACCGACAGCACCCGTGCCTTTAAGGCGGGCGGCAAGTTACCCCCGAACGAGGCTACCAGCGCGCCAAACAGCACCAAAATTAGGTTCCATAGCAGCATTGACCCCTCATGATTGCCCCAAACGCCAGACACCTTGTAAAGCATCGGCTTGGCTGAATGCGAATTCGCCGCCACCAACCTGACCGAAAAATCCGAGGTCACAAACGCATAGGTTAGCGCCCCGAACGAGAACGCCACCAGAATAAACTGGATCTGCGCGGTTGGCACGGCCAGCCGCATCCAGTCGGCCCAGCCTTTTTGTGCACCGATCATTGGTACAAAGACCTGCACAATAGCGATAAAAAATGCCAATATCAGGGCAAAATGGCCTAGCTCTGCAATCATCGTCGAATCCTTGGTTAGCTGCGCCGATCATATGCACCGCAGGCCAAAGGTTCAAATTGCAATCGCGTGATCTGCTAATGCGCCGCAGTCAGGTTTTTTGCGCTTGCCAGTCAGCTAGGGCCGAATTTTCAGGTTCTAGCGGTGCTGGTCGCAGCGCAACAGCTGGAATGTTGGGTTGATACCCCCTGAAATGATGCAGTTCGCGCGCCCCAAAATAGAACGACACAACCGCGCCCATCAACCACCACAAAGGTTCAGGAACATAGGCAAGCCCTTGCATCCGTTCAGAAAATCCGACAGGGTCGTGCATTGCATAGGCAAATAGCGCAATCGTTGACAGTGCCAGCATCGGGCGTGGCAACCGGTTGACCCCGTCGATAAACCGATCAAACCACCCTTCCCTCGCGTGCTGAAATTCAGCACCAGCTTGGGCCAGCGCGGCTTGATATCTTTCATGCGCACCTTGCTCGGCTTTGGTGGCATTGATGGTAAAAACCTCGGCGACCTCAGCGACCGCGCCGCCAACTTGCTGGGCGGTGCGGCCCAAATTAAATATGCTCATGCCCAATCCCTGACGCGATTGTCATGCTGCTGACGGGTTAAATGATAACGGGCGCTGATGAATTCTTCGGCGCGTAAAATCCAACCGCCTTTACCACCATCGCGCCGCCGCGCATATTTGCGCAAGGTTGGTCGTTGATCGGCAAGGTCGTAATAGTAATTGCGCCGCGCAATGCCGTAAGCGTCAGCCAAATGGTCAGGTGCATCAACGTAAGCTGCCTTTGCCGCCGCAATAGTTTTGGGGCCAATAGCCCCGTCAACGCTGGTTTGATGGGCAAAATCCCGCAGTAATCGCTGCAAAACCTTCACCGCATTGGCCCCCGCATTGACATACATGTCATAAACCGAGGCATGCAGCACATCAGGCAGTTCGCCAATCCGAGGCCGAACGAAATAATGCTCCCGAAAGATCTCTCCGGCCCGATCGGTGGTTAAAAGCTTGACGTCTTGTTTATCAACATCACCGTCGCCATCCAGATCAACGCCCAATCGGCGCAGCGTATGGATGGTAACCCCGTGATTAGTCGCCCCACCCGGGTCGCTTGGATCATCAACATAACCACCCTCACGACGCAAAATACCCAGCGTAATTTCCTCGATGCTTGGCATCGCCACCTCCGTCAATTTTGGTAAATAGACGGTAAAGATGACAGGGTTTAGTTAAGAGTTTCTAGGACCAGCGCGCGCCCACTGCCGAGCATCGTGAGGCCATGCCTAACGATGCGATCCCATCTCTGATGGGGCAGCAAAGGCGGGAGCGCTCCTTCAACGATAAACAAGCTTTCCCGCCGGTCGGTGATTTTCAAAAATCAATTCCCGTTGGTCGTGGCCTCGCGATGCTCGGTGGGGCTAGGTGTCAGGGTCTTGATAAACGCCTTGGTCCTGCAAGATGTCGATCACTTCGGCAGGCATGTAATTCTCATCGTGCTTTGCTAAGACTTCGGTCGCAACAAACACGCCTTCTTGGAAGGTTCCGGTGACGATTGTGCCCTGACCTTCATTGAAAAGATCGGGTAGAATACCGTTATAGATAACGTTGATGTCGTTGGCGGTATCTGTAATGATAAAAGTATGTGTTTCGCCCTTTTCCCAGCTGCCCTCAACCACCAAACCACCCAGTTTGAAGCGTTCGGTTTCAGGGGGCGGGTTCAGCGCAACGTCACTAGGTGAACGATACAACTCTATCCCGCTCTTGAAAGCAACACTGACAAGGATGGCCGCCACAGCCAGCAAGCTTAATCCGACCACAACCATCTGAATGCGACGTTTTTTTCTTAATCCAGCCATGTCAGCCTCCTATTTCCCTATGAATATAGGTATTACGATTATGGAAACAAAGGGGCCAATTCCAGACCCATTGTCTCAGGCAGACCCAACATCAGATTGGCGTTTTGTATGGCTTGCCCCGATGACCCTTTGGTCAGGTTGTCGAGCGCCGAAAACACCATCGCCCGCCCGCTACGCCGGTCGGCCACCACGCCGATATGGCAATAGTTGGAACCACGCACATGCCGTGTTGCCGGGGCTTCACCAAAAGGCAGCACATAGACAAACGGCTCATCGCTGTATTTTGCAACCAGCGCGGCATGGATAGCCTCGGCCTCGCCGCGCACATAAATGGTTGCCAGAATGCCGCGATTTTGCGGCAGTAAATGCGGCGTAAATGTCACCTCAACCGGCCGTCCAGCGGCAAGGCTAAATTCCTGATCGAACTCGGCCAGATGACGGTGACTGGCGATGGCATAGGCATGAAAGCCTTCAGACACCTCAGAGTGCAGCATGCCTTCTTTGGCCCCCCGCCCTGCGCCGGAAACGCCGGTTGCAAGGTCGATGATAATCTCGTCGGGATCAATGATACCGGCGTGCAGCAACGGCAATATCGGCAACAATCCGGTGGCCGCATTACAGCCGGTTCCGGCCACCAGCCGCGCGGCTTTGATGTCGTCGCGGTAATATTCTGTCAGCCCATAAACAGCAGTTTTTTGCAGCTCTAGCGCGGCATGATCGCCACCATACCATTTTTTATATTCATCTGCGTCACGCAGCCGAAAATCAGCCGAAAGGTCAACAATTTTAACGTGCTCAGGCAATTTCAGAATGACCCGTTGCGAGGTTGCGTGCGGCAGCGCGCAGAATACCAAGTCAATATCAGTAAAGTCAATTTCCTCAATCTTACAAAGGGTTGGAAGATCAAGATGACGTAGATGTGGAAATACGACGCCATAGCTTTTGCCAGCTTTACGGTCAGCGCTTAGCGCTTTGATGGTCATTTCTGGGTGGGTTGCGATCAGCCGCACCAATTCAGCGCCAGTATATCCGCTAGCCCCGAGAATTACGATATTAGTCATTTTGTCCTGCCATTTCAGCTTTTTGCCATTTTACGTCTTGGCCGATGAAGGTTTTGGCCAGTTCGGCCACCGTTTCTACGTCACCGGTTGTCAGATAAGTGCATGCACCCTGTTCAATAAAATGATCGTGTCGTCGGATATAATCTTTGGTCGCCATCGCCACCAGAT
>JAESRG010000184.1 GCA_016764785.1 Paracoccaceae bacterium
GCCAAAGCTGGCGACGGTACATTAAAATTCTAGGGGCGCGGGGAAACCTGCGCCCCGACTTGTTGATTTGTATCTGTCACGTCACGATAAACATTCGCTTTGAGCCAATAGTTGCCGCCATTAACGCTTTAACTCGTAAGTGACCCATTTAGTTTTAACTGCATGCCGGTCATATACCGCCCTTGCTCGGTAGTTTGTCTCAGACGTCATCCAGCGAACGACATCCCAGCCTTGTTCTGCCGCATAGTGTCCAACACTCTCGATCAAACGATCTATTGTTCCTAGGCCTCGAGAATCTGGTGCCACATACATATCGTCAATATACGCGCCTTTTGTTGCTGGCAACGGGCGCTCATAAGACCTGAAATGTACAAAGCCAACCAGGTTTTTTTGTTCATTCTCGACAACAAAACAGATCGTTTGAGCCGATTTGTCATGTATCCACCCCCACACGCAATCCTGCATTTCAGGTGTTTGTTCATCATTGCCAAATTCGGCGTAGGCCTGAAACAAAACACCCCAAGCCTGACGATCTGCCTGCGTTGTTTGTCTGATTGTCGTGTTCATTTTATGCCTGCCGTCCTAAGACTATAGTAGTAATTCAAGCACATCATGCTCCTTTGCATTACTACTGACAACTCCATCCAATATTAAGGGTAGGAAGGGCACCAAAAAGGAAAAATATTCGATAAAAGGAAACTTTAAGTTAGACTATACAGGATTCTTATGGAACCTATTCGCCGCACTCCCAAACCGGACCCCTCAAAATGATCTGGTGGACTGTCAAAAAACTGATCCGCTGGAGCATCCGGCTGGGGATTCTGTTTTGGCCGATCAGTTTAGCGGTTGGGGTGTATCTGTATTTGCGTTAATCTGGCCCCGAAAGAGGGGTTAAATGCAGTATTTCCGAATGTTTGCTGATGAAAACGGCGATAGCCATGTTGAAGCCATGGAAAATACCTATGAACTTCAGGACTATGCGCCGCCCGCGCCGGCATTTGGCATTTCCCCCGCTCAAGGTGCTGAACGGTATGTTTTCGTGCAATTCCCGCCCAACTGGACCAGTGAGCTGCACCCCGCGCCCAAACGGCAGTTGTGTGTAATTCTGTCGGGCGAATTTCAGGGCGAAACCAGCGACGGAATCGTAATGGACCTGAAAGCCGGTGATATGGTATTGATGGAGGACACCTCGGGGCTGGGCCACAAGGCAAAAGTGATCGGGGACGCTGAGGTTTTGGCGATGATGATCCATCTGGACTGACAAAAGGGGAAAATAAAATGGACTTAGGCAATTTTTCGATCAGCTTGACGGTCAAGGATTTGACGGCCTCAATCGCGTTTTACGAAAAACTGGGCTTCAAAAATGTGGGCGGCGACCCGGCGCAGGGATGGGTGATCCTGCAAGGATCCAGCTGCAAAATTGGGCTGTTTCAAGGTATGTTTGACAAGAATATCCTGACCTTCAACCCTGGCTGGGATGGCAAAGCGCAACCGATTGAAGGTTTTACTGACATTCGCGACTTGCAAAAACAGCTTAAGGCAGATGGCGTGGCGTTTGTCGAACAGGCGGATGAAAGCACATCTGGCCCCGCCCATTTTATTATCCATGATCCTGACGGCAATCCGATCATGGTGGATCAACACGTCTAGAACCTCAGGATGGCTCGATTTTTTCGTTCTAGCGTGATCAAAAAGGGGAATAACATGATACGCAAAATCGACGCGCTTTTGGCGGAATATGGCGAGAGCCATCAGAACCCGACCAATAAGCTGGTGCACTGGATTTGTGTGCCGGCAATATTCTGGACAATCGTCGCGCTGCTTTGGTTAATTCCAATGCCCGCGTTCATGGGCAATATTCCCTATCTCAACTGGGCGACGGTCGCGCTGGTGCTGGCCATAATCTATTATCTTACACTTACACCGCGACTAGCGGTGGGCGTGTTTCTATACTATCTGCTTTGTATTTTGGTCATCCGCCTTTACCTGTCGTGTCTTAGCCTCCCGCTATGGTAATTCGCGATTGGCGTGTTTTTTATCGCATGGATCGGGCAGTTCTGGGGGCACAAGATTGAGGGCAAGAAACCCTCGTTCCTGAAAGACGTGCAGTTTTTACTGATCGGCCCCGCGTGGCTGATCAGCTTTATCTATAAACGCCTTGGCATTGCTTACTGAGTGGCGCTTCGCACGATTTCATCAAGTAATTCATTGGCCGGGGTCATGCTTGCGCCCGGATAGACCTGATGGCCAACGATGGTTTGGTCAGGATTGCCGGGCAGCGTGTAGACAAACACTGCATAGGGGCAAAAAACGATGTTATTGAGATTGGCCTCGATCACTTGGCGTGAAACGCTGGCCGAGCAAAAATTGAAAATGGTTGCATCGTCAAACAGCACAACGTCTGAGCCAACGTCCATACGGGTACGTTCCAGCATCTCGCCGGTGTGGCTGGTGAAATCAATCGTCAGCCCCATATCAAGAATCGCACTTTCAACGGCAAAGGTCATGTCGTCGTGGGTCTCGTCAACGGTGATCGCAAACATGTTTTGCGCCGCAAGGCTAAGAGGGAAGAACAGGCTGGCTGTCAGGGTGATAAGGAAACGATGCATGTGGGCCTCCGGTTTGGGTTTTTGCACCCTAACTGAATTATCGAAGGTGTTTCAATCTTCTTGCCACGGGTCTTTAGGTGGCTAGACGTCTTCACGGCTTATGGTATCGTTCAAAAGCAGAAAAATTGATGAAACAGATAACAACGAGGCCACCTTTCCATGACCGCCAACAAACGTATCGTTCTTTCTAGTGACCATTCGGCCATTCAGCTCCGACAGGATATTGCGGTTCATATCGCGACGCTTGGCTGGGAAGTGGTCGACATTGGCCCGACAACGCCTGAAAGCACGCATTACCCTAAACATGGCAAAGCGGCGGCCCGGCTTGTCGCCTCGGGCGATTGCCGGTTGGGTATCATATTATGTGGCACAGGGCAGGGCATTATGATGGCGGCGAACAAGGTAAAGGGCATTCGGTGCGGTGTTTGCAGCGATACATTCTCAGCCCGTATGATCCGCCAACACAATGATGCCAACATGTTGTCGTTAGGGGTGCGGGTTATCGGCGATGGGCTGGCGCTCGATATTGTCGATGCGTTCCTGACCGCCGATTTCGAGGGCGGTCGACATGCGACGCGGGTGGACATGATCGAGCCGCTGGAGGGCTAGCGCCTTCAGCCTTGGTTCGCGACTGTTGCCGTCAGGTATTGCAACTGCCTAACCCTGACGCGCAACCGGCTGCCGCAATATTGTGCGCCGCTTTTCCGGCACGGCGGATGAGATCATATTGACTTGAATTGCCTCAAATTTCTCTCCTTCTTTCTAACAAGGGTGTCGTTCGTGTGAATAGCCCTTGCGATACGTGTTTGAAATGATCGTAATTAGTAATTTCGAATGATTTTCGTATAAATATGGATATATCAATGACCTCACAACGTAAAACGGCTCCTAAAGAACTTAAGAAGTATATGAAGATTGAACGTCTAAAGGATGCCCTCGAAAATAAGCGGATATATCTAAGTGGCCAAGAAGATCAGGAGAAATGGGAAGACGGGAATGATCGAGAATTGGTCAATATATACAGAAAACAAAAGAAATTGTCCGACGTCAGGGTGACGTGCTTCAATGCTGCTGCCGATAAATATCATTTCTGGGACATTTTTGGAGGTCGGGATAAGGGAGTATGCTTGCGATTTAACAGGAGGAAGCTATTGGCGAACATAAAAGAACTAGATGGAAACCAAAAGCTTCGCGGCAAAGATGTCGAATATTATAACATCAAGAGATTTGAAAAAGAGGGTAAGTTTGAAAACTTGGCATTTTCCAAGAGGAGCTTTTATTCCGACGAAAACGAGTATCGAGTTATCTGCGACGTTAGTGCCGGTGGTAGTTTGTCACCGCGATATCTTAGATTTTGCGGTGATGCCTTGGAGCAAGTATACTTTAATTCGTGGATATCGCACTCAGCATATACTGAACTGAGGGCAAAATATCTTGTTGTTTTGAAGAATGCCAACATGGGGCATGTGACGATCCACCGAAGCAGAGTTACGTCGTATGCAAAATGGAGGGATATTGCACAGAAAATCGCTAAGTTTGAAAAATAATCTACCTTACCGGCTGCCGCAATATTGTGCGCCACTTTTCGGGCGCAGCGCGGCGGATGTCCGACAGATAAATCTCGTGGTGTTTGCCGCGCAAGGATTTTCCGGCAGCTTTGATTTCTGCGTGCAGATGCTCAACCGTTGGTCCTTCGGTGTTAAACGGCCCGACATGCAGGATTTGACAGATTTCGCCCTCGGTAAAGGTGTCAAAACGCAGCCCGTCCAGAATTGGCGGATTCTTTTTGGCTGCGGCGGTTTTTAGGGCGGTGGCAATGTCAGCATCTGTAATAAAATCCGGCTGGCGGATCATCATGGTCCACTTCCATTTGCTTTTGTCCAGATCGCTGGTGAAATGGGTCATGTCATCGGCCCACCACAACCCTTCCAGCGGCATGACGCCGTAATCCCGTGCGCGCGGACCCTTTTTGATCTGAAACTTCATTGTATATGAAACAACAAACAGCGCCTGCACGGCTTGTTGGAACAATTCTGAGCCCGGTGCGCCGATCCCGTCAATCATCAAATATTGCATTGGGCCAAGATCTAGCCAGTTCACCTTTTTGGCTGAGGGCGCATAGATGTCTTTATGCAGTTTCTTCAAATCCAGCTTTTCCATGGCTTATCCTTTCAGCGGAATGCAAATATCAGTGCGCAGGTCTTCGGCTGCGGTGGTATCGGGCGTGTTGAGGTAAACATCCATCGACGGATGATCGGCGGGTTCCTCTGCTGAATCTGGCATCCAGCCACAGAATATCCAGTCATAGGCTTTGCCAAGCCGGTCATAGGGGCCTTTGTAATGGAAGACCGCATAACGGCCCGCATAGGTATTGAAAACCTCAAGCGGCGCGGTTGGGGTAAAATCCGCGTCAATCTTGATACCGGCGATGGAGCGCAGACTTTCCGCCGCCACCGCTGACGGATCATCAAGGTAAAGCCCGATCATCTGATGCCCCTGCATCGGAATGTTCTGGCCCACCGCCTGTTTGAACAATTTGTTAAAAGCGGTGCTGCCGTTGTAACTGCCAGTGTGGTGTATGGCCGCCAGCCGGATGCTAGGCATATCCTTGATTTCATAGGTCAGGTTTTCGGTTTGAATGCTCATGGCAAAACTCTCCAGTTTCAGGATTGAGGTTTGCGAATAGAAATCAGGGGATGCTCGAAAAACGGCAGGTGTGTGGCCGAACTGAAGCTTGAACGCGCGGGCAAAGCTTTCCACACGGGAATATCCGGCTTGCATGGCAATAGCGGCCAGATCATTGTCTGAATGTTTCAGGGCTTGGCTGGCCCTATTAAGTTTGAGGCGCCTAACGGTGCTGTGAATAGTTTCGCCGGTAATGCCCCGATAAACGCGATGCCAATGAAAGCGGGACAAGCAGGCGACCTCCGCCAGATCATCTAGCGATAAGTCGTCATCCAGATGGCTGTTGATATGGTTGACCACCCGCTGCATGCGCTGTTGATAGGTCTCAAATCCGTTTTGCATGACTGCTCCTGTATTCGCGACCATATTCAAACACGGGGGGATATGACAAATCTTGCTGACTGCGTTCAGGGCATTTTTAGAATTATGCAGGTGGTCGATCCGGTGGCATATAACTTGCTATCCGCAACGCCGCGTATTTCGCCAATCGCAACGCCGGTTGTCCGGCCGGCGTGTTGCACGATGCCAATGGCTTCAACCTCGGTGCCCAGCGGAATTGATCGGGTGATATTCACCTTATACTCAAGCGTCGTATAATAGTGCCCGACCGGCACCGTGGTCATCACCGCGCAGGCCATACAACTGTCCAGAATGGTTCCGTACCAGCCTCCGTGTAATGTTCCGATGGGATTCGAGTGTTCGAACTTTGGTGTGCCACGAAAAACGACTCGATTCTTTTCGACTGATTCAACGGTGAAATTCATCAAACCCGCAATTGGCGGGCCGGCCAAGGTGCCATCACGCACCGATTCCATGAATGCTAAACCAGTCATAGTGGCTATTTGTGCCGGAGACACCAGATCTGCCTGTGTTTTGGCTACATATGCGTTGGACATAAACTCTCCTGTTTTCAGCGAAGCCTAGCCGCGCACAACCGCTGGTTCAACGTTTGAAAAAAGAATTCAAAAAAATGTCATTTTTGTGAAAAAAGCGCTTGCGCGACTCGGAACAACCCCCTAGATAACGCTTCACCGGAGCAGACAATACGGAAGCTTCGGTCAACAGAAACAGTCGGAACCGAGGTTGCGTGAGTAACGCACCAGAGTTCTTTGTCTCTGCGCTCTTTGAAAACAATAGATACAATGAAGAGATATGCGGATGGTTTGGGTTTCAAACGGAGTTTGAGCTTGATGTATATCGGTTACTTAGGTTGGTTAT
>JAESRG010000185.1 GCA_016764785.1 Paracoccaceae bacterium
TGCGATGCGTGCCGTTCATCACTGATTTTAACGCCCCGCTAACCAGCCCCGCCGACAGCGACGCGATTTCATAACCGCCCGGTCCAAACGGCGTACGCAAGCCGATTTCGCCGCCCATATCGTCGCTCATAGCTTTGAATTTGTCGAGATAACTGGTGGGATGGATACGCAAAAGATCTTCGCGGGTGGCCATTGGGGCTGACAGGCAATCCAGCTCATCCGCAAGCCCAGTGACGTGTAACAGGTTTTTCAGCCGACGTTTTGTTTCAGGGTTTTCGGGCAGACCGCCCGCCGCCAAGGGTTGCACAAAGCCACCCACTGGCGCCGTCAGCGCATAATTTCCGCCCGAATGCCAAAAGCATTTCTCGTCAACAAAAAAACCAGTTTTCTTCATGATCGCCCCTATCATTTAGTCGACAGGAATACACGCCTCTAGCGCATCTGCAATGCTTTGATACAGGTTTTGGCTGAAATTCGGTTCGCCGGCCACGTTAATTCCCATCGGGTCAATAGACGCGGTTGGCGCATCTGGAAACAAGTTGGTCAGATCAACGCCCGGATGGGTTTGGTCAAGCAACAAGCAAACCGGCCCGTCGGTATGGGTCAAGCCAGAGATGCTGCGCAACCCCGCCTGATCGCCGGTTGCACTGGTCAACGCGCCAACGATGTTGAAGCCATACCAATACTCAAGATATTGCAGAGAATCGTGGGTAGTAATCAACTGGACCCCTGCTAGTCGCTGGCTAAGATGACCAAGGGCGTCAACGCCCGGCGTTGAATTTGCAACAGATTTAATTGAATTTTCGTCATATAGTTCTGCATTTCCCGGGTCAATCGCCGCCAGCGCGTGCGCAATTTCAAGCGACCAGAGCGTTGCGACCTCTGGGTCTAGCCACATATGCGGATCAAATTCGGCATGACCGTCATTGTCGTGATCTTCGCCAATTTCGTGCAATTCTCGCAACGGTAAGTGGCGATGAACCGAGACAGGTAATTCCCCCAGAAACACCACTTGAGTATCCCCGAGCTGTGGCAGGATATTGACCAACCAAGGCTCCATTTCGCCGCCAACGGCAAACAGAATATCGGCCTCAAGCAAAGCCGAAATCTGGCTGGGACGCAGCGAGAAATGATGCGGGTCTTCATCACCGGTAATAATCAGCTCGGGCGTGCCGACCCCGCGCATGGCGTCAGAAACGATGCCATAAAGGGGGGCAATGGTGGTGACAATTTTTGGCGGTTCAGCCCTCAGTGGGCCAGTGGTCAGTACAGCTAGAAATAGAAATATCAGGCGCATAATCTTCTCCGGTTAAGTTCCCAGATGTCATAACCTTAAAGTTATAATATAACAATAGAAAACTTACCGGCAATAGATCCGTTTCAGATTATTCTTTTGGTCGGCTGATTTCGTAAGCGGCCTTTTGTTCAGATGTCGATTCTGTCTGGTATTTGTCACGGTACTCAAGATAAGGCATGCCGTAAAATGCCTCGCGGCCCTCGGCTTTGTCCATCTCGATGCCGCGTTCATTCGCGGCCTCTTGATACCAGCGCGACAGGCAATTTCGGCAAAACCCCGTCAGGTTCATCATGTCGATATTTTGCACATCAGTGCGTTCTGCCAGGTGATCGCGCAAACGGCGAAAGGCAGCGGCTTCTAGTTCAATACGGGTTTGGTCATCCATTTTGTGGTTCCTTTGGTAGAGAATTAATGATGTCAATCAACGGCTTCGCAAGGATATTCGCCCAATGCTCTTGGCCCGCTTCACGATCAATCAGATCATGGCGCAGTTCAATCAGCACATGCGGCAAGCCGCGTTTAGTGGCATGAAAACACATGGTATCGCCGCGCAGATCGCCGGAATAAGGTTCGTTATCCCCCACACAGATATCCGGATTTTTGGCAAGCATGTCGATAAGCGGTTTGGGAATGCGCGCATCGTGATCCCACAAAATGCCCACATGCCAAGGCCGTTTGGGACGGCTGCGTAATTGGGGGGTAAACGAGTGGATAGAGATCAGCACCGGCGTATTGCCTGACGCAATCATGCGGTCAATCTGATCAGAAATCGCCGCATGGTACGGTCGATGAAACGCCGCAATTCGACGTTCACGCTCATCCGCATCAGCGTGCCGATTGCCTGAAATAATCGTGCCGTCATAGACTTTCATCAAGATGGTCGGGTCGTCCTCGCCGCGATTTGGGTCGATCACCAAACGCGAGAATTTGGTCGCCAGCATCGGTGCATTCAACTTGACCGCCAACTTTTGCGCCAGTTCTTTTGCCCCGATATCAAAAGCGATATGACGCTGCATATCGCTAGGATCAATACCAAGACTTCCGCCATTCACGCAGGCAGGCACGACATTGCTGGCGTGGTCACACAGCACTAATATAGGAGCAGTCGCGGCTTCATTGAAAATCTCAAAAGAAATATTGTCCGCCATGCCGTTTCCACTCGTTGATTCGGGATCATTGATACTCCTGCACGAAATCATGAGCCAGTACGCTGTGCGAAAAAGACAGGATATTGCGGTAAATTATTCGGACATCTCGGGAATGTTCGGGTATATTGCCCACAGGCCCGCCACCTTGGCACTGAAAGAGATACTATGACTACTGGAATTAGACGGCGTCGCAACGTCAAGATCGTCGCGACCCTTGGGCCGGCATCCGATACAAAAGAAATGATCCGGGCGCTGTTTATCGCCGGCGCAGATGTTTTCCGCCTGAATATGAGCCACGGCTCACATGCGGAAATCGGCGTGCGCCATGCAATCATCCGTGAGCTGGAGGTCGAATTGAACCGCCCCATCGGCATTCTGGCCGATTTGCAAGGCCCGAAACTGCGCTGCGGTGAGTTCGCCAACGGCCCTGAAATGCTGGTTGAGGGGCGGCCCTTCCGCTTTGACCTTGACACTACGCCGGGCGATGACACCCGTGTTTGCCTGCCGCACCCCGAGATTTTCAAAGCGTTGGAGGTTGGCTCAACCCTGCTTGTCAACGACGGCAAAATCCGCATGTCGGTGACCGAATGCGGCGACGATTTTGCGCTCACTAAAATCGAAGTTGGCGGCGAAATTTCGAACCGTAAGGGCGTGAATGTTCCTGATGTAGTGCTGCCCTTGGCAGCCCTGTCGAGCAAAGATCGCGCTGACCTTGAATTCGTTTGCTCACTGGGCGTCGAATGGCTGGGCCTGTCTTTTGTGCAGCGTCCATCGGATGTTGAGGAAGCCCGGCATCTAGCCTCTGGGCGTGCTAAAATTATCTCGAAAATCGAAAAACCTGCAGCCGTGGATGCGTTTGAAGATATCCTTGCGGTATCTGACGGCATCATGGTGGCGCGGGGCGATCTGGGCGTAGAACTGCCGGTTCACGCCCTGCCGCCGATCCAGAAACGGTTGATTATGGCCTGTCGCCGGGTTGGTAAACCCGTGATTGTGGCCACCCAGATGATGGAAAGCATGATTTCATCGCCAGTACCAACCCGCGCTGAGGTCTCGGATGTCGCGCAAGCGATTTATGACGGTGCTGATGCAGTGATGCTGTCAGCAGAATCTGCCGCGGGTGATTACCCGATTGAGGCCGTGACCACCATGAACAACGTCGCTGAGGAAGTTGAGAAAGACGTGATGTATCGTGAAGGCATCAACGCCTCGTATACACCGTCACGTCAGGGGGTTGCAGATGCGATCACCGTTGCGGCGCGCGAAGTGGCGGAAACGACCGATGTCAAAGCCATCGTGTGTTTCACCCAGTCAGGCACTACGGCACAATTGGCGGCGCGTGAACGCCCCCGGGTGCCAATTATCGCGCTGACACCCATGGTTGGTACTGCGCGGCGGTTGGCGTTAGTCTGGGGTCTGCACTGCGTGGTCATCACCGAGGTTGATCGTTTCAAAATGGCCGTAGTTGGCGCTGCAAAAGCGGCCAAGGAATACGGGTTCGCCAACGAGGACGACATGATTGTCGTGACCGCAGGCGTGCCGTTCAACACGCCAGGCACCACCAACATTCTGCGCGTGGCGCCAGTGAATGAAAAACTGATCTACGGCAATGATCTTGACTAAATCTTAGGCCTGCCGGATTACTTAACGCAATTCGGCACCTATTACACCTTGGAGGAATGCATGTCAGATTATGAATTATCGATTTTGGCTGGCAGCGTGTGCATCCTTATCGGCCTGTTGTTTCTGGTGGCGTCGCTTAACAAAAAAAGCTCTGCGGTATTGGCAGTGCTGTTTTTGGCTGGCGGCGGTGGATTGATGTATTATGCACATATTTCCAATTTCAGCGGGCCGGATATTTCAGTCTCGATTGGTTTGAATGCCGCCGATATTCCCAATGCATTGTATAAGCTGATCGGCCAGACCCTGAACTGATATTTTGTCGTTGCAATGCACGCTGGAACGGCCTAAAAGCCACGCTTCACTGGTGAGACCGGCCGAATAGGGCTGCCGAGTCGCACCCTACTACCAATCCTTAAGAAGGAGACGGAAATGCCCAAGATGAAGACTAAATCGAGCGCCAAAAAGCGCTTTAAGGTAACCGCGTCAGGCAAGGTCAAAGCGACCCAGGCTGGTAAACAGCACGGTATGATCAAACGTTCCAATAAATTCATTCGCAATGCACGGGGCACGACGCTGTTGTGCAAAGCCGATGCAAAAATTGTGAAATCATACATGCCATACGCGCGTTAAGGAGCCTGAAAAATGTCTAGAGTTAAAGGGGGCCCAGCGTCCCATGCCCGCCACCGCAAAGTCATCAAAGCCGCAAAAGGTTATTATGGCGCGCGTTCGCGGAACTTCCGTACTGCTACGCAGGCGGTTGATAAAGCCAACCAATACGCCACACGCGACCGTAAAATGCGCAAACGCAATTTCCGCGCGTTGTGGATTCAACGGATCAATGCTGCTGTGCGTCTGAACGACGACAAGTTGAACTACTCCAAGTTCATCAACGGCCTATCACTGGCTGGTATTGAGGTTGACCGTAAGGTTCTAGCTGACCTTGCCGTACACGAACCGGCAGCATTCACAGTGATTGTGGATCAGGCCAAAGCTGCACTAGCAGCTTAAGCCAAACCGGTTAGAAAAATTAGAAAAGCCCTCGCATTTTGCGGGGGCTTTTTATTTGGCGGCCATGATTGTCGCGGCGGCCGCACTAAGGGTGTTACCGTTCAAAAACGCAGCAATACTGTCAGCGCATTCCGCCGGTGTGGCTGTAGAGGTTTCGACTTCAAGGTCATAGACCCCCGGTACGTGCACCGCTTTCTGCCAAAGTAATATCGGCGCTGGCACTGGCTGCCCGTCTTGAGATGACAAATAGTCCGAAGGGGTTAGCGCCCGGCGCGCCAGAATTTCTGGTAGTGCGCAGCGAACACCAACCAGCATCACCGGTAATCCTTTTAGAATGTTCAGGCAGCGCGGCAAAATCCCTAATGGTTTTGAATAATTATCATGATGCCCGACATCAACGACAACGTTTATCCCCAACAGACTTTGTACCCGAATGGTTTTGTAGAGTTCCCCGTAACTTGAAACAATGTATTCCTCCAATTCCGGTCGCTCGCCGCCGGGGCGCAGTCCGATACCAGGGCGGAGGCTGTCAGGCATTGCCTGCATTGTGTTGTCAACGCCAAGGCTTACCCAATTGCCCACGAAATTTCCAAGGATTTCAGTTGCGATGCTCGACTTTCCAGATCGCGGCGCCCCATTGAGAATAACGATTTGGCCAAATTTACCCATACCGTCTTTCTATCGAAAAACAGTTGAAAGGCAAATGTTGGGCGGGGTACCGGGTTAAGCAAAAATAAAGTCGTCAGCCGTGAAATCCTCAGCTACCAATAGTTTTGAGCGGTCGTTGATAATCAAATGTTCGGTCTCGAAAGTGTCGGTCTCGAAAGTAATAATAATCCGCCCGGGTCGGATGGTTTGGATATCCAGGTCCGCAAAAGTCGTGTCAAAGGTTGTAATATCAATCTGGTCTTTTCCCAGCTCAAACCGACGAATGGCGTCGCGCACCCCATCTGGATTGAACAAGAAAACATCGGGTCGGCCAGTGCCAATCAGCTTGTCCCTGCCATCTGTATCAGCGATCAGGTTTACCCCCGGCGCAGCAGCGCCCGGATCAAACAGAAAATCATCAACTGTGAGCATGATTGGCGGGTCGCCAACCTCGGGCGGTTGGAAGTTTATCTCGGTTAATTCCCCGCGAATTTCGACCACGAACCGATAGGTATCTATCTGATAAATAAATAATTCTTCGTAGGTGACATTGAAATCGCTAAAATCAACCCTGTCGACGCCGTCTTCAAAATCCATGATAAAATCACGTTTTCCATCGCGCCCCAACACAAATACGTCTAACCCGTCACCGCCAGTTAGTTTGTCGCGACGCCCTGTGTCTTCAAGCGTATCATCACCCGCAGTGCCGATAATAATCATTAAATTTCCCTCTAATTCGACGGAAATTTAACAGATTTTTGGTTAAGAAACCTTTAACGCATAA
>JAESRG010000186.1 GCA_016764785.1 Paracoccaceae bacterium
GGGTGATGTTTGTCACCAACGGCGTTGTGCGTCTGATTATCGGCCCCGGTGAGCAGCGTTTCACCGATGGCGGTCGCTTTATCATCAAGGCCCGCGAATTCAAAGAAGCCACTGGCATGGCCGAGGGCTTAGCCATTCGCACCACTCAACTGTTGACTGTCGTCATTGCGGTTATGGTGGTTGTTGCCCTGTTCTGGTTCTTGCAAAAATCGCGCACTGGCAAGGCCATGCGCGCCTATTCCGACAACGAAGATCTGGCGTTGTTGTCAGGCATTAACCCCGACAAAGTAGTGATGGTCGCCTGGATCATTGCCGCCGGTTTGGCAACAATCGCGGGTGTGCTGTACGGTCTCGACAAATCGTTTAAACCGTTCACCTATTTCCAACTACTGTTGCCAATGTTCGCCGCAGCCATTGTTGGTGGTATCGGCAACCCGCTGGGCGCCATCGCCGGAGGGTTCGTGATCGCGTTTTCCGAGGTCACCATCACCTATGCCTACAAGAAATTCTTGGCGTATTTGGGGCCCGATGGATGGGCACCCGAAGGGTTGGTGCAGCTTTTGTCGACCGATTACAAATTCGCCGTAAGCTTTGTTATTCTGGTTCTGGTGCTGCTGTGGCGACCGACGGGTATCTTTAAGGGGAAAGTACTATGAGAAATTTCCTTTTGTTTGCTGCGATGGCGCTGGCCCTGTTGCTGGCCGGTCAATTTCAAAGCTGGGCGTATTCGCTGACCATCCTTAACCTGTGTATTATCTCGTCGATCATGGCGCTGGGGGTTAATATCCAGTGGGGTTATGCCGGTATTTTTAACGTCGGAATCATGGGGTTCGCCGCACTTGGCGGGGTTGCAGCCGTGCTGACCCGCACAGAACCGGTGGCCGAAGCGTGGGCCGCTGGTGGTGCTGGCTTGGGCGTATCCTTGCTGGTTATGCTGGGTACAATCGCTGCGGTGGTCGTTTTGCGGCGCAAGCTAACGGGTAGGGTTCGCAGCATTGCCACGGTGCTAACCGTCGTGATCGGGTACTTTGCAACACGTCATTTCTTTGACCCCGCGACCGATGCTATTGAATCGATTGATCCGGCGCTCACCGGGTATTTGGGCGGCGCAAACCTGCCCATCGTGTTTAGCTGGGCCATAGGGGGCATATTTGCTGCGGGGGCCGCATGGGTGGTTGGTAAAATCGCGTTGGGTTTACGCTCAGATTATCTGGCTATTGCCACGCTGGGGATATCCGAAATCATCATTGCCGTCTTGAAAAACGAAGACTGGCTGGCGCGCGGGGTCAAAAACATTTCAGGCCTTCAGGGGCCTATGCCCCGCGCTATTGACCTGCAAACCTCCGATTGGTTCTTGTCGCTTTGTGAAATGCTGGGTGCTCAGCCCGTGCCCTTTTCAGGGATTTTCGTAAAAATCGGCACCGCATTGATGTTCACTATTGTGCTGGTCATCGTCATGTATCTGTCTGAAAAAGCGCTGAAATCACCGTGGGGCCGCATGATGCGTGCCATTCGTGATAACCGCGACGCAGCCGAGGCCATGGGCAAAGACGTTACCAAACGCCATTTACAAACCTTTGTTATCGGATCAGCCGTGGTGGGCATTGCCGGCGCTATGCTAATCACGCTGGACCTGCAATTCACCCCAGGTGCTTACAACCCGTTGCGGTTTACGTTTCTGATCTGGGTGATGGTGATCGTTGGCGGGTCAGGCAATAACTGGGGGTCAGTGTTGGGCGGTTTCCTGATTTGGTTCGTCTGGATCGAAGCCGAACGGGGCGGCCCAGCCCTTATGCATCTGGTCACCTCTGGCATGGCTGAAGACAGCGGCTTACGCAACCACCTGATTGATTCAGCCGCGCATCTGCGCCTGTTCCTGATGGGGGTTATCTTGTTGCTTGCCTTGCGGTTCAGTCCAAGGGGGCTCATTCCCGAGAAAACCGGCCGATGACGGAAAATAATACCCGCACTGGTTCCCTGTTATGTTGCCGTGCGGCTTATGTATGTTAACCAGAATCCCTCTTAGGGGGGGTGAATGTGCGTATTCGGCCTTGGTCACCACCCCTATTGACAAAGCTGTCTCTTTCTGATCTTACGCGGCGGATGGCAATGCGGATAACCGCCTGCCATGCGGCCACTCTGCGCCTTAACAACGCTGGAGCCTGTCGCAATCGACGCTCCAACCGCGCGGAACACCGCGCCATTCTACAGAAAGAATACATATTGTCATTTACTGAACTCGGCTTAATCAAGCCGTTGCTGGAAACCTTGGCGAACCAAGGTTACGAGACCCCGACCCCGATCCAAGCTAAAGCCATTCCTGCCATTCTTGAAGGCCGCGATGTTGTTGGCCTTGCCCAAACAGGCACCGGCAAAACCGCTGCTTTCACCCTGCCCTTGCTGCAACGGCTGCATGGCGGCTCGGGTCGTGGCAAAGACCGTGTGGTCCGTGTGCTTATTTTGTCACCGACCCGCGAACTTGCCGCGCAGATTGAAAAATCCGTGCGTGATTACGGGCAGAAACTTTCGCTGCGCTCAACTTGCGTTGTTGGCGGCGTGCCGATCAAGCGGCAACAACAGGCCATTCGCAACGGCGTCGACATTCTGGTGGCCACACCCGGACGGCTGGAAGATCTGGTTAGCCAAAAATCCGTGCGTCTGAATAATATCGAAACCATCGTTCTTGATGAAGCCGACCAAATGCTGGATATCGGGTTTATGCCCGCCATTCGCCGCATTTTGAAATTGCTTCCAGCCAAGCGCCAAACATTGCTGTTTTCGGCTACCATGCCACGCGAAATTCGCAAATTGTCTGCTGATTATCTGAACGACCCGATTGAGGTTACGGTTGCTACGGTCGCAAAAACCGCCGACAAAGTAACCCAAAGCGTCATGCACTTGCCAGCCGACGGCAAAGTGAATGCGATGGCAAAACTGTGCCGCACCCATCCGGGCAAACGCATTATCGTGTTTTCGCGCACCAAACGTGGGGCTGACAAAATCGCCCGCAAGCTGAACGCTGAAAATTTTGGCGCGGCTGCAATTCACGGTAATAAATCGCAAGGTCAACGGACCCGTGCGTTGGACGCCTTCAAAAAAGGCACCATGCCGGTGTTGATTGCAACCGACATCGCCGCACGTGGTATCGACGTGCCGGGGGTTGAGCTCGTAGTCAATTATGATCTGCCCCATGTGGCTGAATCGTATGTTCACCGCATCGGCCGCACCGCGCGTGCCGGCGCGTCTGGTCTGGCGATCTCGTTCTGCGCACCGGATGAAATCAAACTGCTGCGCGCGATTGAGCGCCTGATCAAGATGAAGATTCCGGCCCTTTCTGCTGACGGATCACCGCTAGCAGATAGCGACGTGCCTCAGCCTCCTCGGGCTGCAAAAAAGGCTGATGGCGGCAAACCAAACAACAGCCGTCGCCGGCATCGTCCGCGCCGTCGCGCTGCATAATTATTTGCTTTGGCTGGGGGCAGAAATGCCCCCAGCCCACCAATTTATTCAAGGCCCCTTTCATCTTTGCGCCTGATCCCCGACTGGTATAGTTAACCCAAAACAAGGAGGCCGAAATGCCAATAGCAACCATTATTCTGGCCGCTGGTCAGGGCAGCCGTATGAACTCTGACTTGCCCAAAGTTCTGCACAAAATTGCTGGCGTACCAATGCTGGGCCATGTGATGGCTAGCGTCGCGCAGATCGAAGCGGATAAAACCGTAGTCGTCGTTGGGCACGGCGCTCAACAGGTTGCCGCGCTGGCAACCGACATCGACGAAACGGTAAGTGTCACGCAGCAGGACGTGCAAAATGGCACCGGCCATGCAGTGTTGCAAGCCAGCGAACTGGCTGATTTTGACGGCGATATCATCGTGCTTTATGGCGACACGCCCTTTATTCAACCCGATACCCTGACAGATATGCTGACCGCACGCGCTGCGGGAAACGATGTGGTCGTGCTGGGTTTTGAGGCCACTAACCCCGGCGGATACGGTCGCTTGATCGTGACCGACAACAAGCTGCAAGCCATCGTTGAAGCCAAGGACTGCACCGAAGCCCAGTTGGCCGTTAGTTTTTGTAATTCCGGCGTAGTTTGTGCCCCGGCGGCGCTGCTATTCTCGCTGTTGGGTGACGTTGAAGCCAACAATAAAAACGGCGAAATCTATTTGACCGACATTATCGCAATTGCCAACGCGCGCGGGCTAACCTGTGCTGCGATTCATTGCGCTGAGGTTGAAACAATGGGCGTCAATTCGCGCCAAGACCTTGCGGTCGCCGAGGCCGCTTTCCAGCGACAAGCCCGTGCAGCGGCGATGGAAAATGGCGTGACCATGACCGCGCCAGAAACTGTTTTCTTTGCCCAAGACACCGTGCTGGGCCGCGATATTACCATTGAGCCAAACGTGTTCTTTGGCCCCGATGTGACGGTCGAAAACAACGTGACGCTGAAAGCTTTTAGCCATCTTGAGGGCTGTCATATTTCTGAAGCTGCCCAGATCGGCCCGTTCGCACGGTTGCGCCCCGGTGCTGAAATTGGCGGCGATGCTCGTATTGGCAATTTTGTTGAAATCAAAGCCGCGCAGATCGATCAAGGCGCCAAAATTGGCCACCTCGCTTACGTCGGTGACGCCCATATCGGCGAAGACACCAACATCGGCGCGGGTGTGATTTTCTGCAACTACGACGGCGTGTTCAAACACAAATCGACCATCGGCAAAAATGCCTTTATCGGGTCCAACACTGCGCTGGTATCGCCGGTGGTGATTGGGGACAATGCGCTGATCGGCTCTGGGTCGGTCATTACCAAAGACGTCCCCGCTGACGCGCTTGCCGTTTCCCGCGCGCGTCAAGAAAACAAGCCGGGGATGGGGCATCGCATGATGCAACGTCTGCGCAATTTGAAAGCCAAAAAATGACTCCGCTAGATCAACTTCGCGCCATTAAAGACTCTGAAAAAGCCGTAGAAATGGCCGCCTATCATAAAACCACCCGCGAGGTGTTAGGCGTTTCGAACCCGCAGATTGATGACTTAGTCAAAGAATGGCGTGCCGCGCGCGACGTTGCTGAACGTGTCGCGCTGGCGGACGAACTGTGGCAGTCCGACATTTTGGAAGCCCGTATTGCCGCGGCAAAACTGCTAATTCAGGCACGAATGCGCCCCAGCGATCAATCCGCATGGGATTTGATCCATTCTTGGGTGCCTGACTTTGATTCCTGGGCGATTGCCGATCACGCCTGTTCGGCAGGTGCGAGACGTTTGCTTGCCGACCCTTCACGCCTTAATCAGGTTGAAGCATGGACAACATCTGACCACCTTTGGTCACGGCGTGCGGCACTTGTCGTGACCCTTCCGTGGGCCAAACTGAACCACTTGCCAGGCGATAAGCACGCCGAACGCGAACAGATTTTGGGCTGGGCAGCGTCTTATGTCACTGACCCAGAATGGTTCATTCAAAAGGCCATTGGCTGGTGGATCCGCGATCTGTCCAAACACGATGCCGACCGCGCCCGACAATTTCTTGCCGAACACGGCGACCAGATGAAACCTTTTGCGCTCAAAATTGCCGCAAAACATTTATCTTAATACTGATAGAAACGGGGCAATTGCGCCCCGCTTCCCGGGCCTTTGTAACGCATCAGTTCTGCTGTGCTTTCAAAGGCCAGTAGCCGATTACTGGTGGTCCAACGATTAATGCTGCGTGTCAAATCAAACCCGAAACCCATCTCATAACGATAAATCGCGGTCAACGTCCCGCCAGTTAATCCCTGTGAAAATGCTTGATTACGCGAGCTTGATCGCACAACACGCGGGATATGAAACGCCAATGTCCCGTCGATTTGCATCTGCACACCGCCCAGAAACGCCTCAGCACAGGCAGACAGGCAGGTGGCACCTGCTGGCACAATCACCCGCATCTGACGTGCCCGAATAATCCGGCCAATTTCCAGACCCTCGGTAAGGTATCCACCGCTGACATCAAGAATAACTGTGTCAATTAGGGGTGTTAAAGCATGCTCAAATGCCTGCGCCGCACCCGGTTCAAAGTTTTCCGTCAACCGAATAGCATCCGCCTTTGCGGGCAAACTGTTGATGTAAATAAGCAGAACCATCAGAATCACGCCGTGTATCAGCGCAAATCGCGCCCGACTGCTTCTTAGAATTTTCCACACTTTATCCAAGCCAGAACGACCCATATTTCCCACTCCATCTAACCTTAGAACCCGTGTAATTTTTAGAATGAAAAAGTAAAAAAACGGTTTTGCAACCGACCTGCCCAGCAAAATAGTGTGTTAAATACTAGACAGTTTTTAACCTTCTGTGCGTGAATTCGAATTGTCTGGAAATGTATACTGCATCACTGTTAAACCATTTTAAACCGCCCTCATTTGTCGGAGACACCCCATTGCGCAGCCTCGATTGTTTTAAAGCCTATGATATTCGCGGAAAATTGGGCGACCAGTTAAACACTGAAATCGCGTATGACATCGGCGCAGCTTT
>JAESRG010000187.1 GCA_016764785.1 Paracoccaceae bacterium
GTTGAGGGGGCAGGGCCGCTGGATGCGGGGTTGTGTCGAAACGTAGCGCTGATTGGCGAGACGATCGACCAGACCCGCGAGGTGATGGTTTTTGGGGAAAGTGGGCTGATTGCTTGCTGCCCGCCGGACCGGAAACCTGAGTGGCAGGCAACCCGTAAACGGTTGCTTTGGCCAAACGGGGCGGTGGCGCAGGTGTTTTCGGCCAGTGATCCGGAAAGCTTGCGTGGGCCGCAATTTGATTGTGCCTGGGTTGACGGGTTGGCGAAATGGAAACGTGGGCAAGACACATGGGACATGCTGCAATTTGCGTTGCGGCTGGGGGATAACCCGCGGCAGGTTGTGACAACAACGCCGCGTAACAATCGGTTATTACGAGAAATTCTGGACGACGGGGCCACGGTTAAGACCTCAGCGCCGACGTCAGCGAACCGGGCTAATTTGGCTAGTTCGTTCTTGAAATATGTCACTGAGAAATACAAAGGCACGCGGCTGGGCCGTCAAGAACTTAACGGCGAATTGCTGACCTCGGACGAGGGGGCGTTATGGACGCTGGAGGCTTTGGATGAGGGTCGGGTGTCAGACGTTGGCGCATTTTCGCGGATTGTGGCGGCGGTGGACCCGCCGGTAACCACGGGCAAATCGGCTGATACCTGCGGGATCGTGGTGGCCGGGGTTTATGCGGAAGGGGCACCAACGACGTGGCGCTCGGTTGTATTGGCTGACGCCAGTATTCAAGGGGCCAGCCCGCAGCAATGGGCGGCCCACGCGGTGCGTATCTTCCATGAATATGGGGCCGACAGGCTAGTGGCTGAGGTAAACCAAGGCGGCGAGCTGGTCGAAAGTTTGATCCGTCAAATTGATCCGCTGATTGCGTATCGGGCCGTGCGGGCCAGCCGTGGCAAGGTCGCGCGGGCTGAGCCGGTGGCGGCGCTTTATGAGCAAGGTCGTGTCGCACATCTGAACGGAATGCCGGAACTGGAGGACCAAATGTGCCAGTTCACCGCGCAAGGTTTTACCGGCAGGGCCAGCCCTGACCGTGTTGACGCGATGGTTTGGGCGATCACCGATTTGATGATTGACCCAGCAAAAGTATTTTTAGCCCCCAAGGTTCGCGGGCTTTGAGCAGTGGGGTTCGCCCCATCATATAATAATTCAAAAACTCAACTAGGGGGCATAACTTTATGGTTTTGCAGCTTTTTAAGTCGTCCAAGCCGGACATAGAGGTAAAATCCAGCGCGGCAGCTAGGGTGGTAAGTGTTCATTCTGGCGGGCGTGCGGCATGGTCGGGGCGAGACACTGCCAGCCTAACCCGCAATGGTTTTGTGGGTAATCCGGTTGGGTTTCGCTGTGTTAAAATGATCGCCGAGGCCGCGGCCAACGTGCCACTGATTTTGCAAGATTCTGAGCGGCGGTATGAAAGCCACCCTTTGCTGTCTTTGCTGGCGCGGCCTAACCCGACGCAGGGTGCGGCGGATTTGCTGGAAGCATTTTTCGGGCAACTGTTGCTGTCGGGCGATGGGTATCTGGAAGCCGCTGGGCTTGAGGATGGCGCGCCGCGTGAGCTGTTCGTGCTGCGATCAGATCGGATGCGGGTTGTGCCCGGTGCTGATGGTTGGCCGGTGGCGTATGAATACGCGGTTGGTGGCAAAAAACATCGGTTTGATATGCGCGGCGAGGTTCAGTCGATTTTGCACGTAAAATCGTTTCACCCTAGCGACGACCATTATGGTCTATCGCCGATGGAGGCTGCGGCCAGCGCCATGGATGTGCATAATTCCGCTAGCAAATGGTCAAAAGCGCTGCTGGATAACGCGGCGCGGCCTTCGGGGGCTATTATTTACAAGGGTGCCGACGGCATGGGGTCATTGGCGCAGGATCAGTATGATCGGCTGGTGGACGAGCTGTCAAACCACCATCAGGGCGCGGCAAATGCCGGGCGTCCGATGTTGTTGGAGGGCGGTTTGGACTGGAAACCGATGGGGTTTAGCCCGTCAGACATGGAATTTCAGAAAACCAAGGAAAGTGCGGCGCGTGAAATCGCGTTGGCATTCGGGGTGCCGCCGATGTTGCTGGGGCTGCCCGGTGATGCGACGTATGCCAATTATGCTGAGGCAAACCGCGCGTTTTTCCGGCTGACCATCTTACCGTTGGTTGGGCGTGTTATGGGGGGCATCAGCAATTGGATGTCGGATTTTTATAGCGAAGATTTGGCGTTGAAAGCCGATCTGGATAGCATTCCGGCCCTTGCGGTTGAACGTGAAAGTCAGTGGCGGCGGGTGTCGGCTGCGGGGTTTTTGACCGACGCTGAAAAACGTCAAATGCTGGGATTGCCGAGCCTTGCCGATGAGTAAGGCGCGAGCTGGTTCGAGGTTTCTTTATGAACCTTTTGACGCGGCCTCGGCCCGGATTGAGGCGCACGAACGGGTCACGGATGAACGCTGGCTTGGCTTGGAACGCAGGTTAGAAACCATCGAGAAGTCATTGGAAAGACTGGAGAAACGCATGTGGTTGGCCGTGTATGGCGCGGCCAGTCTGTTTGCTGCAGATGTGGCACTTTCTATTTTTCGAGGCGGTTGAATGGTGGGTGCGAGCACCCACCCTACGGAAGGAAATTAAGATGAATTATCAAAATTTCATGGGGCCATCCTATGAAACCAAATTTTGCGCGCTAGAGGATGCCGTTGTTGAGGGCGCTGAAATCAGTGGTTATGCCAGTCTGTTTGGCGCGTCTGATCAAGGTGGTGACGTGGTACAAAAGGGTGCCTATGCGGCCTGTCTGAAACGCCTGTCTGCGCGGGGCGGCAAGGTGAAAATGCTGTGGCAGCACAACCCGCACCAGCCGATCGGTGTTTGGGACGAGATTTTTGAAGATGCCAAGGGCCTGCGGGTCAAGGGGCGGCTGTTGACGGAAGTTCAAGCCGGCCGCGAGGCACAGGTTTTATTGGAAGCGGGCGCGATTGACGGGTTGTCGATTGGATACCGTACCAAACGCAGTGAAAAGGCCGGTGGCGGTCGTTTGCTGCATGAAATTGAGCTGTGGGAAGTGTCACTGGTGACATTCCCCATGCTCTCCGAGGCGCGAGTGCAGCCTTCCTCAGATGAGGAAGCGTTGGCGCAAAATCTGGCCGAAACGTTTCGCGCGGCCAGAGACTTGCTGGTTTAATCGACCAGTTTATCGTTTCGAGTTGATTGAATCATTTTTTCATCAAACGCGGATGCTTCACATCCGCTGCCTTGATGAAAAAATGATGCATGACTTATCGATCTCGAAACGCTTGAAACCAAGAGGAAAACTAATGGGTAATACCGAAAGCAAATCCCGTGGCGGCGCCGCGGGTCAGGGTCCTGCTGTGGAAGTCAAGGCTGCACTTCAGGGCTTTCTGAGTGAATTCAGTGAGTTCCAGGCTAATCTTAAATCTAAACTTAAAGAACAGGAAAATCGTTTGAACATGCTTGATCGTAAATCTATCTCCGCGAGCCGCCCGGCTTTGTCAACTTTTGCTGACGTTGAAATGCCCCACAAAAAGGCGTTTTCTGCCTATCTTCGGTCAGGAGATGACGACGCTTTGCGTGGTTTAGCACTGGAAGGCAAAGGCCTGTCGACCACTGTTTCCGCTGATGGCGGCTATTTGGTGGACCCGCAAACTGCGGATCAGATCACATCTGTTTTGCGCGGCGCGTCCAGCATTCGGGCCATTGCCAATGTGGTTCAGGTCGAATCCACCGCGTTTGACGTGCTGGTTGACCACACCGATATTGGCGCTGGTTGGGCTGATGAAACTTCGTCGACCACTGAAACCGGCACGCCGCAGATTGATCGTATTTCGATCCCGCTGCATGAGCTTTCGGCCCTGCCAAAAGCGTCGCAACGTTTGTTGGATGACAGCGCGTTTGACGTTGAGGGCTGGTTGGCCACACGTATTGCTGACAAGTTCAGCCGCGCTGAGAGCATGGCATTTATTTCGGGTGACGGCATTGATAAACCGACCGGTTTTCTGACTTATGCTGCTGTGGATAACGCCAGCTGGGCCTGGGGCGATCTGGGTTATGTGGCCACCGGTGCTGCCGGTGATTTTGACGGCGTTGACCCGGCAGATGCTATCGTTGATCTGGTTTATGCACTTGGTGCACGTTACCGCGCCAATGCGGCGTTTGTGATGAATTCCAAAACCGCTGGTGCTGTTCGCAAAATGAAAGATGCTGATGGCCGTTTCCTTTGGTCTGATGGTCTGGCCGCTGGTGAGCCTGCGCGCCTAATGGGATACCCTGTGCTAATTGCCGAGGATATGCCCGATATTGCCGCTGATTCCACTGCGATTGCATTTGGTGACTTTGGCGCTGGGTATACGGTTGCTGAACGCCCTGATCTGCGGATATTGCGTGACCCGTTCAGCGCTAAACCACATGTGTTGTTTTATGCAACCAAACGTATTGGTGGCGATGTTTCTGACTTTGCCGCGATCAAATTGCTGAAATTCGCCGTGTCGTAAGCGCTTGCGCTGACATGGTGATGGTGCGGGGGGACTGGCCCCCGCATCGGTGCTTCCTCGCATCTTCTGGTTTTGTGTTTCTCCCTCCGCTCGGGCGGTGCGAGGGCATCTTTTTGCAATTGATCGGACCTGAAAAACATATGAATGGCACAATTCTGAAAGACCCGGATTCTGAGTTAACGTTAAGTTTTGACTGGCGCGCGGGCTATCTGAAAAAAAACGAGACAGTGGTGGATGATCTGGGCTGGACGGTTCAGCCTGTGGACGATGACCCCAACTGTTTGAAAATAATCGAACAAACTTTGACTGCGCACGGGTCGCGCGCGGTGCTTACGGGCGGTGTGTCAGGGCAGGTTTACCTGCTGACATGCGCCGTTGGCACCGATGCGGGGCGGGTGCTGAAACGCGGGATTATCCTGCGGATTGGCCGGAAAGACCCAACGCAACAATCAGGAGAATTCCATGAAATTGACTGAAACAACGCCGCTGGTGACAGCGGATTTTCCGGTGGCTGAATTCAGTGAATTCATGCGGCTGGGCAGCGGGTTTACTGATGACGGCGGGCAAGATGTGCTGCTGGAATCAATGCTGCGCGCTGCGATGGGGGCGATTGAAATGCGCACTGGCAAGATATTGATCGCGCGCGGGTTTAATTGGCAGGTCTATGTCTGGCGCCGAGACCGCAGCGCGCAGGTTCTGCCCGTCGCGCCGGTGAATGCAGTCAGCCAGATTGTGCTGATTGATGGCGTGGGCGTATCAACGCCGGTGGATTCGGCGACCTATCGGCTGGAGTTTGACGGGGCGCGGCCTCGGGTTATGCCGATGGGCAGCACGTTGCCTGAGGTGCCAAGCAACGGGTCTGCGGTGATTTCATTTGATGCCGGGTTTGGCATTTGGCTGGATGTGCCAGCAGATTTGCGACAGGCGGTTTTTCTGCTGGCAGCGAATTATTACGAGAACCGGAACGATTTGGTGAAGGCCACTGGGCAGATGCCATTCGGGGTTCTGGCGCTGTTGGAACCATATCGTGACCTGCGATTGGGTGCAGCATGAGCGTGCCGAACCTGAATAGAAAACTGGTGTTGGAGGAGGCGATCCGCACCCCCGACAGCATGGGCGGCGTCACCGAGGTGTGGACGCCGGTGGGCGAAATCTGGGCCAGTATCGACGCGCGCGGTGGCGCAGAACGCCTGATTGCTGGCCGCACGGTGCCCATTACAAAGTTCAAAATTGTCACGCGCGCGGCCCCGTTCGGGTCGCCGTCGCGCCCTCGGGCTGAGCAACGTTTTGTTGAGGGCGGCCGCGTGTTTGACATATTGGCGGTCGCTGAAATGGACGGGGCCGCACAGTATCTGGAGATCTGGGCAGAGGAGGGCCGGTCATGAGTTATGCAATGAGCGTCAGCTTTCAAGAGGCTGTTTATGCAGCACTTTTGACAGATACCGCATTGGGTGTGTTGCTGGGCACTGCCATTTACGATTCCGTTCCTGTGGCGCCGGAAACCACCTATCTGATGTTGGGTGAAGACAGTGCCAAGGACCGATCTAGTGCCACTCACAAGGGCAGTACGCTGGATTTTGAGATCAATATCTATAGCGATATTCCCGGGTTCGACACAGCCAAAACCGCCGCTGCCGCGGTGTGTGATGTGCTGATTGATGCCGACTTGACGCTAACGCGCGGGAACCTCGTGAACCTTCGATTTCTGAAATCTCGCGCGCGGCGCGGGGTCTCACCCGAACAACGCCGGATAGCGTTGGTTTTCCGCGCAATTCTCGATGATGGCTCTTATTAAGGAATTTTCAAATGGCTGCTCAAAAAGGCAAAGACCTTCTGATTAAAATTGATATGACCGGTTCCGGTACGTTTCTGACATTTGCAGGGCTGCGCGCCACGCGGATCTCATTCAACGCCGAAACGGTGGATGTGACCAACA
>JAESRG010000188.1 GCA_016764785.1 Paracoccaceae bacterium
ACAAAGTCCTGATCAAAAAGCAACGTCACACAGCGACGCGCATCTTTGACCGCCTAGCGTGACGCGGATGGGTATTCTGGCAGCCTCACGACGGTGACGTATTACGTACGTGAGCAAAAGCGCCGCACCTCTGCTTACCCTATCTGCTTGGCTTTACCCTCCGAGAAGCGGGTTGTTCGGGTCAACAGTTCGGGCGCGAATAGCCGGTAATTACGCGCCTTTTATGGGTTTTTTACGCTGATGTTGCGCAATTTTTCAACACTCACGCTATCCGCCACAGGCTGACGCATAAAAAAGGCCCCAAGCAGATCACTGCGCGGGGCCCCCTAGTTTTATGGTTAAAGCCTAATGCTTAAAGCGTTTGATCTCGCCAGCCGCCAAGCGGGAGCTGTAAGATATCAACTCGACGCGTACCAACTTCATCAAGAAGTAGAGCGCGAAGATGTTCACAACCGCCATGGCAAAGATCGCCGCATCAGAGAAGTCGATGACAGGGCCAAGGCTGGCCGCCGCACCGATCACGATGAAGACGCAGAAGATGACCTTGAAAGTCAGCTCTGATTTTTTGCCTTCGCCAAACAGGAACGTCCAGCTTTTGAGCCCGTAGTAAGACCACGAGATCATGGTTGAAAACGCGAAGAGCACCACGGCAATCGCCAGCACATAAGGGAACCAGCTAATGCTGGAGCCAAAGGCTGCCGAAGTGAGGCCAACGCCGCTTACATTGCCGATAGTGGCAACGGCAGTTCCGGCTTCATTCAGCACATAGAGACCCGTTTCCGGGTCGGTGATCAGCTGTTGCGAGATGGTGATAACCAGCGCCGTCATGGTGCAGATTACAACCGTATCGATCAGCGGCTCGAGGAGCGAAACGAAGCCCTCAGTGATCGGCTCTTTGGTCCGCACTGCGGAGTGGGCAATAGCAGCCGAGCCAACGCCAGCCTCGTTCGAGAACGCCGCCCGTTTAAAGCCTTGGATCAGCGCGCCGACAAAGCCGCCCGCCACGCCGAGACCGGTAAAGGCGCCGGTGAAGATCTGGCCAAAGGCCCAGCCGATTTTGTCATAGTTGACCAGCAAGATGATCAGCGCTGCACCGACATAGAGAATGCCCATAATAGGCACAACCTTTTCAGTGACATTGGCGATGGATTTGATGCCACCAACGATAACCGCAAAGACGATAACCGCAAAGACGACGCCAGTGATCCAGCCGGGATAATCGCCGAAAATGCCTGAGATCTGCGCATGAGCCTGATTGGCTTGGAACATGTTGCCGCCACCAAGCGCGCCCAAGATACAAAAGATCGAGAACATGACGGCGAGAATTTTGCCGCCCGGTAGGCCCAGCTCGTCAAAACCCTTGGTGATGTAGTACATCGGACCACCAGACACGGTGCCGTCAGGGTATTCGTTACGGTACTTAACACCCAGCGTACATTCGGTAAACTTCGACGCCATGCCCATAAGGCCCGCAAGGATCATCCAGAAAGTCGCCCCCGGCCCACCAATGCCAACGGCCACGGCCACACCGGCAATGTTGCCCAAACCAACCGTGCCCGAAAGCGCTGTCGCAAGGGCTTGGAAGTGACTGACCTCACCCGCGTCATTCGGGTCAGAATAGTCACCTTTTACCAGCTGGATAGCGTGGCGGAAGAACCGGAACTGCACGAAACCAAAGTAGAAGGTAAACACTGTGGCGGCGACAACCAGCCACATCACGATCCACGGGAATGAGGTGCCCGGAAACGGTGCAAAGATCAGGGTGACAAACCAGCCTGTCGCGCTGGCAAAAATGTCGTTTACCTTTTGATCCAGGCTCACGGCTTCTTGGGCCAAGGCCGGGCTGGCAGCGAGTGCGGCCACCGCGCCGGCAAGCCCGTATTTTGTAAAGTTTTTCATGATGTCCCTACCCGATCACTGTCACAGGCACGCTGGCATGCATGACAAGATTACTGGTTGAGCTGCCAAAGACGCGCTTGGCAAAACCACCCTCAGACGAACGCCCAACAACAATTTGCTGCGCGCCTTGTTCAATCGCAATCCGGTTAAGCGTTTCTGCAACATCACCGTGCTGGACGATACCGGAAGCTATCACCCCATCGGCTTTAAGTATGGCCAATGCCGGGTCAATCACCCGCTCATGTGCAATTTTCAGCTCTTCTTCGCGGCGCTTATGGCGCTGAGCATTTTCTTCGGGTGTATGAAACGAGAACGGTGACCATTCGATCACGTAGACGACTAGAATTTCGCAGTCGCCAATCAGTTCTGCTAAGTTTTTGCCATAAGATAATGCACGGTTTCCAGACCCTGCGCCATCGAGGCCAATGACCAATTTTGTCGGCATTTCTTTCCTCCTGTTGCTCAGCCCAACCGATGAAGCGTATGTTTCGCTTTTGACCGAGAGGGGGATGGCGGGCTGAAATAAGTACGTATTCCCTCTAACCACATTCTAGTGATTTTCACTAGTGTTTGCGCATTTCTTTCCGCTAGTTCCGGTGATAATGCTTGGATAAGTAGTGATTTTTAGGGAAAACGCCTGCATGAGCAGAGAATTAGACAAAATCGATAGCCGAATCCTTAACGAGTTGCAGGCCAATGGCCGGCTGTCTATTGTTGAGCTGGCATCACGGATAAACCTAACCAACACGCCCTGCTCAGAGCGCGTGCGCCGGTTAGAAAAGTCTGGCATAATCAAGAAATATTGCGCCGTGCTTGACCCAAACGCGCTCGGCTATAGCCATTTGTCGGTGGTGCAAATATCGATGGCCGCGACGGCGAATAGCTCGCTTGATGACTTTAACACCGCTGTGCAGGAGGTTGATGAAATCGAGTCATGTCTGATGATCGCTGGCTCGTTCGACTATGTGTTGATTGTGCGCACAAGAGACATGGCACATTTTCGCATCGTCCTTGGCGAACAGATCAGCAAGCTGCCCGGCATTCGCCAAACAAACTCATTTGCAGTGATGGAAGTGGTAAAAGAGGCCCGAGAGATCGATGTGAAACCGCAATCATAAGGGTGGCTAAGCGGGCCTGAAAGTCATGTCGCTTCTGAGCCCGGCAGTGCAGGTTAGCCGCATAGCTATGATCTGCGCCCGCGTCTAAACGGGCTTGCATATCTTCAACCCCGGCTGTCAACAGCCCAAGTCCAGTCCAGTTACGCCGTAATTTCGGCGGCAATCCAAGCCAGCAATACGGCCTTAGGTATCGCGCCGGTTTTGTTTGCAACAACCTCGCCGTCTTTAAACAGAAACATCGCCGGGATACCGCGCACACCCATTTTGGCGGCCGTATTCGGGTTGCGATCAAGATCGACCTTAACGATCTTTATTTTGCCACTAAGCTCAGTAGAAATTTCTTCAAGCACCGGGGCCAATTGTTTGCAGGGCGCGCACCACTCGGTTCCGAAATCAACAAGCACTGGCATGTCAGATTCGCGCACTTCCGCGTCAAATGTTGCGTCTGTTACAGTGCGCGTTGCCATTAAATATCTCCTCAGCACGATCGTTTGAATAAGCCAGCCATCTGGGCAGTTTGGTCTTAGAAAGTGCGTGCACATTGTCAGCTATCTATTTATGTTCAACAACATAAATAGCTATTTTCGAAATCAGATGATCCATTAGGGTAAAACATGCCATACACGCCGGAGCACCGCGCCCGCACGAGACGCCAAATCATTGATTCTGCACGTAAATTATTCAACGTTCATGGTTTTGATGGCGCGTCCATTGACCAGATCATGGCCAATGCGGGCTTCTCGCGCGGCGGCTTTTATCATCATTTCAAGAACAAAGAAGATGTCTTCGCCGAGGCCGTCAGCAGCTTACTGCAAAAAACGACCTCGGAAAAACCGGCAGATGATCAACTCGAAGGGCCTGCATTGATCAAAGCGGTCATGGAGGGCTACCTCTCGGAACAGCATAGCCAAAATGTCGAAGATCAATGCCCGATGATCGCCGTGCCATCCGATGTTGCACGGGCGGGGCCGGGTGTGCAGCGCTCTTACAAAATGGTTTTTGACGCAATGCTGGAACTCTTTGAGCAGAACCTTGCGCCAGCGGGCCCCGATACCCGACGCCAGGCGCTCACTTTGTGCATATTGAGCATCGGAGGAATGGTTCTGGCGCGCTCACTGGGCGACGCAGAACTCTCTGCAGAACTTAGAGCCGCGGCGCGCGCAGCCCCCCAAGATTTAGGGATCGAATTCTAGTGTCGCAGCAGCGTTGCGAGGAGCCCCCAGTTTCCTGACATAGCCACGACCCGAAACTGTTCGCCAGTGGTGACTATTTCGCTGAAGACATTGCCGCAAAGCTGCTCGATCGCAATTGTGTAATCATCGGTCTGCGCTTGAAGCATAACAAGTGATTTTGAGAAACAGCAAGAGCATCTCGCGCTACAGCAGAGACGGATCTTTGGCTTCTAAACCAATTCACGTGGCCCAAATTGTAGCAACGCCCCATATGACCAGCGCCCCACCCGCAAGTTTGCTAATGTGCAGCTCCGGCGGCGCCAGTTTTTCGACAAGCACATAGAGCGCCAGTCCAGCGATCCAAATCGCGTTCATTACGCCGCCAAAAAATAGCAATGCCATCAGAAACCAGCAGCAGCCCAGACAAAATAGGCCGTGCAAAAGGCCCATTTTCATGGCGCCACTCCGCCCGGGCATCCAATGCCCCATGACGAATTGTATCGGTGTTTGGCAATGGCGCAGGCAGGCGTCTTTGATCGGCAGGAACTGGTAGGCGCCAGCAGATATAAGCAGGGTCGCGCCCAGTATTTGGCTGGAACTTTGCATCATGCCGTCCAGCAGCATGTTCGACGTTAACAACCATTGGACATAAGTGGCAACGAGGCTGAAAAAGCCCCAGACCAGCACATAGCCCGCCGCAAATATGAACGTGGGGACGCCGGCCGGTGTGGTTCCGGCGGCGCCTTTGTTTACCGTGGCAAATAGCAGTATCATCGGCGCAGCACTCGGCAGCATCATCGCCACCATCATCACCCACCACATAACAAACATCAGCAGCGCATATCCCGGTGTCCAGCTTGCACTGGGTGCCATTACCTTCATGCCATCAAGCGCTGGCATGCTTGCCCCCATCTCCATTCCTGCCCCAGCTAAAATATAGGCCCAGGCCAGAATGATAACCAAAGTCAGGCCGCCCAGAACCACGACGCGGTCGCGCTTTATCAGGGATTCGAGCATGTCAGTCCTCCGGTTATCAAATTTGCTTAACGCGACGGTGTCAGGCTGCCTTGCGTACAGGCCCACTATTCGTCAGATGCAGATGCGCGAACTGACCATAGCTGTTCGTCAATTCCATCTTGATAGCGCTGCTGGCCTTGCCAGTGCCCGCGCCCATTTCAGCGATCAGGTATTCAAACCCGTGCGGAATATCTATGCGAGCCTGATGGATATCACCGGTGATCGGGTTTCGGATCGGTTCGCCCGACACTTCAATCAGACCGGGGACACTCACCAGAGCGGTCCGGTTCTCAACGTTGATTTCCAGATCAATTGGGGCGAATACCGGGTCATGCACCGTCGTCATCGTGGAGATAAAGACCGAGAACATGGTTGCCATTGGCTCAGTTTCCTGCCCGGTCATGATTTTGAGAATGGCATCCTTTTGTGCGTCTGTTGCGGCTGCGTCAACAATGGCCTCGATCGATCCATTGCCTTCATGGATAGCGCCGGGCCAAGACAGGACGCCAATGGCCTTTACGCCTGCTAAATCCACATCGCCGAAATGCCCCTCGCTCACTTCAAAACTGGCGATCGCTTTGCAATCCCCGTGCGTTGGCGGCGCGTTAAACTGGCAGGGACAGCCATAGGCGCAATTACAATTTACGAATTCCTTCATTTTCAGTTCCCACGGAATCATGGTTTTCCTCCTTAAATAAATTTTGGAACAGGTGTGGTCTTCTCCTTTCGTCAAACTTCAATTTAATGGCGTTATAATAATTCAGAGAGCATGGCCGCGGCTCGCGCCGCACCGCCTGCCTCAACGGGCTTAAATGTCTTGGGGTGGGCCAGCTCCTCGACCATCGCTAGCGCAATGCGGTCGGGGCTGCTTTCCGCATAAACCATGCGCCGGCCGGCATTATATTGATCCAGCCGGTACGCCACATGAAAATTCTGCTCAAAATGATTTTTTAGCGGAAAATACAAGAACGGCGTACCTGCGGCTGTCAGTTCCATCGACGTGGTCAACCCGCCCTGCACCAGCGCCAGATCACAGGCCGCAAGGTGGCGGTCCAGATCAGGTACAAAACGGTGAATCTCCACGCCCTTCGGAAATATGAAGGCGGATGGGTTGACCTGCCCCCCGAAACTTCCCTCACTTTGATGTAGAGTTTGCTCAACCTTTTGAAGGAGCAAACAAATGCGAAAGAGCCGTTTTACAGAGGCGCAGA
>JAESRG010000189.1 GCA_016764785.1 Paracoccaceae bacterium
CCCATTCCGATATTATCCCGCAACCGGGCATTCTGGAAATCTCGCCTTATGTGGCGGGGAAAAGCCACGCGGCAGGCGGTAATCGGGCGACAAAATTGTCGTCAAACGAGAACCCGTTAGGGCCAAGCCCTTTGGCGCGGGCCGCCTTTATCGAAGCAGCGGAAACGTTGGAAACCTATCCTCCGTCTGACCATATTGACCTGCGCACCGCAATTGCGGATGTGCATGGGCTGAATGCGGATCGGGTGATTTGTGGCGCAGGGTCAGACGAAATAATTACCTTTCTGTGCCAGACCTATGCAGGGCCGGGCGATGAGGTTTTATACACTGAACACGGTTTTTCGATGTATCGGATATCGGCCTTGGCGGCGGGGGCAACGCCTGTGATCGCTGCCGAAACCGACCGCACAGCGGATGTTGACGCATTGCTGGCTGCTTGCACAGAACACACCAAGTTGGTGTTTATTGCGAACCCGAACAACCCCACCGGAACCATGATTTCCGAGAGCGAAGTCGCGCGATTGGCGGCGGGTATTCCCGCGCAAGCATTGCTGGTGCTAGACGGGGCCTATGCCGAATTTGTGCCAGAATTCGACGCACATGTCGGGCTGGTGGAACGTCGTGACAACGTGGTGATGACGCGGACCTTCTCAAAAATTTACGGGCTTGGTGGCGCGCGTGTTGGCTGGGGTTATGGGCCGGCGCATGTGATTGACGCGCTTAACCGCGTGCGGGGGCCGTTTAATGTATCAGCTGCCGCGCTTGTTGCGGCCGAAGCCGCCGTTCGGGATGTCGATTACACCTTGGCTTGTCGTGACCATAACGGCCAGTGGCGGGAATGGTTGGCAACTGAGCTGGCCGCAATCGGTGTGCCCTCGGCCGCTAGCTTTACGAATTTTATTCTGGTGCGGTTTGCTGATGCTGACACTGCGCTGGCCTGTGACGCATACCTGAACGCGCAAGGATTAATTGTGCGGGTCGTGGCCGGATACGGCTTGCCAGAATTTCTGCGCATAACCATCGGCGACGAAATCGCCTGTCGGGCGGTTGCCCGCGTCATCACTGAATTTATGGACGGAGCCCGCGCATGACCCAATATAAACATGTTGCTCTGATCGGCTTGGGTTTGATTGCTGGCTCAATGAGCCTTGCAATGCGCCGCGCAGGCATGGATGTGCACATTACCGGCACGGCGCGATCCGCTGAAACCCGCGCAAAAGCGCTGGAACTCGGGCTGGTGGATGCGGTGTTCGATACCGCAGCTGAGGCCGTAAAGGGGGCAGATCTGATTGTGCTGGCCGTACCTATTGGCGCAATGGGAACCGTTGCCGCCGAGATAGCACCGCATCTAAAAGCCGGGGCCACGGTGACCGACGTGGGGTCGGTCAAAGCCGCGGTCGTGACAGCGGTTGCGCCGCATATACCTGATAACGTGCATTTTATTCCGGGTCACCCAATGGCTGGTACCGAAAAATCCGGCCCTGAGGCCGGGCTGGCGCACCTGTTCGATAATCGGTGGTGCTTGTTAACGCCACCCGAAGATGTTGACCAAAATGCCTTGGCCACGCTCAAATCATTCTGGATAAGTCTTGGCGCGATGGTTGAGGAAATGGAGCCTGATCATCACGATTTGGTTGCCGTGGTGATCAGCCACGCACCGCATCTGATTGCCTATACGATGGTGGGCGTTGCTGACGACATGAGCCGGGTCACAAAACAAGAAGTTGTCAATTATTCGGCCGCTGGATTTCGGGATTTCACCCGCATTGCGGCCTCGGACCCAACCATGTGGCGCGATGTTTTTCTGCATAACAAAGACGCCACGCTTGAGGTTCTTGGTCGTTTCACCGAAGAATTATTTGCCCTGCAACGGGCGATACGCACCGGCGACGGCGACTTTTTATTCGATTATTTTACCCGCACCCGCAATATTCGACGCAGCATTATTGACGCGGGGCAAGACACAGACGCGGTTGACTTTGGTCGAGGTCCACATGCCGAGGACGAGACATGAAACTTGTTTTAACTTTGCTTTTGGCCTTTGGTCTAACCAGCTGTGATCGTTATCCCGGGGCGGATTCAACCCTGTCATCGGGCGAATTTCTTGATTTGGTCGAACTATGCGGAAACCCGAATCTTTTGGGCACAAAAATAGGCGATGTCGACGGCCCGAATTCTTGTGGTATACGCGATGCGGTAAGCGTGCAATATGTGTCAGGCGTGCGTCTGAGCACTGCGGCGCGGTTGAATTGCCGAACCGCCAATACACTGGCCAACTGGGTGGCACGGGATGCGCAATCCGCCGTGCGGAAATTGCGCAGCCGGATAACCGAGATGACAGTTCTTGCATCATATTCCTGCCGCACCCGTAATAACCAGCGCGGCGCGCGCATGTCCGAACATTCCTTAGGAAACGCGATTGATATTGGTGCATTCACCCTTGCTGACGGCACGGTATTAAGTGTTGAACAGGATTGGGGTAAAGGCCGATCAGGGGCTGCATTGGCACGGTTACATACCGCAGCTTGTGGCCCGTTTGGCACGGTGCTTGGGCCGCGATCTGACCGGTTCCATTACAATCATTTTCATTTTGATACTGCCGGATACCGGTCGGGCGCTTACTGCCGCTAAGCGAGGGCTCCCGCCTGTTGGTGCCAAATCTAACGGATTGGGCACCAACTCGTTGGGCGTGGCCTCTCCGGCGGCTCGGTAGATCAGAAAAAGGGATTGATCAGGGCAGGGCCGATAGTCATTGGCCCGATCAGGGTTTTGCCATTTTCAAAGCGCAGTGTGAAATCAAGGTTGGTGCCTTGGGCCACGCGGTTCAGGGCCGTTTCAACGCTGGCCAGCTCTGATAAACGCAGGTTAGACATCTGCCGGAAGGCCGCAAACAGCATGCGCCAGTTTTCGACGTGGAAATCCAAGTGACCGTCAATATAACCGTTATCTGCGGGCGTCAGGCTGCCGGTGATTGTCAGGCTTGCCCGCCCCCATGTCACCGACACTGAATCGACATCCATGTTGCGCCATGTAGGGAGGCCATCGGTTAGCGCATTCCTGTCAATTTGCTGATCAAAATCAACATAAATGGATGCCAGAATTCTGGAAATTAGGTTGCTGTTTTGCCCAAGCTGGACAATCAATGGCATATATTTTTGCGGGATCGAAATTTCGGCCATGTCTACACCTAAACGATAGCGCTGTGGCTCGCCCTCAACTTGAAATAACGCGATATTTGCACCGAGGATGGTGCCATCCCAGCCCATATCTGTTGAGACTACAATTTCCGACCCCTCAAACCTGAGCCGTTCCAGCGGCAGGTTGGTGCTTGCGCCCAGTTCAACGCTTCCGCGCATCTGGCTGCCCTCAATGGTCACGTTTCCCTCGGGAGTTGTGATCGTTTGCAGCCCAGGCCATGCCATAATTAGATGATTTGGCTTATAGGAGAGGGCAAAAATCTGGAATTCTTCAGCCACCCAGCCCCATCCGCTTTCGGGGTCTTGCAGATTTAGGCCGGTGATAATGGTATCAAACCGATTCGGAAAACCGGTGACGCCCATGGTTTTGGTCTCGGCTGTCCAACCTGCTTCTCGGTTGTTTTCCAGCCAGACCGCCAACAATTGTTCTTGTCCGCGAGCGCCGATGAACCAGTATCCGCTCCAACCAATGGCTGCGATCACGATCAGTTTGATAAGCCAGCGCATTTAATGCTCCCATTTGGTAAGTACCTTGTTTATATCTATGCCATATTTGGGAATGGACGAGAATGCAAGAAAACGGGTTTTGGGTGTTTGGGTACGGATCGTTGCTGTGGAAGCCGGGATTTGCCTTTGCTGAAAAGAAACAGGCGCGGCTGAATGGCTTTCGCCGCGCATTTTGTATGTATTCGATTCATTATCGGGGCACGGTGGCAAACCCTGGCTTGGTACTGGCGCTTGACCCGCATGACACCGCCTGTTGTGACGGAGTTGCCTATCGTGTGCCCGCCGAGACCGCAGCAAAGACTCTGAATTACCTGCGAGAACGTGAATTGGTATCGTCGGCATATTACGAAGACACCCATCCGGTTACATTGGAATGCGGCACTAATGTTGACGCGCTTTGCTATATTGTTGATCGTGACCATGAACAATATACGGGCGTATTAAGCCTTGAAACACAGGCAGATATGATTGCCCGTTCTGCTGGTTCAACCGGGCCAAACTGGGAGTATCTGTTTAAAACGGCTGAACATCTGGCCGCTCTCGGCATCGCAGATGCCGAGATGGAAAGCCTTGTAAAGATGGTCAGCCAACGCCGTGCTTAATGCTGCCCCAGATAACGGGCCACAATAGCAAACCACCGACCCGACAACGTAAGATCACGCAGGCCTCGGTTCAATTGTGCTATATTTGTGCGGCTATCGGGGTGATTGGCCGGCGCTAGCGCATGCAGGGTTTGAACGCTGGCCAGCGGTTCAATTTCCTGAATGCTGCTTGAAATGCCAAGTGTCCGCATGGTTTTTTCGGCGCGCAACGCGTTAAAGGTAAATACGTCATAGGTGCCATCCATCACGCCGTTTATACAATCCGCGTCGGTTGCCGGATGATGCAACGTAAGATTCACGCCGGTCTGAAGCAGATCAAAGTCGATGTTTCCAGCGGGGCGACAGATATTTGCGCCTACTAAATGCTCCATCCTGTTCGCCGTCGCAAACCTACTATCGGCGCGCGAATACATACCGATTGCCACTTCGTAGAACGGCCGCGAAGCAATGAAAGACGAACAGATCAACAGGTCGTTTTTGCCAAGAGGGGCGAGGTTTGTGCAATCGGGAACAAACCAGGGGAACGAGATGTCATAGGTGCCGTTGGACAGCAGTATTTCCAGATGCGTGTCAAGATTACGGGCGGTATTTATACTGTGTGGTTGACCCTCATCGGCAAGTTGCAGCGCTGAGTCGATAATATCGATGAATATTCCACCGTTTTGAATGTTCTGGCCAACAATTTGTGAGGCATCGCCACCGGATACCAAGTGAATTTCCTGCCTATCAACTTGTTTTCCCTGCGCTGGCTGGGCGCCCAAGCAGGGAATTTCCAGCACCATTCCAATTTCCAGATTGTTGCGGTTGCGTCCAATGACGGCACGATTCGCGGAATACAAAAGGTTAACAGCATCATCGTGACCATAAGCCGTTTCGGAAATTCTATCCAGAAAGTCACCACGGGCGACGGTGTAGGATTGACACGCAGTTTGGGCAAAGGCCGGAGCCGAGATTCCGACAGCAATGGCCACCGCAGATGCGAGTGCGCAAAATTTCATGACATTTACTCCATTCCCAAGAAAAAGAATATAAAGTGGGATTACTAGATACAGCGGTATCATAGCAGAATACTTGGGGAATGTACAAGTATCGGGTGACTACACCTTAGCGTAGAGCGTGGCTTGGCGAGGTCTTCAATTAAGATACTTTTGCGAAATACTGAGCCATTCGCCGGACTGTCGCAAGGCGATTAACCCGAAGTTGAAGGCAGTCAATGTTTGCATTCCGGCTTGATTTTCATTGTGTGCGATCGCGTGAACTGACCTGACCCAAGTGAATTCAGTATTTTCGACAATGATCGACTGGCTGCTGAGAACCGCGTAAGTTGCCTCAACGCTTAGATAATCGGCGTTAACCACATCGGTCTGGCCTGACAAAAGTCTGCCAATGCATTCAGCCACAGAATTGCCGCGCTCGATCGTCACGGCAGGCTCAAAGAAGCCGGCTTCGGCCAAATGGTTGACCGGGTATTGTTCAGGCACACATATACGTTTGCCATTGAACTGATCAGCGCGAACCGCCTGCGCGAGGCCCCCGCGATCGGCGACCAGAAAAGTTAGAACAATTTCATAGGCCTTGTCGGAAAAAGTATAATTTTTGCACAGGTTAAGCGACCGCTCCGACAGAAAATCAGTTTCTGCACACCCCGGGTTAACCCACGGAAATGACAACAATACATCGGGGTCCGTTGATGCCATTAGCGGATCAAACGGTAAGGAAACCGGATTGATATTATTGATACGCGGAAAATTACTGTGACGCAGGGCCGCAACAACAAAATCTGTCATCAGCCCGCGACCCTCACCATCCGCAAATGGCGGAAAATTTCCTGCCGACACAAATGACGGCCGCGAGGGGAAAAGAACCGGATTAGTTGTGACGGACAGGGTTTGGAAAACAGTTGGCGCTTCTGTCACCACGGGAGTCGCCACAACAGCGGGCTCCTCGGGCGGGGCAGTCACCTCGACGACCGGGTCAACCTCCACGACGATTGCTTCAGTAATTTCAGCGGGTGCCGGTGCGGCGCCGCCATCCTTGCAAGGAAT
>JAESRG010000190.1 GCA_016764785.1 Paracoccaceae bacterium
TGGCCCCGCGCCGAGCGTTTCATAACACCCGTGCCGCCCACAGCCGCAAGGCAGGATAGGAAGGTCAAATTCAGCCACCAAATTGGCCGAGATCGGCATATGACCGACCTCTCCGGCAGTGCCATTTAGCGATTGGTGCAACACGCCGTCAAAGCAAGTTCCACCACCTATGCCTGTCCCAAGGATCAGGCCAAATACGGTGCGAAAACCTTTGCCGGCCCCTAGATTGGCCTCAGAAAATGCGAATAGATCACAATCGTTGCCAAACACAATGTCTCGGCGCGTAGCTGCCAAAAGATCGGTCCGAAGCGGTTTGCCATCAGCTGAAACATTGGCCATGAACGCATTGCCAGTTTTAAAATCATGGCGGCCAGGCGTACCCATACCAATGGGGATTCCTTGGCCAGCCGCATTCTCAACCCATTGAACCTGATCGCGCAGCGCCTCGATTAGCGCCTCGTAGTTATTGGGTGTTGGTACGCGCTTTGTCTCAACCGCTTGCCAATGCTCGTCAAAAACCGAGGCTTCGATTTTTGTGCCGCCCAGATCAATGCCCGCCGCCTGCATCATATCAGATCATCTGGCGCATAAAGTTTTACGCCACTGACCACGCGGGTTAGCGTGCCTCGACCATCAAACGGGTTGTCCACATTCAACCCCATATTATGCGACCAGACCGTAGCCAGCACCTGCGCCAAAAGAACATACAGAACCGAGGCAATGGCATCGTTATGTTGTTTCGGGATCAAGACATCAGCATTGCTTATGCCAATAGTGGTCACAGAATTTGGCCCAAACTGGTCGCGAACCTCAGCCGCTAAATCCCTATCATATTGACTGGTAAACGCATGGTTTGACAGAAAAATGAAAACCTGCGTTTTTGAATTTACAAACGATTTTGGCCCGTGGCGAAAACCAAGGCAGCTGTCCCAAATGCTGGGAATATCGCCAGCGGCCAGTTCCATAACCTTCAACGCTGATTCGCGCGCAGCAAAGGCCAACGCGCCTGAGCCTGTAAAAACCACCCGCCCTGGTTGGGGCTGTTCAGCCGCACGTTTAAAATATGCAGGCAGCAGCGTTTCAGCGGCGTTTGCAAGCTGACGCAAATCGTCGGGACCAGTGGTTTCGTCCAAAATCAGCAATGCGGTAAGCAACATAGTTGTATAACTGGACGTCATCGCAAAACCAGCATCGTGGCATTTTTCCGGCAGAATAATCACTTTTTGCGCTGCCGACGAACCGCGTGTGGCAAGCACACTTTCTGCGTTGCAGGTGATGTTCAGACGCGGTGCATTTGGCAGCAGCGCATCCAACAAATCGAGCGTGCCGATCGTTTCAGTGCTATTGCCGCTGCGCCCCAACGAGATCACCAAAGGGTTTAAGCCGCTGCGGATAAAGTTTTGCGGGCAAGACACAAGATCGGTGGTTGAGATCGCCCTGATCCGACGCACATCAGCCCCCATATGTGCCGCGATCAGGTCGCCAATATATGCCGATGTTCCCGCGCCGCACAGCCAGATTTCATCGGCGTCTTGCGCGGCAACCCATTCACGGATCGCATCAAGCTTTGCGCCAAAATCATCGGCCCACGTCCGCCAAATATCGGGCTGCTGGTTGATTTCTTTATAGGTTTCCCAGTCTTGCAAATTCATCAAACTGTATCCGTTATTTTGGCTAAGGTTTCGGGCGCGTCCGGGTCCATTCCCTGTGCGATGGTGACATTATGAACCACTGGATACAGCGCATAAAGCAGCACCGCAGCCGCGGTTGCTGGCGAAACATCACTGACCCCCAAATCACTGGGTCGTACACGAAAAACCGGCGCATTTATCGCCTTGAACCGCGCTTCGGCAATGTTCAAACTTTCTTGAATATTGGCCTCGCCAGTATCTAAAATAAGAACCATCAGGGGCTTGGTGGCCAGTTGCAGCGGGCCGTGCAACACCTCGGAACTTGAATATGCTTCTGCGTGCAGGGCTGCGCATTCCTTGAATTTCAAGGCAATTTCATGGGCAGCGCCAAACCCGCAACCGCGCCCGATCACATAAACAGAATCTGATGCGACCAACGCATCCTCTAACGCTTTTTGGTTCGGAAGCTGTTTGCCTTTGGCCACCGCCATCGCTTTCGCAGCCGTCTGGCACGTCGCGATATATTCAGGTTTTAGTTTTGTCAACAAAACCATACCAGCCGCGATGGTGCCGATAACCGATTTTGTCGCAGGAATGGCAAGCTCGGGCCCTGCCTGCATATCTATGGAAATATCCGCAATCTTGGAGGCGGGGGATCCAGCGGTATTGGTAAGAACAACGGTTGTTCCCCCCCGCGCCTTAACCCCGGCGCATGCCTTGACCAGATCGCTGCTGGCCCCGGATTGCGAAATGACCAGCCCCATTGCGCCGGTCAAATCAACGCCGCCGCCCAGACTAAAAACCGACGGGGGCAGGGTTGTCACAGGGATTTCCAGTTCACGCATATATTCATATGACAGGATGTTGGCTGCCGCATCAGAGCTGCCGCGCGCAATCGTATAAATCGCATTAGGTCGTGAAACGTCGATCGACAGGTCGCGACCAAGCATCGCGATAAATCGATCAGGTGCTTCGTTGATTTCTGAACGCATCAATGCGCCCGCTTGTTTGGTCATGTTATGCCGCCGTTATCGTAAATTGTATGAATCAAGTTTTTCCCAATAGGGAGCGAGGTCAACCATCTTGCCGGTTGTGCGGGCTTCGTCCAACGCGAGGGCAACGATCCCTGCGATCATGGCGTCAACCACACCAACCGGCAGGCTTTTGTTGCCGCCACGAAGATGCGCGACAATGTCTTGCACCATCATTTCATCAGCGCCGTAATGCGCACCCTGCAATTTGGAATCGCCCTGATTATAGTCGATATCTGCAAGACGATCGCCAGTACGGGCATCAGTAACCTTGAAATAACCGCGCACAAAATCGCCCTCCGCCATCCCTTTTGAACCGATCACACAGAATCGGCGGTGTTCGTCTGGCACGTTGGTATTAGTATGAAATGTCATGCTGGCACCGCTGCCAAACTCAAGAATCGCGGTTTGCGCATCAATAATATCGGCGTCCGACGTAAACGGATCATCGGCGCTTTCCCAGCGGCTGCCTTTGGTGTGGTAAACGCCGTCATCCACACCGTTGGCGGGGGCGTGTTCGGGGAGGAACGACCGCCGCCCGCCAAGGCTTGCGACCTTCACAGGGCGCGAGCCAGTAACCATGTTATAGACATCAAGATCATGGCAGCATTTTTCCAGCATAAAGCCGCCCGAATATTCAGTTTTGCGTCGCCAGTCGCGCATGAAAAACGCACCGTGATATGGCGCAATATATTCCGAGGCCTCGATTGACGCGATAGAGCCAATTTGACCAGCCTCAAGTGCGGCGTTCAAGTCGCGTACGTGTTGCGAATAGCGCAACACAAGGCCGATGATTACGCGGTCGGTGCCATGTTTTTTCAATAGCTCAGCAAGGGCAAACGTATCGTCGATTGTTGTCACAACCGGCTTTTCAGCGAAAATCCGAACTCCGGCTTCCAGCCCCTCACGGATATGCTCCAGATGCAGGTAATTCGGCGAGGCCACAAACAGCAAATCAGGCGAGGTTTCGGTCAGCAAATCTGTCAGCGTGTCAAAACGATTGATCGTGCCGAGCGCAGTTTCTTCCACCAGCGACGGGTCATAAAACCCGACAAACTCGATTTCCGGCATGGTGCGTTTCATGATCCCTAGAACATGTTCCGCCCGCAACCCCAATCCACAAATAGCGATCCGCATGGCTAGCCCCTAAACCAATGTAGGAATTTTTTGACGGGTCAGCGCAGTGCCATCCATCTTGAAAACATGACAATCGGCAGGGTCCACGCCAAGCGGTACGGTTTGACCCTCGGTTATAGGGGCCTCTCCATCAAGCGCCGCGCAGAACTTTTTGCAGCCAGCCACGGGGCCATAGGTGATTGAACTTCCGCCGAGGCGTTCAAGAATGTCGATTGTGATATTCAATATCCCGTTTTCGGGGGCGTAATGAACGTGCTCGGGCCTGATACCGACCTCAACCAGATCGCCGATTTTCATACCCTCGGTTGCGACAGGTAGCACCATATTGACGTCGCCCTCCAGCCGCATCGCCAATCCACTATCAGAGATCCCCGTCACAACGGCGCCGATGAAATTCATGCTGGGCTGGCCGATGAACGCTGCAACAAACTTATTTATGGGTTGGTGATACAGCATCATCGGGGTGTCAAATTGTTCAACAACGCCGCCGTTCAAAACCACGATCCGGTCCGCCATTGTCATGGCCTCAATCTGATCATGGGTCACGTAAACCATTGTTGCGTCTAGGTCTTTATGCAGCGTTGAAAGTTCAACCCGCATATCGCCGCGCAGGGCAGCGTCTAGGTTTGACAAAGGTTCGTCGAACAGGAAAATCTTGGGTTTGCGCACGATTGAGCGCCCGATGGCCACCCGTTGGCGTTGCCCACCCGACAATGCGCCGGGTTTGAATTGCAGACGGTCCACCAATTTCAAAATCTCGGCGGCCTCCATCACTTTGGTTTCGATTTCTTCCTTGGAGGCTTTTTGCACCCGCAGCGGAAAGGCGATGTTTTCATAAACAGTCAGATGCGGATAAAGCGCGTAAGACTGGAAAACCATCGAGATACCACGATCCACGGGATGGGCCTCGGATACATCTTCGCCGTTGATGATGATCTGGCCCTCGGTGGCCATTTCCAGCCCCGAAATAATGCGTAGCAAAGTGGATTTGCCACAGCCCGACGGGCCAACAAACACCACAAATTCTTTGTCTTTGATCGCGAGGTCAATATCAAACAGCACTTGCGTTGCCCCAAATGATTTATTGATATTTTTAAGGTCCAAGGTCGCCATGATATTTCCTAAAAAGTGGTATGGGCGGCCGCAATTGGCCGCCCAGATGTGTTTAGCTGTCTTCTGCCAGCAGCTCTGCCAGCTCTTCGCCAGCGATTGTGACAAGGTTGTCCACGGTGTCGTCCTCAAGAACAATCCCTTGGATCATGTTCACAAACACAGCCTGAAGACCTTTGACGTCTGTCACCATTGGCTCTGGTTTGCCGGTAGAGATACCCGCAGTAAAATTTTCCCAGAACGCATCACCGATGTAGAACGGGTCGTCAAAACCAAGGTTTTCGTATTGCAGAATTGGTGTCAGGCCCCAGCTGCTGTCGAGATCGTATTGTGCCTCGCCAGAGGTCAGCGCTTGTGCCAGCTCCATGGCCAGATCTTCAACGCCAGTGCCGGTGAATACCGCGATCGAGTCAGTGATCAGGATGGTGCCGGAAACACCGCTTGGGCCAGCAGGCACAGGAACGGTCATCTGGTTGATGTCATCATTATGCTGACCACGACCCCAAGGGCCCGAGATATACATAGCGATTTTGCCATCGTTGAACAGGTCACGCAAAGCGTCACGTTCCCAAGCTGTTGGGCCGTTCTGAGCAACAGCAACAAGGCTGCCGTAGAACTCCAGCGTTTCGCGTGTTTCGACGCTGTCCAATACTGATGCACCGGTTTCAGGGTCGATGACTTCGCCGCCGTTTGAATACAGATAGTTCAGGAACTGGTGCATTGTGTTGTCGAAATCTTTGGCAGCAAGGCCGATACCGGCAACGCCCTCGGAACCAAGTTCGTTGGTCACTGTTTCAGCCAAAGTATACATGTCAGCCCAAGTTGCAGGGGCTTCACAAACTGCACCCGCGGCCTCGATCACGTCACAGTTCAGATACAACGCTTTGGTTGAGAAAGCATGCGGGATGCCCCAGAATTGCCCACCTTGGGTAACTGTTGCCAAAACACCCGGCTGGTATGCTGCTTGCTCTTCGTCGGTCAGTGTCACGGGAACGATCAAGTCATTCTGTGCCAAAAGCGCCAATTCGCGCGACCCCATATAGGCCAATGCAGGCGCGTCGCCAGCGGCTGCAAGGGTTTTGGATTTGTCCTGACACGTGCCCCAAGGCACGGCCTCTGCGTTTACAGTCACGCCGTCATGGCTGGCCTCAAACGCTGTGATCACTGTTTGGTCGGCCTCACGAATTTCGCCACCACACATGATCATGTGAACTTCTTGTGCTGATGCCATTGACCCTGCGGCCATGGCCAACCCTGTCAGGGCTGCAATTGAAAGTGTCTTCTTCATTTCTACTTCCTCCAGTTGGTAGATATTATGCGACCGCTTGGGTCACTCCTTGACTGCCCCTGCTGTTAATCCAGCGATCAGGAACCGCTGCATGAACAAAAAGATTAGCA
>JAESRG010000191.1 GCA_016764785.1 Paracoccaceae bacterium
GCGGGGGCAGTTTTGGCGTGCCGATAATGACACTTTACGACCGCCCAATTCACCGCGCTGTGGCAACGGCTGCAGGGTTTGGCTTGCTGATTGCGGTGCCGTCTGCCATCGGGTTTTTATTTAGCGGCGCGGATGTGGTCAATAAACCACCCTTCACTATTGGGTTAGTGAATGTTGCAGCGTTTGCGGTGATTGTGTCGATGACCACGCTAACCGCGCCAATTGGCGTTAAGCTGGCCCATGCAATGGACCCCAAGCCGCTTAAGCGGATATTTGCGATTTTTATTGCAGTGGTCGCATTGAATATGTTGCGAAAAGCAGTCTTTGGTTGATTACTGCCGCAGGATCATTTCGTCGCTGCGGATAACCGTTTCAGTAAGTTGCTCAAGATAGCTCATCCCCAATAAGGACGAATGCAAAGCGCCGCGTGGGGCAATCGCCCCTTCAACATTGTGGACAACTACGGCACCGATTTTAATCGTTTCAAACATATATGGTGCAACGTAAGAACGGCCACCGGCAGTGGTCAGCGGAATAGAATATTCAAGTCCCGCCGGATCAATCCCGATCCGCATTGCATCGTCATAGCGCAGCAAAACGATCGAGGCGCCAGTGTCGACCATCAAGCCAACATCGGTCCCCTCAATCTGGGCAATCGCACGGTAATGACCATCCCAGGCGCGATCTATTTGGGTTTCTGCCGCATTGATCGTTGCCAGTGCGGCGATCGGTGTCGCACGGCTAAAATTGGCGACTTGCATAACGCCTAAAATTGTTACCCCCATCAGAAGCGTCGAAACTGCTGCGGTCATATTCGAAACTGCGGGACCACTAGCCGAGCGGCGCGCAAGAATAATCCCGAAAGCCGTGGCCAACAGAATTGCAATCAACAGGTCTAGCCAAATCACACCACCGGGCATGGTTGTGCTTGCGTTAATCTGATCACGCATGACCAAAAGGCCGGTTCCATAGCCAAGTAGAATAAGAATTAAAAAGCGCATTTTGGCCCCTAAATAGTTAAGGGTACAATACCCCCATTAAATTCGTTTTCTATACTAAATACAGATATTTAACAAACTGTGACTAATTAGACTCACTCGCTACCGCGCCGTGCTTTTCGTCCGCCGCGTCGTTTTTGGCGCAATAAGCCGGACCGTTCCGGCAACGCCTCGGTAACATTTGCGCGTTCAACCGAGGTCATACGTGACCAACCGGCAATTTCAAAACGTGTGCGGTAGCAACCGATACAAATTCCCGCCGTCTCATGGATAACGCAAATATTAACGCAAGGCGAGTCAATTTCATCACGTTTCCAGATTTCTTCCATCTTATGAAGGCCTTCGGGTTAAATTCCCGATCCGGTCGAGCGCCCCTTGCAGGATATATGACGCCGCCACATGGTCAATCACTTCGGCGCGCCGTTTGCGCGATGTATCTGCTTCCAGCAGGGCGCGCTCAGCGGCAACGGTTGATAATCGTTCATCCCAAAACGTGATCGGCAGGTCGGTTAACCGCCCCAAATTGCGGGCAAAGGCGCGTGTAGACTGGCAGCGCGGCCCCTCTGATCCATCCATATTAAACGGTAACCCCAGCACAATGCCAGCGATTGACCGATCTTTAATGATGGCAAGCAGTGCTTCGGCGTCTTTACCGAATTTGGTACGGCGGATGGTTTCTTGGGGCGTGGCAACCGTGCGGGTCAGGTCTGAAATTGCGACGCCAATGGTTTTTGTGCCTAAATCAAGGCCGATAAGGGCCGCAAAAGGCCGTGTTTCGGTCAGAAATAATGCGATGTCGTCGGTAATCATTGGTTTTCTACACCCGCTGCAACCGCGGCTTGGCGGAGCATCGCAAGATCGCTGCCAGTAAAGACTTCTTGGGCCTCAGACCATATTTCAGCGGCCTTGTCAGTTTCGCCCAACACCATATATGCGCCGATCAAACGCGACCATTCCTCGGCCGGGCCACCCTCATTTGCCAGTCGGTTGGCCAATCCGGCGACCATGTTGCGGATCAGCTCCATCCGTTCGTCTTCAGACATTTCGGCAGCAGCCGCAATGTCATCAGCTGACGGGCCGTTTTGTTGTTCGGGTCGCGTAATGCCTGCGGCGGCAGCCACTGCGCCGATCTGGCTGCGAATTGACGGGATCCAGGGGGCGTCTTCGGGCCCTTCCTCAAGCAGGCCTGCCCACAGCTGGTAGGCTTGTTCAGGATAGCCATATTGATTGGCCGTGTAACCGGCAAAAAAACGTCCGCGCGGGTTGGACGGGTCTTTTTCCAGTGCCATTTCCAAGGCGCGGAAAGCGGCGGGGGAAACATAACCGTCAGCGGCATTTATCATTATTTCGGCATGGGTGATGTGGTCGACGCCTGTCGCGCTGTCGCCCAACAGCCGGATGACGGTGTCTTGTGCTAAACGCGCTTCGGTGAAACGGCCCAGACTGGCAAGATTTCGGGCCAGCATTTGATGGCCAACAAGATCGTCAGGGCGGTTGATAAGGGTGGTTTGCAGCTCGGTGACAAGTGTGTTCTGACTTTCCAAGCCTTCGTCAATGCTTGGCAGATCGCCGTTTGCCATCGCAGCGACACGTTCGGCGTTCACGGCTTCGGCCTCGGATTGTGACGGGCGCGCCGCTTCTTGTGCAGCGCGGTTATTTGCTATTTCTGCTTGCCACGCAAGATTGTCTATCAGCGGGAAATCCTGCGCGCCCGGTGCGCCGATGTCGCGATACAGGGCCAGACCGCCAATCGCGGTTATGCCAACAATGACCGTCGCAATCAGCATCGAGGCCGTACGCGGCGCGTTTATGGTTGCGCTTTCGGTCTGTTCTGCGTCCGCTGCCGCGAGCAGACGCCGCGATACTTCTGCGCGGCTACGTCCGGCCTCGGATTCGCTGAGAACACCACGTGTCAGGTCGGTTTCTAGTTCGGTTAGCTGATCTCGAAAAACTTGCATGTCATAGCTTGAGCGCCGCTCGCCGCTGGCATTGCGACCGCGTAGTAACGGCAGCAGCATCCAGCCAAGTATCGTGATTGTAATAACAGCAGCATAGATCCAAAATATCATGGTCGAATAGCCCTTCGATTTTTACGCATAATACGCGTGACACCTGCGTGGCTGCAACGGGCGAATGTGCACTTTTGCGCGACCGGCGCATATGTCGCTTATCTGCTGCAAAATGCCGGAAGAATGCTTTGATTGGCAGGCCAAACTATCATATCACCGTTATAGCCTAGCCCATGCCGGAGATCCCGAAATGAAACGATATTCAGCTTTTGCCATTGCCCGAGAGGCCCGCCGCCACCATGTGGGATGGGAGCGTGCGTGGCGTTCGCCTGCGCCAAAATCCGAATACGATGTTGTGATCGTCGGGGCAGGGGGGCATGGTCTTGCAACTGCCTATTATCTGGCGAAAAATCACGGTGTAACCAATGTTGCCGTGATCGAAAAAGGCTGGCTTGGCGGCGGGAATACGGGTCGGAACACGACTATTATTCGCTCCAATTATCTGCAAGATGAAAGTGCTGCGATTTATGAGAAAGCGCGGGGGTTATATGAAACCCTGTCGCAAGATCTGAATTATAACATTATGTTCAGCCCGCGCGGCGTAATGATGTTGGCCCAGACCGAGCATGAATTGCGCGGGTTCAAACGCACTGCCCATGCCAACGCCATTCAGGGCGTAAAGACTGAGATGCTGACCCCGCAGCAGGTCAAGAAAAAAGTCCCAATTATGGAAATTAACGGCCCGCGTTTTCCGGTGCTTGGGGCGTTATGGCAGGCCCGTGGCGGCACGGCGCGGCACGATGCCGTCGCGTGGGGGTATGCGCGCGCGGCCTCTGATATGGGCGTTGATATCATTCAACAAACCGAAGTAACCGGCATTGACCAGCAGGCTGGCGTTGTGACCGGTGTGCAAACGTCGCGCGGGGCAATTCGGTGTAAAAAACTGGCAATCGTGGTGGCTGGTAATTCTGGCCTGTTGGCTGATATGGCCGGTTTTCGGCTGCCCATTGAATCGGTTTCGTTGCAAGCCATGGTGACCGAGCCAATCAAGCCCTGCCTCGATGTGGTGGTGATGGCCAACACCGTGCATGGGTACATGTCACAATCGGACAAGGGTGAATTGGTGATTGGTGGCGGCGCGGACGGGTATAACAATTATACGCAGCGCGGCAGTTTTCATCATATTGAAGAAACCGTTCGGGCGCTGATCGAAACCTTCCCGATTATATCGCGGTTAAAAATGCTGCGCCAATGGGGCGGAGTTGTTGATATGACCGGCGATCGGTCGCCCATTATCGGGAAAACCCCGCTTGGTGGGTGCTTTATCAATTGTGGGTGGGGAACGGGCGGTTTCAAATCCATTCCCGGGTCAGGTTGGGCAATGGCTGAGACCGTTGCAAAAGGTACGCCAAGCGCGCTGGCAGCCCCATTTGGGCTAGATCGGTTTCGCGAAGGTCGGTTTATTGACGAAAGTGTTGCTGCGGGAGTGGCCCACTAATGGGCCGCCCGCCACAATCTCGCCACAATTTAGGCCCGGAATTGCTGCCCAAGCCCATTTTTGGCCCGCAACTTTTGACGGCGTCCGCGAATCACGATGATCAAAATAGCGAACATGATTCCGTAGAATGTCCAGTGAGCAACACCCTCGCTGATTTCTTTTCCGGACAGGGCGAAAATGATGCTGCTAATGGCTTCCTGAGAAAGCACACTAAATGCGATCCAGTATTCAACGAATTTCTCCCAAAGTCTTGCCATGGTCTTATCCCTATATTAAATTTGACTAATGTTTTACTAAATATACCTAAGAATAGCATATCCGACTGTCAGAGTGCAAATGCTGGGATAACCGAGGGTCAAACTCAAAAAAACAATAGGAAGTTAGGGGCGCGCGCGTCCGTAACTTCTTCAAGACTCTCGAAAAAATTTGGTCTGGCGGCGCGTGAAATCGGGGAAATTTTGCAGATACCAATATCACGTTCTCGTGAACTACGGCGAAAACTTGCCGAAATTGCGGCCATATTTAGACAATTGAGCGCGTTATGCTAGCTCATCTGCCAAAAAACAAACGCCGAATCATCTTTGTTGCGATGGTCTTTTGGGCGATGGGGTCGATCTGGTCGTTTGCGACGGGCCAACCTCAAATCTTTTCTGCCCTTGGCTCGTTTTCGCTGTGCATCAGCTTTTCAGTGTTTTTGACCGACCGCTATGTCAGTCAGGAAACCCGCCGCCATTGGGATTCGCAAATCCTGACCCAGTCGCGGATGATGTGGCGTTATTTTGAGGACAAAGAGCAAGGTAAGGAGCATAATGACCCGACCCCGCTCAACACTCTGCGCGACCAGATCACCACCAATTTCGATGATCTTCTCGAAGCCAAAGCCGCTGAGCGCAAGCTGGAGCGGTTCCGCATTGAACTTTTTTTCACTATCACCGGTACGCTGCAATGGGGTTTTGGTGAAATTATTCTGACGATGATCTATGGATGAGGCCCTGATATGTTGATTCTGACCTGCCCCAATTGCGGGATAACCGCCGAAGAAACCGAATTTCACGGCGGTGGAGAGGCGCATATAACCCGTTTCTCTACCGGCTCCGGTGACGGTGATTTTACCAGCTATCTGTTTGACAAAAAGAACCCGCGCGGCGTGGTTTTTGAACGTTGGCAGCACGTTTTTGGTTGTGGAAAATGGTTTCACGCAGCGCGCTGTTCGGCCACGCTAGAAGTGTTCGGCACCTATAGCGCCCAGACGTTTGAACCGCCTGCTGATATTATCAAAGCCATTAAAAATAAGCGCCCAGAATGGGAGATGGAAACATGAGCCATCGTATTGAAAATGCAGGTCAATTGATTGATCGCAGCAAACCGGTTTCGTTTGATTTCAACGGCAAAACCTATCAGGGGTTTAAGGGCGACACGCTGGCCTCGGCCCTGCTTGCCAATGGACAGACGCTGATTGGGCGCTCGTTCAAATATCATCGTCCGCGTGGGCTGGTGGCCTCGGGCGCGGAAGAACCCAACGCGCTGATGAATATGGGGCAGAGGGGGCGGTTTGAACCGAACCAACGCGCTACAACCACTGAACTTTTTGACGGTTTGACCGCCAAATCGCAAAACCACTGGCCGAGCCTGAACTTTGACGTCGGGGCGATTAACAACCGAATGCCAAAACTGTTTCCGGCTGGGTTTTATTACAAAACTTTTATGTATCCGCGCTGGGCGTGGAAG
>JAESRG010000192.1 GCA_016764785.1 Paracoccaceae bacterium
TAAGGGCTATTCCGTGGGCGGTAAAACCGGTTCTGCGGATAAGCCAAAACCCAGCGGTGGCTATTATGATGACAAGGTGATTTAGACGCCAGCCCCGTTACCCAAATTCTGATCGACGAAAGCCTTGTCGGTTGGAAAGAATTTGAGATGGAGGTGGTGCGCGACAAAGCCGACAACGCCATCATCATTTGTGCGATCGAAAACATCGACCCGATGGGTGTGCATACCGGCGACAGTATTACCGTTGCGCCCGCGCTGACCCTGACCGACAAAGAATACCAGATGATGCGGACCGCCAGTATTGCGGTGCTGCGCGAAATTGGCGTCGAAACCGGCGGGTCGAATGTGCAATGGGCCATCAACCCCGAAGACGGCCGTATGGTTGTGATTGAAATGAACCCTCGGGTTAGCCGTTCATCTGCGCTGGCCTCCAAGGCGACGGGTTTCCCGATTGCCAGAGTCGCCGCGAAACTGGCGGTTGGCTATACGCTGGACGAGCTGGACAACGACATTACCAAAGTAACGCCCGCCAGTTTTGAACCGACAATTGACTATGTTGTTACAAAAATCCCGCGTTTCACATTTGAAAAATTCCCCGGCGCTGAGGCAACCCTGACCACATCGATGAAATCAGTCGGTGAGGCCATGGCCATTGGCCGGACCTTCCACGAGTCGGTGCAAAAAGCCCTGTGCAGCCTTGAAACCGGCCTGAGCGGTTTTGACGAAGTTGACGTGCCTGACATGCCCAACGCCGACGCTGAAACCTTTGCTGACGGGGCTAAGCTTGGCCTGACGCGCATCATCATTGGTGCCAATCCAGACGCCCAACAAGCCATCGACAAAGCCCTGACCAAAGCGCTGTCCATTCAACAGCCCGACCGGATGCTGATTATTGCACATGCCATGCGTTATGGTTTTTCAGATACCGAAATTTTTGACATCACCAAGTTTGACCCGTGGTTTCTGGCCCGCATCCGCGAGATTATCGCGGTGGAAATTGACCTGTCGATCAACGGCCTGCCCCACGACGCCTATAACATGCGCCAGTTGAAAATGATGGGCTTTTCCGATGCCCGTCTGGCCATGCTGACCGGCCGCACTGAAACCCAAGTGCGCCATGACCGCATCAAACTTAAGGTCGTTGCCTGCTTTAAACGCATTGATACCTGTGCGGCTGAATTCGAAGCCCAGACGCCTTATATGTATTCCACATATGAAAATGACATGATGGGTCAGGTCGAATGTGAATCGCGCCCGACTGATCGCAAAAAAGTTGTTATTCTGGGCGGTGGTCCGAACCGGATCGGCCAAGGGATTGAGTTCGATTATTGCTGTTGTCACGCCTGTTATGCGCTGACCGAGGCGGGTTACGAAACCATCATGATCAACTGTAACCCTGAAACAGTTTCGACCGATTACGATACGTCTGATCGTTTGTATTTCGAACCGCTAACGCTTGAATCCGTGCTGGAAATCCTGCGGGTTGAAAAGGAAAACGGCGAAATTCACGGCGTGATCGTACAGTTTGGCGGTCAAACCCCGTTGAAACTGGCGAATGCGTTGGAGGCTGAGGGCATCCCGATTTTGGGCACCACACCTGACGCGATTGACCTTGCCGAAGACCGCGAACGTTTCCAAAAACTGCTGCACGATCTGAACTTGAAACAACCTTATAACGGCATTGCCTCTAGCGCCGAAGAAGCGTTTGAAATTGCCAAAGACGTTGGTTATCCGCTGGTGATCCGGCCCAGTTATGTACTGGGCGGTCGTGGTATGGAAATCGTGCGCGACGATGCGCATCTGAAACGCTATATCGACGTCGCCGTGAAGGTTTCGGGCGATAACCCTGTGCTGCTCGACCGGTATCTAACTGGCGCGGTTGAGGTCGACATCGACGCGCTTTGCGACGGTGAAACCGTGCATGTGGCTGGCGTGATGGAGCATATTGAGGAAGCCGGCGTGCATTCGGGCGATAGCGCCTGCTCGCTGCCGCCATACTCATTAGACACCGCCACGATTGAAGAAATGAAACGCCAGACCGAAGCCATGGCGCTGGGTCTGGGCGTGGTTGGCCTGATGAACGTGCAATTTGCCATCAAAGACGGCGAAATTTTCGTGCTAGAGGTCAACCCGCGCGCCAGCCGCACCGTGCCATTTGTGGCCAAGGCGGTCGGATCACCAATCGCGGCGATTGCCGCCCGGATCATGGCGGGTGAAAAGCTTGAGAACTTCGTTTTGGCCGACCCGAACACCCCTCATGTTGCGGTAAAAGAGGCGGTTCTGCCTTTCGCGCGCTTCCCCGGTGTTGATACGTTGCTTGGGCCAGAAATGCGCTCAACTGGCGAAGTCATGGGCCTTGATACCAGCTTTTCAAAGGCCTTCCTGAAGGCACAAATGGGCGCCGGAATTGAGCTGCCAATGGGCGGCACTGTATTCATGTCGATCAAGGATTCCGACAAAGGACCGCTGACACTGGAAGCAGCGCAGATCGTTCACGACCTTGGCTTTAACATTCTAGCAACCCGCGGCACTGCGGCGTTCCTGAACGAGAACAACATCAAAGCCGAGCTGGTCAACAAAGTTTATGAGGGCCGCCCAGATATTACCGACAAGATGAAAGACGGCGATATTCATCTGGTTTTCAACACAACTGAGGGCAATCAGTCAGTTGAAGACAGCCGCGAAATCCGCCGCATTGCTTTGTATGATCGCATTCCGTATTTCACCACAGCCGCAGGCGCGCGCGCCGCTGCCCGTGCCATGCGGGTGATGGTTGAGGGCGAAATTGAGGTGTTCCCACTGCAAAGTTATTAGACTGGATTCTCCTCTCCCGAAATAATATTTTACAAAATACTTGACTCTGAAACATGGAATCCCATATTTCTTAGTATTATCTGATGTTTAACTATCAGGTGTTTAATTTTATACAATTTTTATATCGGGAGAAATACTATGGCCGCAGGAAACTGGACCGCTGAATGGAAAATCCTCAAGAAAAATTTTGAAGCAAAGACCGGTAAGAAAAAACCAAAAGCATCGGTGACAAATATTATTGGCCAAAGTAACCTGTCACCAACTTTGAAAAAATGTGATGACGCCTATAACAAGTGCGAATCTGCAAAAAGCACCAAGAAAAAAATATCTGCCTTAAAAGACCTGATCTCCAACGCTGCCAAATTCGCTAAACTATCTGACAGCTATTGTTTGGACGTTAAAAAAGCGATAGTTTCCGCCGGGAAAGATATGGTGTTAATGAATGAGCTGGATATTTTGCGTAAAAAGCTCCAATCAGTCAAAGCGACGATGGCCTCAAAAATTCGGTCGCAAGATGCGGCCATAAAGAAATTGAACATCTGGGAAAAAATGGCACGAGACATGCGCATTGATCTGACCGGCGCATTAAAGCGCGGCGCGCTTTTTGCAGCCAAAGTTAAATCAAGCCCGACACATGATGTTTGGAATTCAGGCATCCAGACCGCAGCACGCGATATCACTCAACAGATCGGTAATGTTGAGAAAATTCGCGCAAAAGACTATGACATTCCAGGCATTCCTCAGAAAAACGCAGGCGCAATCTTTCGAAAAATGACCCCGTGGGCCAGCGGAGACGTCATTTTTCAGAAAGACACGCTTCCAGCGACCATCCTATCCGAACGAATGGACTATCTGAAAACCATTCAGGCGACTGCCAAATGGATGGATAGCTAGACGCTAAAAAATACGCCCTGCCGATTGTTTGGCGGGGCGGATACAAATCAATAATTCTACTTAATATTTTTGTTGATCAGAGAAAAAGTTTCCTATAGGAAACTTCCGTGTGACCAGTGTGCGCGATTGACCGAATCAAGCATGCTGCGTCAATCTGATTTTTTAGAAATGACGAGGTGGAACATGGCCCAGACTTCATCAGACCCCCGCAAAACGCCGCTTTACGACTTACATGTCGAAATGGCTGGCAAGATGGTTGATTTTGCAGGGTGGTTGATGCCCGTCAACTATGCTGCCGGTGTCGCCGCTGAACACAAACAATGCCGTGAAAAAGCGGCGCTGTTTGATGTGTCACATATGGGACAGGTTGAATTGCACGGCGAAAACGCGGCGGCCAAGCTGGAAACGCTGGTGCCATCCAGTCTGACCACGCTGCCAACCGGCAAAGCGCGCTATACGTTTTTCACCAACCCGCAAGGCGGGATTATGGATGATCTGATCGTTGCCAATGGCGGCGATTATCTGTTTGTGGTGGTCAACGCGTCGATGCGGGACCAAGACATCAAACATATGCGCAGCCTTGACCTTGAGGTGATTGAGAACGACGACGCACTTATCGCCATTCAAGGCCCCAGCGCCGAGGCAATTATCGCGGCGTATGCGCCGGTTGCAGCCACGCTGAAATTCATGGAAACAACCGTGACCTATCTGGGCGGCACCATGTGCCGGATCTCGCGGCTGGGCTATACCGGTGAAGACGGGTATGAAATCTCGATTCCAACCAGTCACGTTGAGAAAATCACGCGCGCCCTGCTTGAGCACCCCGATCTGGAACTTGCCGGGCTTGGCGCCCGCGACAGTCTGCGACTTGAGGCCGGGTTATGCCTGTATGGCAATGATATCGATAACGACACGTCTCCGGTTGAGGCAAATCTGGTTTGGGCCATGCAAAAAGCCCGCCGTGAGGCCGGCGGATTTCCGGGCGCTGAGCGTATCCAGCGTGAACTGGCTGAGGGTCCGTCGCGGCGTCTTGTGGGCATTAAACCCGATGGCCGCGCCCCCGCACGGCGCGGCGTTGAGGTCGCAGACAGTGACGGCAACATCATTGGCGCCATTACATCCGGTGGCTTTGGCCCCACGTTTGGCGGCCCTATTTCGATGGGGTATGTCGCGGCTGAATTCTCGGCTGTGGGCACGGCGGTCAACCTGCTGATCCGCGGTAAATCCATGCCCGCAACCATCATCAAACTGCCGTTTATCAAGCAGAACTACAAACGCTAGAAAAGGACTTTTCCATGGCTACTTATTATTCCGAAGAACACGAATGGATCGATGTTGACGGCAACACCGCCACGCTTGGTATCACCAAACACGCCGCAGACGCCTTGGGCGAAGTCGTGTTCGTTGAGCTAAAAGAAGCCGGCGACACTTTCGATAAAGACGACGAAATTGGCGTTGTTGAAAGCGTCAAAGCCGCATCAGAATTGTATGCGCCGCTTGCTGGCGAAGTGCTTGAAGCCAACGCTACTTTGGAAAGTGACCCGGGATCAGTGAATGAAGACCCAGAGGGTAACGCATGGTTTTACAAGATCAAACTGGAAGACGTGACCGACCTGGAAAACCTGATGGACGAGACCGCCTACAAAGCCTTCATCGCATAAAAGGAACACCGATATGACGTTTGAGCTCACCCCGTATCAGCCTTATGATTTTGCTAATCGCCGCCATATCGGACCGTCTCCGACGGAAATGGCTGAGATGTTAAAGGTCATCGGGGTTGAAACCCTAGACGCGTTAATCGATGAAACCGTACCCAAAAGCATTCGCCAGAAAAGCCCATTGGTGTTGCAAAAAGCAATGTCAGAACGCGACGCGCTGCACCACATGCGCGAAGTGATCAAAAAGAACAAAGTTCTGACCTCGCTGATTGGGCAGGGGTATTATGGCACCATGACACCACCTGTTATTCAGCGCAATATTCTGGAAAATCCGGCGTGGTATACGGCTTATACCCCATATCAACCCGAAATCGCCCAAGGGCGGCTTGAGGCATTGTTGAACTTTCAGACTATGGTTTCAGACCTGACAGGGTTGGAAATTGCCAACGCATCACTGCTGGACGAAGCCACTGCCGCAGCTGAGGCCATGGCAATGGCCAAACGCTCCAGCAGATCCAAAGCCACCACATTTTTCGTTGATGAAAACTGTCATCCACAAACCATTGCCGTGATCGAAACCCGTGCCGAGCCAATGGGCATCGACATTATCATTGGCGACCCTGACACTGACATGGATGCCAGCGCGGTGTTTGGCGCTATTTTCCAGTATCCCGGCACCTATGGCCGCGTTCAAGATTTTACGCCCAGCATTGAAAAACTGCATGACGCCAAAGCAATTGCCATTATGGCCGCCGATATTCTGGCGCTGTGCCTGCTGAAATCCCCCGGTGATATGGGCGCGGATATTGCGGTTGGCACAACCTAACGGTT
>JAESRG010000193.1 GCA_016764785.1 Paracoccaceae bacterium
GACGAAGCGCGGGCGCTTGCCCAAGCTGGTGCGGGTTCTATGGTTGATATTGATCAAGAACACATCATTGCAGTTGATAGCTTGCTGACAATCGTTAACCCGAATAACCCGATGAACAGCATCTCCATCTCTGATCTTGCACGGATTTATAGTGGCGACGTCACCAACTGGGCGCAATTGGGTGGTGAAAACCTGCCAATTGATGTTTTCACACGTCCTGAAAGTTCAGGTACTCGCGGTGTGTTCTACGGACGTGTTTTCGGGGGCAATTTTGATACTGGAAACGCAGTGATTCTTGACAGCAATGCTGAGATGGCCGAAGCAATCCTGCAAAACTCAAACGCAATTGGGTTTGTTGGGTATGCATTCTTGAACGGTGCAAAAGCACTGAATATCATTTCGGAATGTGGCATCGAAACATCGCCGACTGCTTTTGGCGCTAAAACCGAAGAATATGCCCTACAGCGTCGCTTGTATCTGTACACACGCGAAGACATGGCCAATGAAACCGCAAGCCAGTTTATTGAATTTGCAACCTCACATGCCGCAGACGGCGTTGTCGAAAAAGCCGGGTATATCAGTTTAGGCATCGAACTCATTTCGCAAGAAATCATTCGTGCCCGTATCGAATCCGATATCGAAACATCGACCAGCGTATTTGAACAAGGCGTTATGCGAGAGCTGCTGGTAGAACTGTTTCAGTGGGACAGACTGTCGACAACATTCCGGTTTGCCTCTGGGTCAAATAATCTGGAACGTAAATCACAGCTCGACCTAGTTCGGTTGGTAGAACATCTACGTGACTTGCCAGCAGGTACGGGCGTAGCGTTGGTCGGCTTTACCGATAGTGATGGCGCATTTGCGGCCAACCGCACACTGTCGGAGCGCCGCGCAGATGAAGCTGTCGACGCCGTTCTTGCATATGCCGAGGGTCAGGTTGATCATATCGACTTTACAACATTCGGCTTTGGCGAACTGGCGTCAGCAGCCTGTAACACTTCGAACGAGGGTAAACATGTCAATCGACGTGTAGAGGTATGGATACGCGGCGGCGCATAATTTCGAATATTTTCGAAATATGAGGTCCATGTGTTTTGCATGGGCCTCTTTTTTTTGCGACAAGAAGGAAGAAAAATTCACCAATCATCGCTTGACCTTATCGTTGAACTTATACCAAACTGAGGCTTCCTTTTCCGACAGGTTCCCGATGCCCCAGAAATACTCCGCACGCGAAATGCTGGAAAAACTCGTGAGTTTTCCAACGATTTCTAGCGAAAGCAACTTGCCACTCATTCATTTTGTTCGAGATTATCTGGCTGATCATGGCGTGGAATCGCATTTAGTTCCTGATGAAACCGGTGAAAAGGCCAGCCTGTATGCGCTGATTGGCCCAAATGTTGCGGGCGGCGTGGTGTTGTCTGGGCATACAGACGTGGTGCCGGTTGAGGGCCAAGACTGGGTGACAGACCCGTTTGTTGTCACTGAAAAAGACGGTAAGCTTTTTGGCCGTGGTACCTGTGATATGAAGGGTTTTAACGCCATTGGCTTGTCGTTGGTGCCCGAAATGCTGGCGGCTGATCTTAAACGCCCCATCCAGATTGCCCTGTCTTATGACGAAGAAGTCGGGTGTTTGGGCGCGCCGCCGATGATTGCGGACATGGGTAAGACCTTACCGCAAGCGGCGGCCGTGATTGTCGGTGAACCGTCAATGATGCAGGTGGTGACAGGCCACAAGGGCATCGCTGGGTTTGTCACAACCGTGCATGGTTTTGAGGTCCACTCCAGCCTTATTCATACCGGCGTTTCGGCCGTGATGACTGCGGCGCGGCTGATCAATTGGCATAGCGACCGCATGGCCGAAAACCGCGCGGCGGCTGACCCGAATAGCCCGTTTGTGCCGCCCTATACCACATTGCATTGCGGCGTGATCAATGGCGGCACGGCCTCCAATATCACCGCCAAAGAATGCACATTTACCACCGATATTCGCGCGATTCCGAGCGATGATCTGGACGATTGGATGGATCGTTATCGGGCTGAATGCGCGCGGGTCGAGGGTGAGATCAAAGCGATCCACCCAGACGCACGGATCGTGGTTGACCTGCGCTCACGTACATCGGGGTTGATGCCCGAAACCGACGGTGCAGCCGAAACGCTGGCACGGCGCTTGACGGGGGACAATGGCGACCACGTGGTTTCTTACGCAACCGAGGGCGGTCAGTTTCAAGAAGGTGGCCATAGCGTGGTTGTTTGCGGCCCCGGCTCTATCAATCAAGCCCATCAGCCGAATGAGTTTCTGTCGCTAGATCAGCTCGCCAAGGGCGAGAAATTCATCAAAGATATAATCGAGACCCTAAAAAACTAACCGGAGGCCCACATGCCAAAAATTAACCGATTTGCCGAATTGCACGCAGATATTACCGCATGGCGGCGTGACCTGCACGAACATCCCGAAATCTTGTTTGATACCCATCGGACCTCGGCCATCGTGGCAGAAAAGCTAAAGGAATTTGGCTGTGACGAAGTGGTGACCGGCATTGGCCGCACTGGCGTTGTCGCGGTTATTAAGGGTAAGCAAAACACCTCGGGCAAGGTAATCGCGATGCGCGCCGACATGGATGCGCTGCCGATTTTTGAAACCTCGGGCGTGGCGTATGCGTCAAAAACCGAAGGGGCGATGCACGCTTGTGGGCATGACGGTCATACCGCCATGCTGCTGGGCGCTGCGGCTTATCTGGCTGAGACTCGCAATTTTGACGGTACGGTTGTGGTGATATTTCAGCCTGCCGAAGAAGGCGGTGCTGGCGGCAAAGAAATGGTTGATGACGGCATGATGGATCGTTTCGGCATTCAAGAAGTTTACGGCATGCACAATTACCCTGGCCTGAAAGTCGGCGAGTTTGCCATGCGGGTGGGGCCGCTGTTGGCGGCAACCGACCAGTTTACTTTGCACGTTGAAGGCAAAGGTGGCCATGCCGCTAATCCGTCTGCCTGTATTGATACAACCCTTGTGGCCAGCCATATCGTGGTGGCCCTGCAGTCGATCGTGGCGCGCAACACTGATCCGTTGGAAAGTGTCGTTGTGTCTGTGACCAGTTTTGAAACCGAAACCAAGGCTTATAACGTCATCCCGCAGCGGGTCGAAATTCGGGGTACTTGCCGTACGTTGACCGACGAAACCCGTCAGATGGCCAAGGAAAAAGTTGAGATGATCGCGACCAATACCGCAGCCGCCTATGGCGCAACGGTTAAGGTCGATTATGAGTTGGGCTATCCGGTAACCAAAAATCACCCTGAGCAAACCGCGTTTGCCGAAAAAATTGCACGTGATGTATCGGGCGACGACATGGTTAACGGTGATGCGTTGCCGGTCATGGGCGGCGAGGATTTCTCCTATATGCTCGAAGCGCGGCCCGGGGCATTTGTGTTTGTTGGTAATGGCGATACTGCCACATTGCACCATCCGGATTACGATTTTAACGATGAGCTGATCCCGGCAGGCTGTTCCTATTGGGCACAACTGGCCGAACAACGGATGCCCGCCAGCTAACGGGGTCCTTCGGATGGCATCAAAAATTGTTCTTTCGTATGGATTGGCTGTGGCGGGTAGCCTCCGGCAGATGCTTAGAATCACCGAGCAGACAACCGTCAAGGTCATTGGCTGCTATGAAGAATTCTCGGCTGGGCCACTGTTGCCGTTGTCTGATATGGATAGGTTTGTGCGGGCGCGGGTTGGCTATTGGCGAAAGTGCCACCAGCCAACAACTAGCGCAGGATGGTTGGCTGAAATGCGCAGGCATGTCAGAAATATTGGAGATCGCGAAGTCGAAATCTGGGTTGGACATAACGTTCAGGAGCAGGTTTTTCTAGTAACCATTCTTGCGCTTGCTCGTGAATCCGGGATTGACGATAATCGAATCAGTATTGTCCAATTCCCGCTGAAAGCGCATCGCGAGACTCTGGATTCTATCCGCCCTGAAATGTTGGAAGAACACCCTCCGGCAGTTCTTTTGAGCAAGGAAATATCTGCCATTTACACGAACATCTGGGGTGCGTTGTCCAGTTCAGAACCATCGAAATTGACTGGGCTTATCGAAAAAGGCACAACGTTTCCGGCAATCGACAGCATGTTGAAATGCCTGTTCATGCGATACCCTGACAAAATGCCCGGCATTGGCTCGATCTCCCGAAAAATACTGGAGGAAGCCAAACCTGGCTGGGATAAGTCAGCGCGTATAGTCGGGATGGCCATGGCCCCAGCAGAGTATCTGGAAGTGCATCTAGATTTTACAGGTGATGGTATCCTGTTCGACAATCTTCTTGCATTAGGGAGCCCAAAATCACCACAACCGACGTTGGAATTACGCGGAGATACACGCAAAATGAGGAGTTGCGAAGCGCGGATAACGCCTTTTGGGGAGGCCTGTCTGCGGGGCGAATGCAACAATATTTTGATCAACGGCATAGATGAATGGGTAGCTGGCGTGCATCTGAATTCACAGGCCGGGCAGGTTTGGTTCAGGGATGGCAACCAGCTAGTTCACTTCGAATAATAGGCGAGATGTCGCCCCTATTTTAACTATCGTTAAAGGGGTGTCATCTTGTTGTAATGCCATTATAGTATGAATCCTGATGGGGTCATTCTACCCACTCAAGTGTTAGTGATTGGGTTTGAGCTGTGGATGGTTTGATAAACATTCTAATTCTAGGCGGCCTAGTGGTCGTTGTGTATGTGCAGTTCACCAAGAAGCTGTCTCGCAAAATTGATCGCTTCACAGGGCGCAAAAAACACCACCGCCCCGCGAATATTTCCAAAAGGGGCGAGGCCCCGTTTTCGCCCGCCCAGAATCTTCCTGCAATGCCGCCAAGTCTTACGTTAACCGGGAAAGCCTTTGTGATCGACGGCGATACGATCAGAATACAAAAAACCAAGATACGTCTCGCTGGAATAGATGCACCAGAAATAGACATGCCATGGGGGCAAAAAGCAAAGTGGGCGATGGTTGCAATATGTAAGGGGCAGATCATAACCGTAAAGCTTGACGGAGAAAGATCACATGACCGTTTGGTCGGCACCTGTTACTTGCCAGATGGCCGCGACATTGGTGCCGAAATCATCAAAACGGGATTGGCCCTCAATTTACCACACTTTTCTGGCGGTAAATATCGGCACTTGGAGCCTGAGGGCGCGCGAAAAATATTGTGTAACGGGAAATTTGGACACGCTTCGATTACGGGGGCTCGACGCACCGAAATTCGAATTCGTACAGAATGGAAGTGATTGTCATGTACTATTTGGTCTTGATAAGGCGCCTTTTTGAAAGGCCAAAATTGTCTCGAATCTGAGCAGAGAAACAGTTTTAGCTCGGCCAATTCGCTTGCCATGCTACTGCCAGATAACTATCCCGCCAGTTCTTTGCGCAGCAACGCAGCTCCATCCCCCAAAGCTTTGATTTTGGCGCGCGACACCTCCATCGACAGAGGGGCTAAGCCGCAATTTGTGCAGGCCAGAATTTGCTCGGGGGCCAGATATTGCATGGCTTCGCGCAGCACTGCGGCGACCTGTTCGGGTGTTTCAACCACATTGCTGGCCACGTCGATTGCGCCCACCAGCACCTCTTTGTCTTTCAGCATCCCGACCAGCGAAATCGGTACTTTTGAATTCGCGCATTCCAGCGATATCTGGTCAATTTTGCTGGCATTCAGCGCCGGAAAAAAATCCTCGTATTGACGCCATTCATTGCCCAGCGACTTTTTCCAGTCGTCATTGGCCTTGATGCCATAGCCATAACAAATATGCACAGCGGTTTTGCATTTCAGGCCATCGATGGCGCGGTGCAAGGCTTCGACGCCCCAGGTTCCGGCCTCTTTGGTGAAGGCGTTAAAGGCGGGTTCGTCGAATTGGATGGTGTCGATACCCATTGCTTCCAGCTCCTTGGCTTCGGCATTCAGCAAGTCGGCAAAAGCCATGGCCATGTCGGGGCGAGTGTCATAATGCGCATTGGCAATGGTGTCACAAATGGTCATCGGGCCGGGCAGGGTGAATTTCATCTGCCCTTTGGCGATGGAGCGGCAATATTTTGCCCCGGCACCATGCACTGATTTCGGGCGTTTCACCGCTCCAGTTACCGTCGGCACCT
>JAESRG010000194.1 GCA_016764785.1 Paracoccaceae bacterium
CAACCATCGGCGTAATGGTCCCAGCCGGTATCTGCGTGGCGCAAGGTGACATCAAACCGCCATGTTATGCCGGTTTGAGTGGCGTTCACGTTGATGATCTCAACCTCGCTGGCTTGGCTCGGCAAAAAGATCAGGGTCAACAGGGCTGCAAAAATGTGTTTCATCGGACGTATATACACGATGCTGGGGTGTGAAGGTATCACGCCTTGGTGATGCCCGCGATTTTCCGCGCCAAGGCTTTTTTGCCCTCAATATCCATGCCGCGCGCGATTTGAATGCGCTGCGCTTGCGGAGACCCGGCCCCGTGCATCGATTCAGTTAGATACCCCACGGCATTGCGACCCAGCGTCATATTTTCGATTAACCGCAGCAATCGTGCCCGATGTTCCACCGGAATATCAACGCGACCTTTCAGGTATTTCTTCAGCATCGGCCCGGTGATTTCATGGTTGAAATCCTGCTCGGATGGCAGGGTGACCATCAGCCCGCCCGCGATGTCCTGCGCTAGTCTGGCCAGCTCATACGGAAAGCGCGTCACGTTATGTTTGCAGATATTTGCCAACATCGTGTCATTCATAAAAATACCTGACGGCAGTTCTGTGGCCTCATGGGCTGAGGCAATGGCGCTTGAATATATCGTCTCATTTAGATGGGTCATTTCCACCAGTTTATCTTTGATATGGCTGACGTTCTCTACGCCGTTCATTTCGGAAATTCCCGCCGCTGCGCCCGTTAAAACATCGCCCAAGCCGGTTTTGCACACATAGCTGGCGCGATGATAGGTGGTGAATCTGGCGACCAGTTCTTGGGCAAATTCATATTCGCCGTCCATCAAAACATGCTCCCACGGGATGAACACATCGTCAAAAACCACCAATGTTTCTTGACCGCCAAAACAAGCGTTGCCCTTGTCGATGTCACCAGATTCCATCGCGCGCATATCGCTAGATTGCCGCCCGTAAATGAACGTCATTCCGGCAGCATCGGTCGGAATCATGCCAACGATTGCATAGTCGCGATCATCCGCCGTCAGGTTCATGGTGGGCATAACGCAAATCCAGTGCGAATTTAACCCACCGGTCATATGCGCCTTAGCACCTTTGATATATAAACCTTTTTCGGTGCGCCGCGTGACGTGCATGAACAGATCGGGGTCAGCTTGCTGGCTTGGGCGTTTGCTGCGATCGCCCTTTGGGTCGGTCATTGCACCCGCCAAAATCAGGTTATTTTGCTGTGTTAACGTCAGAAAATCCAAGTACCGCTGGTGGTAATTTGTGCCGTGTTTCTGGTCGATATCATAGGTGATTGAGTGCAGCACACTAAACGCATCCAGCCCGACACAGCGTTGAAAACAGGTGCCGGTCAGTTGCCCCAACCGCCGCTGCATTTTACTTTTCATCACCAGATCTTGCGGCGACTGCACAATATGCAAAAACCGGTTTACCCGCGTGCCGGTTAGCGGCGACATTGCGGTGGCCAGATCGGGGTCGGAAATCGCCAGATCATAGGTGGCTTTGATGGCGTTCATTGAGGGGCGAATAATCGGATGCTCAACCGGATCAGCGATATGTTCCCCAAACATATAAAGGTCAATCGGCCGGTCGCGCAGGCTGTCGATATAGTCTTCGCCCGTTTTAATCGGCTCAAATCTGGCCCAGCGTTCGGTGGCGGTTTCCTCAATTTCATACGGTTTGGCTGTTGGCATTTTGGGCTCCGATTTGTGGCTGGTTCAAAGCTTAGCGCGCAACTTCTGGGTTTGCACTAGCTGTCGGTAAAATTTGCGACGTGGGGTAATCGCTTGAACTGCAAACCTGCTGCTCATAAAGTTTGGCCGCCCTATCGCAACCAGAGCTTGGATCACCATGCCCCAGTCATCACACCGCCCAATTACCCATCCGTTTTCAGACGTGCCCGAGGACGGCGCACTGATTGAGGTCGCTGATGGCATCTTTTGGGCGCGACTGCCGCTGCCGTTTCAGTTGAACCATGTAAATATATATTTCATTGAGGATGGTGATGGTTTTGCGGTGCTAGATACCGGCATTAATACCGCAAAATGCAAGCAAAGCTGGGCTAAATTGTTGGCTGGCCCGCTGCAAGGCAAACGGTTAACACGGATGATTGTGACCCATCATCACCCCGATCATATCGGTCTGGCTGGGTGGTTGGCTAAGGATCAGGGCTTGCCATTGTTGACCACCGCAACGGCATATTTGCAAGCCAATGCGCTGCTGCAAGACCATTCCGATCAAGTCTTGGACGTACATGCCGGATTTTTCAAAAGCCACGGTCTTGGCCCCGAGGCCATGCAAATGGTTGAGATGTTGAACCTCGATTACAAACGCTCAGTATTGCCGTTGCCACTGACGTATTTGCGGCTGATGCAGGGTGATACCTTGAAAATTGGTCAGCGCCGCTTTCAGGTGTTAACGGCCGATGGTCACGCCCCCGAACAAGCAATGTTGTATTTGCCCGATGAAAATCTGCTATTTGCGGCAGATCAGGTTTTGGCCCGGATATCGCCCAATATTGGCGTGTTTCCTGACAGCCCAGATGCCGACCCGCTGGGGCATTACCTGCGGGCGCTGCGCCAAATCATGGCCGGACTTCCTGACGATACATTCGTATTACCAGGGCACGAGCTGCCGTTTTACGGGTTGCCGCGCCGCTGTTCAGAACTGGTGGCCCACCATGACGATCGTTGCCTTGAGGTGCTGCAGGCCTGCGCAGATACGGGGAAAACCACGCTTGAGCTGACGCATATTCTGTTTCCGCGCGCTCTCGATGTGCATCAAATGGGGTTTGCCTTTACCGAGACCCTTGCGCACGCAAACCGCCTGTTGCGGCGGGGTACTTTGCGCGCAGCAATGCAGGCTGGCGTGCAGCGGTTTGAGACAGTTTAGCCCGCTGACCCATTGTCTCTAAGCGCGGCAATATCGGCACTGCTAAAGCCGAATTCGCGCAAAACATTTTCCGTATCCGCCCCGACGGGGTGCTGACCATGCCGGATGGTTGAAGGCGTGCGGCTAAACCGTGGCGCGGGGGCGGGTTGCGCATATCCGTCCAGTTGAACATAGGTGTTGCGGCTGATGTTATGCGGGTGCTGCGGGGCCTCGGTCAGGGTCAGAACCGGCGCAAAACAAATGTCGGAGCCCTCCATGACATCACACCATTCATCGCGGGTTTTGGTTTTGAAAACAGCGGCGAGTTTGCGGGTGAAATCAGGCCATTTAGTTGGATCATTTTGCGTGTCCGCTGTGAACACAGTTGGGTCAAGACCCGCGCGCTTCACCAATTCTGCATAGAATTTTGGTTCAATCGCGCCGACGGAAATATATTTGCCATCACTGGTTTCATAGGTGTCATAAAAATGCGCGCCCCCGTCCAGCAGGTTTTCACCGCGGGTTTCCGCATTCCATTTATTGCTGGCCTCAAACCCGTGGAACATCCACATCAGCTGCGCTGCACCGTCAACCATGGCGGCGTCGACAACCTGTCCTTGGCCCGATTTTGCGGCCTCAATTAGTGCCGCCAGAATGCCGTTCACCAACAGCATACCGCCGCCACCCATGTCACCCACAAGGTTAAGTGGCGGCACTGGTTTCTGCCCTTTTGGGCCAATTGCATGTAAGGCTCCGGTCAGGGAAATATAATTAATGTCATGCCCCGCCGCCTGTGCCAGCGGCCCGTCTTGGCCCCAGCCGGTCATGCGGCCGTAAATCAATTTAGGGTTATGTTGCCAGCAATCATCGGGCCCGATTCCCAGCTTTTCGGTCACACCGGGGCGGAAACCCTCGATCAAAACATCTGATTTTTCAACCAGTTTCAGCAGGGCGGCGCGCCCGTCGGCGTGTTTCAGGTTCAGAACAATTGATTGTTTGCCGCGCAGGCTTGGGTCCAATTCTGACATTGGCGGGGCTGCGTTCGCGCGCTCAACCCTGATAACTTTTGCGCCCATGTCAGCCAGCAGCATACCCGCCATCGGCGCTGGCCCCAGCCCTGCCAGTTCTAACACCGTAATTCCGTCAAGTGGTCCCATTATATCCTCGTTTTTACATCAGTATTTCGGGAGTTCAAAAAAACTGCAACCTAAATTGATCCTGTTGAAAGCGTTCCCCGAATTAGGTATGAACCCCAAAGCAAAAGGAAAGTGCATGGAAATTCAAAATACTACGATCCTGTCGATTGGCGAATGCATGGTTGAGATGTCGCCGGTGGACTCGCAAACTTTTCACATGGGGTTTGCAGGTGATACGTTTAATACGGCGTGGTATTTGGCGCGGCTAATGCCAAGCCCTTGGAAGACATCGTTTTTGTCACGAGTTGGCACTGATACGGTGTCAAACAATATGGTTGATTTTGTCACTGCATCTGGCATTTCGGTTGATTGTATTTCCCGTTCAGACAGCAAAACTGTCGGCTTATATATGATTCACCGCGATAACGGAGAGCGCAGTTTTTCCTATTGGCGCGAAAATTCGGCGGCGCGTGATCTGGCGTCGGACGCGGCACAATTATCGCAGATGATTGCTGGCGTGGGGGTGGTTTATTTCTCGGGCATAACCGTGGCAATTTTGCGGGCTGAAGGGCGGTCGAATTTATATGCGGCACTGACACAAGCCCGCGCTGCGGGTTGCGTTGTGGTTTTTGATCCGAATTTACGGCCAAAACTGTGGTCTGACACTGATACGATGTGCGCAGAAATCACCCGCGCTGCGGGGTGCGCCGATATTGTTCTTCCCTCATTCGAGGACGAAGCGGATTATTTTAGTGATGCGGACACGCAAGCCACCGCTGATCGGTATTTGACCGGCGGCGCGGGTTTGGTGATTGTAAAAAATGGCGCTGGCGAAGTTCTGGCCAGTGATGCCGAAACCGGCAGCGTGGTGTTTTCACCTAAGGTTGTCGAAACCCCCGTTGATACCACTGCCGCCGGAGATTCGTTTAACGCGGGCTTTATGGCCGCCTATTTTACTGGCGCCGGAATTGCTGAATCGCTGAACGCGGGGGCGCAATTATCTGCCACCGTGATCAGCCATGCAGGTGCCTTGGTTGAGGCAACGCCGGATATCCGTTAAAGCGTTGCCCATCCTGCATCGTTTTTTGATGATTTTACGCATGCGGTTATGAACCGCATGCCCTCAACCCCGTCATCAATGCTGGGCAACAACGCAAGATATTCATCAGCAGACTCGCCGTTTTTAACGGCACGAATGGCCGCAGCGGCCCCGTTGTAAATCGTCGCAAAACCTTCCAAATATCCCTCAGGATGGCCGCCCGGAATGCGGCTTACGGCATTGGCGGCATCTGACGCGCCAGCCCCGCCGCGTGTGAGCAACTGTTTGGGTTGGTTTAGCGGCGTAAACCATAGCTGGTTGGGGTTTTCCTGATGCCACTCAAGCCCGCCTTTGGCACCATAAATCCGCAGAACAAGGTTGTTTTCATTGCCCACAGCCACCTGTGAGCACCACAAAATACCCTTGGCCCCACCTTTAAAACGCAGCAAGATATTGGCGTTATCATCAAGGCTGCGCCCCTCAACAAACGAGGTTAAATCAGCGGCCAGACTTGCGGTTTCCAACCCTGTCACGAACCGCAACAAGTTATAGGCGTGGGTGCCGATATCGCCGATACTGCCACCTTGGCCCGATTGGGTTGGGTCGGTGCGCCACGCGGCTTGCTTATTATCGGCGTCTTGTTCCTCAGACAGCCAATCTTGCGTGTATTCGGCGTGCACTTGACGAATATCGCCAAGTTGGCCGTTTTCAATCATATCGCGGGCCTGCCGGATCATCGGGTAACCGGTGTAATTATGGGTCAGGATAAAGATTTTACCGGCCTTGTCAGCCAGCGCTTTCAACGCCACCGCGTCCTCAAGTTTTGAGGTTAGGGGTTTGTCACAGATCACGTGAATTCCGGCCTCAAGAAATGTCTTTGCGACCGGATAATGCATGTGGTTTGGCGTGACGATGACCACGACGTCGATGCCGTCTTTGCGGGCGGCTTCAGCGGTCGCCATCTCAGCGAACGATCCATAGGATCGCGACGGATCAATGCCGAGTTCAACGGCTGAGGCATGGGCACGTTCAGCATTCGATGATAGCGCCCCAGCCACCAGTTGGAACTGGCCGTCGAT
>JAESRG010000195.1 GCA_016764785.1 Paracoccaceae bacterium
CCCTTGGGCGGTGGTGTCGGGAAACCGCACCGCCGCCCGCTTTTTTCGGAGTGCTGCAAATGTATGACATGAATAATGAAAATATTGTCGTTGAAATGGGTATTCCGGTTTCGGTTGAATCGTGCAGGCTGCTTTGGGCGGCGGTGTTGCGGAGCAATTGGGATCAGGTGTTCAAAGCCAGCCAAAGCGGCGACCCGCGCGTGAGATACATTCATAGGCTAGACGCCCAGCGATCAGCCGAATGGTTCGGATCGTCGGGTTTTTGCGAGGTTTGCGCCCTGGCAGGTGTGGATGACGAATTTGTATTGGACCGGTTCAACGCCGCGTATCGCCAAGCGGGGTTAGCGGCATGAACATTGCTAACTGGAAAGGCGAGGCCGGAATAAGGGCGATACCCAAAACGGGGGCTGGCGGTGGTCAGTACAAGCCAGTGCCAAAGCTGCCCAAGGTTAAGCCGCGACGCGGCGGCGTGTGCGCGGTGCCGGGCTGCGATCATTTTCTAACTGAGCGTAATACGTCGCGGGTTTGCCGCGATCACAACCACATCAAAATTCATTGTGAGTGCAAAATATGCAAGCCGTAAAAGCCAAAATAGAAATCGGACATATCACCTTTGAGCTGTCTGGCCATGTTGATGATACCAACACATTTGCATTGTTTGCGGATGGGTTTGTAAAGCCGGTGTTCACCGGGCTTATCTATCCGGCTATGGCTGCGGACCTGCGCCAACTTGCTGATCAGGTTGATATGATTGGCGGTGCAAAATGACCCGCAAGCCATTGCCAGCGCGGCGCCAATCGACCACCAGCAACGTGCGTTATGACCCGATTGATTTCACCGTAACCGTGGGCTTTGACGATCAGGGCAACCCCAAAGAGGTTTTCGCGGATGGTGCCAAAACTGGCAGCGTCATGGCGGCAATGATTGCCGATTCGTGCGTGGCGGTCAGCCTGTTGCTGCAATGGGGCGCAACGCCTAACGACATCGCCAAAACCCTTTTGCGCGTGCCCGACCCATCAGCTGGCAAAGATGCAAGCCGCATGGCGTCACCGCTGGGCGTTATCGTTGAAACAATCATAACTGAGCAAAACGCAAAGCAAGCCGAGCGGTTAGCCATGCAAGAAATTCACAACAAAAAGGCGGTGTCAGGATGGGTGTAAAAAGTGCGATATGTCAGCAACAGCTAAAGGTTTTGATTGGTCGGGGGATGTTAACCGGTGATATCGCCCTGCAATTGGGCGTGGTGCCAAACACCATTCGCCAGTTTTGCAGACGCCGAGGCTTGGTCTTGCCGCGCAAGATGGATACGCGGCGGCCCCTGCGCACAGCCTTGGCAGCCCAATGCGAAACCATGACCCTTGGCGAACTTGTTAAACACTATGGCGTCAGTCACGCCGTGATACATGCGTGGTTGGGTCATTATCGGCTTAGCCCCACAACAAAGTCTGGTGGGGTGGTGATGGCGGTGCTGTCGTGCAGCCCTGCGGCGATTGCGCGATTTGATACGGCAAAGGCAAGACGGGGGTTTGGGTATGCAACCGCAAAATAAGTTTTCAGTGGTGGACGTATCTGAATTGCCAGAATACCCGCTTGATGAGAACGAGAGGCTAGAGTCTCATTCGTTTTTCTTGTTGCATTATGATCGGTGGTTGGAGAGCGAATTCAGATTGAAGTCGTCTTTAGAATCGCGCGGCGCGGCGATTGACTTGTTTTCGCTTTCACAAAGGCAAACCCCGGTCGGAACGTTGCCAAACGACGACGTACAGTTGGCCAAACTATTACATATTACATTGGAGCATTGGCTGCGCTTGAAGTCCGCCAATGACTCACCGCTTTATAAATGGACCCTGTGCCGGTGTGGTAGCAAAGTGCGCTTGATGCACCCAGTTGTCACCGAGGTAGTCTTGAAGGCGTTTGATGGCAAGAGGGCCAATCTCGACAGGGCGGAGGCAGGGCGTGAGCGCAAGCGCATGAATGACCTGCGGGGCACCATTGAAAGGGTCGGCTCAAAATCAATGGCGCATGATGAATCCATTGTGTTGCGGGTCAAAGCCTGGCTGGCGGAAAACGTGTCAGGCAACTGGACCACTAGCTGTGTCGCACGCGCGCTCGAGGCGATCTCATTGAACAGCTTTCATTAAGTAGCAAATAGTCCGCGTTACTAATTATTACGGAATGTGGAGTAAGTTTTACTATTTTGGACGGATTATTTACCGAATTAGTCCGCACTGAAAGGATACGAAACGAAATGAAAAAAAAAGAAAATTGCGAGCGTGCCACAAGCTGGGGCTGTGCCTGTGGATAACTTGGAATTGCTTAGAATACTAAGGGGGCCGAAATGGGCGACGTGACATTTCACAAACAAAAACAGCGTGTAGATGAATTGCTGATAGGCCCGTTAACGTTTGCGGGCATGCGCAGGCAACAGCGATTCAAGATTGCAGATCAAGAATTGTTCTTGGATCAACTGCGCAACCGGCTGGCTTATCTTGATGCTGACAATCTGCAAATTGTTGCTGCATCGGTCGCAGCGGCGGCGGGTGGCAAGCGCAAGAATATCTGGCCTGATCTGGTTACCATCACCAATTGGGCGCGCGGGCTGCAAACGCCGCCCGACTGCAACAGTGATTTGATCATACGATATATGCGCAGTCGTGCCGGAAAGTACGCTTGGGATTTAGGGCCAGAATATGCGCTGGTGTTGCGCAAATACCTGCGCAAGTATATGCGCCCGCCGAATGATTATTCATGGGTGGATATGCGTAAAAGCGCGGGTGAGATAATCGGTCGTGCGGATCTAATCAGAGAGCGCAGCGCGCGTGGTGTTCACGATGAATATGATCAACGTTGGTTGGCCGCTTTGAATCGCGCGATAGATGATGTTCGTCGCCTAGTATTTCCAGAACCAGAAAGTGCAGATAATGAAACGGCTTGAACCTTACGCAATCGCCGCCGCCGCCCGACATGAACGAAAGGCCGTAAAGTCAGCAAGGCCGCGCGACGGTATGGGTGAACGTCCACGCGGGCAGTTTGTTGAATGTGTTCTAACCGAGGGCGATCAACGCATAACCTTTGTCGGGCATTCAACGCATGCAATCCCGTTATATGGCATGGCTGGGCTGGACAAGAACCAGCGAGCAATCGGCGTGATCTATGGCGCGATGGTTGAAGAATTAAACAGCGGCGGCGTGCGGTGCGTGTCGATTGAGGCAATGCCAAGCGGCGGCGGTGGCGCAGGCCCAGAGGGTGCGGTTGATCGCAGGTTTGCCATGCGCGCCAAGATCGTGCTGGCGCAAAAGGGATTGCACATTATGCAGGACATGACGCCACAACGCGCCACGCGAGGCAGGGTTGATAAACGTCAGTCAATAAGCGCGCGGGCAATGATGGATGCAATTTGTCTGGAAGGTCAGGATATGGCCAGTGTGTTGCGCGCCTATGGTTGGACCTTGAGCGGCAATTCTAAGAAGCAAGGAACGGTGTTCATTGCCCATATCCTGACCTCAATCAATCTGCTTTGGGGTGGTGAAGCACGCGGCACCGGCAGGCGGGTCACAGGCCTGCAACTGTATTAATTCAAAAAGATCAAAGAAAGTGATTCACCACTAGGGCCGTTGCGGTTACTGAATCAGATAACGTCAGAAAGTTGCGCCCGTTGGTATTCAAACCAGCGGGCGTTTCTATTGGCACGATGCAATAATGAAAACGGAGTTTGTCAAATGGTGCTGCGGTTATGCGGATATGCTGGCTGTCAGGAATACGCCACCGATCGAACCCGTTGCGTTGAACATGCAGTGGAGCGCGATGCCAAGGAAGCTGAACGCAAGGCCAAGATAGATATGAACCGCAAAGGCGGCGCGTTTCGTAGATTATACAATGGCAAGCAATGGCGCGCTGCATCCAAGAATCAGCTTCGCAACAACCCGCTTTGCGCTGAGTGTGAAACCTTTGGGTTGGTCACATCAGCAAGCGTTGTGGATCACATCGAGTCGCACCGGCATGCAAGCCTGAAATTGTTCTGGGATCGCCACAATTGGCAATCTTTGTGCATCCCTTGCCACAACCGAAAAACTGCCCGCGAGGTTGGCTTTGCTGGCAGGCATTGACCGGGGGTATCTGATTTTTCAGCGCCTCCACCCCATACGCCGCCGCATATACATCTTCTTTTGCGCGCGGGTAATTGGGGGAAAAAGCCCACTTTGAAAGGATCAATAGCATGAAAGGACGTAAGCCAAATAATGTGACAAAGCTGCCTTTCAAAGGCGATATGGAAGGTGTTGCGGTTCCTGATCCAGCGCCGGATATGTCAGAGGACGCGGCAAAAGTGTGGCGTGAGATTGCGCCAATCCTTATTCGCCAGTCGCGGTTGTTACCACAATACCGACCCATGTTTCGGGTTTGGTGTGAGGCGTTTTCGGACTATCTGAAATTCACTTACGCGGTTCATACCGATGGTGACTATTACACCGTTAAAACGCGCAATGGTGACCAAATGAAAAAACATGCGGCGGCTAGCCTTAGGCAGGATGCAATCGCAAACATGTCCCGGGTTGGCGCGCTGTTTGGCCTGTCACCTGTTGATGATCAGAGATTTGAGGGTGGCGGTCAGGGCGATCTATTGGACCAACTGAAAAAGGCGCTCGATGGACCCGTTTAACCATCCGGTCACAGAATACGCGCTTAGCGTAATTCGGGAAAATATTATTGCTGGTGAGTTGGTACACTTAGCTTGTCACCGTCACTTGGACGACTTGGAAAGCGCTGGTGAACGCGGGTTATATTTTGACTGCGAAGCGGCTAATCGCGAAATCAAATTTGCGCGATTGCTGAATCACACGACTGGTGATCTGGCAGGCACGCCGTTCATATTACAGCCGTGGCAAGTGTTTCGGCATGGTTCAATTTTTGGCTGGAAATATATCGCCACGGGCAAACGGCGGTTCCGGTCCAGCTATCACCAAGTTGCCAAAAAGAACGGCAAGACAACCGACACTGCGGTGCCAATGATTTATGCAATGTTGATGGATGGCGAGGCCGCACCGCAGGGTTTCGCAGCGGCGACAACGCGGGATCAGGCTGGGCTGTTGTTCACCGAAGTTTCGCGGATGATCAAGGGATCGCAGATCGGACCGTTGTTTGATATTCAGCGCCACAGCATTGAATGCCCTGCAACAAACGGCATTATCAAAAGCCTGTCGCGCGACGGTGGCGCAGCTGACGGGATTAACCCGCATTTTGCGGCAATGGATGAATTGCACCGTTGGCAAGATCGCGAATTGGCTGAGGTTGTCCGCAATTCCATGATCGCGCGCAGCCAGCCGATTGAGTGGATGATCACCACGGCGGGCGCATCTAAGCAAAGCTATTGCGGCGAGGTTCGCAGGTACGCTGAAAACGTGCTGCGGGGCCGTGTTCAAGACGATTCATTCTTTGCGTATGTGGCAGAGCCGCCCGAAACAGCCGATCCGGGCGATCCCAAAACATGGGCAATGGGAAACCCGAACCTGAATGTTTCGGTGCCAGAGGAGCAGTTGAAGCGGTTTTACAATGAGGCTTGCGCGATCACGGGGCGGATGCCCAACTTTCGCCGGCTGCATTTGAACCTTTGGACCGAGGGCGCGAATAACTGGATTGCCCCGGATGTTTGGGATGCTGCGGGCGGCAAACTTAATATTGAAGATTTCTTTGGCATGGATGCGTGGGCAGGTCTGGATTTGTCCAGCACCACCGACCTGTCAGCCTTGGCAATCGCGATCCCGAAAAACGGGGCAATATACTTGTTTGTGTTCACGTTCTTTCCGATTGGGCCGAAAAACTTTTTGCATCGGGCGCAAACCGAAAATAAGGACTTTATCAGTTGGAAAGATGAAGGCTGGTTGCTGATACATGACGATGCTGGCGCGATTGATGAAGACAAGATAATCGAAAAAATCCTTTGGGTAATGGAGAAATTCAACCTGAAAGAACTGGCGTTTGACCCGCACGGCATGGCCAGCATGAAAAAGGCTTTGCGCAAAAGCAAGGTGCCGATGTTGGAACACCGGCAGGGCTTTCTTTCGATGTCGCCGCCGATGAAAGAGTTTG
>JAESRG010000196.1 GCA_016764785.1 Paracoccaceae bacterium
CGTTTATGGGCGGTGGCGATATGATCCGCGAAGTGTCGCGTGATACAGTCAGCTATGCCGACCCGCCGATGCGCTTTGAGGCAGGCACCCCGGGCATTGTGCAAACCATTGGCTTTGGCGTGGCGCTCGACTATATGACCGCGCTTGGCATGGACAATATTGCTGCCCATGAGCGGCAGCTGCGCGACTATGCGACAGCAAAGCTTAGCGGGTTGAACTGGCTGAATATCCAGGGAAATTCTGCGACGAAGGGGGCGATATTTTCATTCACTCTCAGCGGTGCGGCGCATCCACATGACCTTTCAACAGTGCTCGACAAACGTGGTATTGCGGTGCGCGCAGGCTCGCATTGCGCCATGCCGCTGATGGAGCATCTTGGCGTTTCGGCCACTTGTCGCGCCTCATTTGGATTGTACAATACCGGGCAAGAAGTTGATCAGCTGATCGGCGCATTGGAGCTTTGCCACGATTTGTTTGGATAAGCACGATCAGCAGTTGAACGTGAACTCACGGCCCGATATAGAGCCCCAGAAGCACCCGTAGCTCAGCTGGATAGAGCGCTGCCCTCCGAAGGCAGAGGTCTCGCGTTCGAATCGCGACGGGTGCACCATTTACCTTCAATAAAAACAACAAGATACATAATTGTCTGTTTTGATCGAAACTACCATTGTTCACACTATGTTCATAGAACGTCTGAGCTGGTGTATTGTTCGTGCGCATGTAGACAGCAAAAAACCGTCGAAAGAGCTGGTACTCTTTTCGACGGTCCATTTGAAATAGTCTGTGTTTGTCCATTCTACCTGATGTCGGAATCTGTGGCAAGCGGGGTGGTGGTATGAGCCACTATGTGACCTCGGCCTGTATGCCGCGCAAATTTGGATCTGCCACGCGTAAACAAATCATCAGCTTTTTGGCGGACAAGGCCAGCGATGACGGTTCTGGCATATGGTGCTCCAAGGGGACCATTGCCCAGAACACCGAGTTAAGCAAAAGCACGGTGAAGCGGACCATTCTTGAATTCTTGAACGAGGGGCTGATTTCGGAAACCGGCAAGCGGGCAAATAGCCACGGATTCACCATTGAATACCGGATCAATTTGGAACAGGTTGAGGCCCTGTCTTTGACAACTAAGCCCTCGGTACAGACGGGGTTCACTGTGAACCCCGTTCCTGATGAACCCCCAAGAGGGTCCACCGTGCACCCCCAAGGAGGTTCACCACGAACCCCAAACCATCCTTTAACCATCCATAAACCACCTACGCGCGAGCGCGCAAAGGAGGCGGATGTTAATGATTTGGTTTTTGAGAAAATCTGGAATGCCTATCCCGAGGATCGAAGGCGGAACAGGAAGACTTGCGAAGCAGAATATACACGGGCAGTTTTGGGTGGCATTGAGCCAAATGATATTTTGTCTGCGGCTTTAGGCTACAGCGCGACGACAACAGGTTATACGCGGAGCAAGGTCAAGTTCTCGGATAACTGGTTCAGAAGTGCCAATTGGGAAAGTCATATCCAGCAGCAAACCGAACAGCGCAAAGCCGACGCTATGGCCTTGGCGTCGACGTTGAAACGATGTGAAAAGTGGATCACGACCCGCAACCCAATGTGCAAGCATATCACCAAGCCACAAGTTAAAGCGTTGCTGGAGAACGGTACTGTAACAGCAAAAATGCTTGCCTTGGCAGGGGTGGGCAGATGAAGAAAATCGGTTATCTCAAATTTTTCAAACCCTCCGCGAGATCGCCAGCCATTGGGCAGGCGAGTGGAGGGTTTGTCGTCGCCCCAAGGCGGCGAACGGGGTATCGGGGCGTAGCGCCTGATCCGACATTTTGCGGGTGCCCAACGGGCGGGACCAGCAAAATAATAGTCGGTAAGTAATACTTTGCTATGAAAGCCATCTTTGCACATAAACAAACCTACTCTCGCAAGGGGAATAGCAAGAACCGCTCTATCGCAGATATTTGCGCTGAGGCGGCGCGATTGGAGGGGGCGACACCCCATGTTGAAGACCCAATACCGCCGATTATCATTGATGGAATTGATCCGGCAGAGCTACCCGACCTCATCGAAGAAATGGTGAAGGCCCAAAACAGGCAGCTTCGTAAACAACGCAAAGACGAACCACATAGGGCTTCAAAAATTCGCGGCATTCGGTCGGATACACACCTGCTTGTTGCATCCGTTTACAGTTATCCGGTTCAAACCGATGAAATGGACGAGGACACCTATAAGGAATACAATCGCTGGCTTGATGATGTGGTGGCCTTTGCCAAGGATGATGCCCTGCGCAATGGTCTTGAAGTTATGTCAATTGTTGAGCATCTGGACGAAGCGCACCCTCATATTCATGTGCTTGCTGTCCCGACCGCAACACCGATAAACCCGCGCCTTAACGCCAAGGCCTGCCACGAGGGGCATGTAGCCCAAGGTCAGCACATTGCAAACCAGGCGCATGGCTCGCCCTCGCGGGCATACAAGCAGGCCATGCGGTCTTGGCAGGACCGGTATTACGAAACGGTTGGCCAGCGACATGCGCAGGCCAGAATGGGGCCGGGGCGTCGGCGTATGTCACGCGCGGCCTATCAATCCGAGAAAGCCCTTCTTGAGACGATGAGAGACTGTGCGGGGATCGAGGACACGCTTGATCAGGCGACAGATATATTTTTGGCGCGCAAAAAGAATGCCGAAGAGCAAATTGAAAAGCAGCAAGCCGAGATCGAGGTTGATCGTCAGCAAGTAGTCGCGGCGGCAGAAGGAGATCGGCAGATAATGCTGGATGCCCTGCGCGCGCAACGCCACGCATTGGTTGCTCAAACGCACCAGGCCGAAGTTAAGGCCGCACGGTTACAAGACAAAATAAACCAGTTTGATACTGAAAAACGTGCCCACGACGTAGAAATGCGCACCTTGCGAAAAAATACAATTCGGGACTCTGCACAATTAGCAGTCGAAATTATTGCGGCGGTGGTAACGGGGCAAGCTGGTATTGGTGAAAGCGGAAAGCAATTTATTAAAGACCCAGAACTTCGCAAACGTGCGAATGGGCTGGGAATTGGGCAACTGACAAAAGATGCGATGCAGGCCATGCTAGATCTATGGACAGGTTTGAAAACCTTGCTGAGTGATGCGAAAATTGTAGAAGAGAAAACGCGTGTAGAAAAAGTAGTGAAGCAGGTGCGCCGTGACCCAAGCAATGATTCTGGATCATCACCATCTCAACGATAGCGAATTGTCGGGAGCCACTTGTTAAATGCCGCGAGTGGGGCCTTGGAAAGCTGCCCCTGTAAAGGCGTTAGGTAGAGCTCAACCAATGCCTGCACCTGCTCTTTTGTATCAAGCCATTGATTGACGGTTTCGGGTGTCACAACAGGTGGAATGCGGCCAGCTATCAGGTCGGAAAATGCAAGATCGGCGATGGCGCGGAAATGGTTGGCGACATAGATCGGTTGCGCTCCATCCGATACTTTCTTTTGGGAAAGAACTGCCGCCATGTCGCGCACGCCCAGATCTCCAAGCGTTGGGGTGGTGTCTGTGGTTTTACCCACCCCCGCAAGTCTTGCAGTCTTGGCAGGCTCGTCCGAAGTACAAAAGAAGGCGAGCTCAAAGTGCCAGTCCCCCGTTAGTTCACCTGGAAGTCGCAGATTAAGGGCGCGGTTGAAGGACAAATACCGCGTCGGCGTTGTGCATGGAATATGGATTGGTTGCAGCATTGGCCTACCGTAAGTTTTCGGCAGTATAGCAGGTAATTTCTATGGTGCCGTAAATAGATCAGCGACAGGCACATCCAATGTTTCAGCAATCCTGATAATGACCTTAAGCCCCGGATTGCGCTCACCGCGCTCAATGCCGCCAACATAGGTTCGGTCCAAATCAGCAAGGTGGGCGAAGGCCTCTTGCGAATGGCCACGCACTTTGCGCAGCTGCCTTACGCGGTCACCAAAATTCTGAATTGTAAACTGATCGTCCATACCCCTGTAGCGCAGAAAAGGGGTTTAATCGTCCACGGACTTATCGTATCATTATTCAAAACGGGATACGAATAATGGACCACGAAACACAAACCTGCCCATTCTGCGCTACCGAAATGCCAGCGATTGCAATTGTTTGCCCCAGTTGTAATGCGAGAAAAGGTTACTTTTCAGCAGGTCGAATTACGCAAACACCATGGGGAATGCGTTTTGTAGGAATAAAAGCCCTACTGGGCTGCGGTCTGGTTGGCATATTTGTGGTGATGTTTGGCGCATACACTTGGATCGGCTGGAGTTCTTTTGGTTTAGGTTTTTTAATCTTTAGTCTGGAACTTTATTCCGCATCCTTGCCTCCTGCATGGCACAGATAACCCATTCTTGAAAATCACCGCCAGTTACAGATACAACTTATCATACGGGATTCTAATAATAGGTATAACAAGATGTCAAAAAATCGAGAACGGGTTTTATTACAAGCGTGGATTGACAAGCAAAAAATTACGAATGCGCAAGAACTCCTATCATATATTGCTGACAAGGGCTGGACCATTAGCCGAACCAATAAGCGATCAGAAGATGACCTGCCTATGCTTGGCGTTAGAATCCAACCCGGTAAAGTATTCAGGGTGCACTTCGATTTTGACAATTCGTCCATCAAGCCAAAACCTCGGAGAGGTCCAGCATTTTTTCCAGACGAAAACATCCACTCCGAAGGGGCGCAAAGAGGGTATTGGGTATATGGGTTAATTGCAGAAACCTACGGTTCAAAGGCTTGCTATATTGGCCAAACTACGCGCTGTCTAAGTCGGTTTCGCAATCACTTGAAGAGATCACGAATTGGCAAAGGTTCGACGGGCCTGTTTGAATGGGCTGACAGCCATGAAACAACTGTTTTGGTTGTTTTGTTGGATTACGTTCCAAATTTATCGGGTAAATCAGAAACAGCAAAACAAGCGACGATTTTAGAGGGAACGTGGCTGAAACGCGCAATAAAATGTGGATATGAAACACCACTGATTGAAAACTGGGGCCAATTGCCGTTTGACCCACATGCATTAAAAACCGGCTGGCCAACTGAAGAAATTGACAGGCTCGCAATTCCAGCAGAAGATGCCGTAGTCAACTTGCCAAATATCACCTCATTTGCAATATCATCACTTGTTCAAACGATAGAAAAAATAGGCACAAGCAATAGTTAAGATTGTTTCGCCCCAACCACATAATGCGTGCTACGCCCACCAGCCAAACCTTTTTCCAGCAGCCCATACCCTATCAACGCTGCAATATCCCGATTGGCACTGTCTTGCGAGCATTTGGCAATCTTGGCCCATTTGGAAGATGTCATCTTGCCCTCGAACCCGTCTAGCATCCGATTCAGAACTTTGATCTGGCGCTCATTTAGCGGCAGTTTTGCAGCCCGTTCCCAGAACTCAGCCTTGGCTGTGACTGCCGATAAAACATCCTGCGCCCCGTCAATCGCGCGGTGCAGGCAGCCCAAAAACCAGCCCATCCATCCAGTCACGTCCAGTCCGCCTTTCTGGGTGCGTTCCAGCGTGTCGTAATATGCTTTCCGCTCGGCCTCGATCTGTGTGGACATGCTGTAGAACCGCTGAGGGCTGCGTTCAGAGCGGGCCAGTGCCATGTCGGTGATCGCGCGGGCAATACGCCCGTTGCCATCATCAAACGGGTGGATGGTGACAAAATACAAATGTGCCAACGCGGCCTTGGTCAGTGCGGGTAAATCGCTGGCCTCAAACCAGGCGAAAAAGCGGGTCATTTCCGAGTGCATCAATTTTGACGGTGGGGCCTCAAAATGAACGACCAGTTTTTGAATAGGCCCAGAAACCACCTGCATGGGTGTGGTATGATCTCGGTAACCGCCGATAACTGTAAGATCGGTGCGGCCAGCACAGACCAACCGGTGCCATTGAAACATCACATCATCGGTCAGCGCATCACCGAAACCGTTGAAACAGGACACCATCAATTCCGCGATCCCGGCCTCAAGCACATTATCAAAACTTCCACCGCCCTCTGGTGCCCGCTCTCCCAATACGCCCCACCCTACACCTCCCAGCATCGGCAACTCTGCCCCTGCCTCTTCGTCA
>JAESRG010000197.1 GCA_016764785.1 Paracoccaceae bacterium
AACTGGTCTGAAAACTTCCGTCTCTTCGTCATTTCTGTATTCCTTCATTAGGTTGGAATACACCTTAACTGACTGTCCGATTTTGCAGGACCACTTCAATAGATGCAAAAAGTCCATAGGGTGGGTGCTCGTCCCATCCTATGGACCTCAAGAACAATCCGTTAACTGTGAATCGCCCCATCCCCACAAGCTAGCGCTGCTTCGCGCATCGCCTCGCTAAAGGTCGGGTGCGCGTGGCAGGTGCGGGCCAGATCTTCGGCTGAGGCGCCGAATTCCATTGCCACACAAACCTCGTGAATCAGCTCGCCTGCAAAAGGGCCAATCAGATGGCAGCCAAGAATGCGGTCGGTATCTTTATCGGCAAGGATTTTGACAAACCCGTCGCCCGCAAAAATCGTCTTGGCGCGCGCGTTGCCCATAAAGGTGAACTTGCCAACCTTATAGCTGCGGCCCTGTTCTTTCAGGGTTTCCTCGGTTTCACCCACACTGGCAACCTCTGGCGAGGTATATATAACGCCTGGAATCACGCTGTAATTGACATGCCCCGCTTGCCCCGCAATGGTTTCAGCCACAGCCAAACCTTCGTCCTCGGCCTTGTGGGCCAGCATTGGGCCGTCGATAACGTCGCCAACCGCGTAAATTCCGGCAACATTTGTCTGCCAATGACCGTTGGTTTTGATCTGCCCGCGATCGGACATTTCAACACCAATTTCAGCCAACCCAAGTCCATCCGTATAAGGGCGACGACCAGTTGCCAGCAGTACGATGTCTGCCTCCAACTCTCCGGCTTTGTCGTTTTTACGCAAGGTATAGCTGACTTTGGCTTTGGTTTTTGTGGCTTCAACACCAGAAACTGCTGCGCCCAAAATGAACTTAAGGCCTTGTTTTTTCAACGCTCTTAGCAACGTCTTGCTAATTTCGGCATCCATACCCGGGGTGATGTTATCCAGAAATTCAACAACCGTGACTTCAGCCCCAAGACGTGCATAAACTGAGCCCATTTCAAGCCCGATCACACCCGCGCCAATCACCACCATGGTTTTGGGGATTTTGGTCAGTGCCAGCGCACCCGTTGAGGAAACAACCACTTTTTCGTCAACCTCAACACCCGGCAAAGACGAGGATTCAGACCCTGTCGCAATCACGATATTTTTGGCGGTGTGTTTGTCGTCACCGACCGTAACCTCACCCTTGCCAGTGATTTTTCCCCAGCCCTGAATATAGTCTACTTTGTTCTTTTTAAACAGAAATTCAATGCCAGATGTGTTGCCGTCAATCACCGATTGTTTGTAGTCCATCATCTTGCCAAGATCGACTGTTGGCCCTGCGCCCATCAGGCCCATTTTCTCAAAATTGGTGTGGGCGTCGTGATAGGCGTGCGAGGCATGCAGCAATGCTTTGGATGGAATACAGCCGACATTCAGGCAAGTGCCGCCCAGTTTTCCGCGCCCCTCAATACAGGCGGTTTTCAGGCCCAGCTGCGCGCAACGAATGGCACAAACATAGCCGCCCGGGCCGCCACCGATGATGATTACGTCATAGTCTGCCATGGGGGTCTCCTTCGCCCGATTGGTCCGAATTACGGGGTAATTTTTCCGTAATTTTTACATAAGTTTTGTATAGGTTATTTTTCATAACACCACCTGCCCGTTTTCGGGAAGGTTTAGGGTAAAATTCAGCTGTGTTTCCGGTGCTTCTGTGATCGTAACCGGCATGACGTTCGCGCCCAGCGCCGCTAACAGCTCAGTCAATTGACGGGCGGCAGGAGTGTTGATCGAAACCTCAACCCGCAGGCCAACATCGGTCATTTTACTTGCAGGATGCGCGGGCATTTCTGGCCATTGCATTAGCATTGGCGCAACGCCAGCCAGCGGAATTGTACCATCAGCCCGCACCGCAAACCGCCACGTCATATCGCCGCGCGTCTGCGTGGTGGGCTGACCAAGATCGATACCAAGGCTGCTCGCGATTTCCAGATCAGCGTCAAGGTTGGTTGAGTTGCAAACCCACGCCAGCGGACGCGGCGCACCGGTAAAGCGATCAAGACCGAACCAACGCGGCTGCGCTGGTTTCGGGGCCGCGGGGTTGATGGAAATGATTTCCAAAAAGCTGTCAGGGCCGGTGGCCATAACACAATTATGGGTGCCCATATTGGGGTGTTCACCACCAACGGGGACCAGAATACCGGTCTCGGATTCAATATATTCGGACCCTTGGATAAGGGTCTCACAGCCGATGGCGATGTGGTCAAATTTGATCATTCAATTTCCCGTAGGGTGCGTGGTTTCCACGCACCGATGGTTGGTGAACAGTGCGTGGAAACCAGGCACACTACAAGTTGATAAATTTCCAACTATGAACCCAAGGATTTAGTAAATCCGCCGAGAAACCCACCAAAAAAATCTCCAAATTGGGAATAAGACTTGTCACCAGATTGAACGCTTTTAACTGCTTCAGCCATAGTAATTCCTCCATCGCCATACGAGATCTGCAAGCCCAATACGCGCATACCATGGGACGTTAATACTGGATTTTGGACAAGACCATCGGCGGCTCCGTTTGCAAACTGCATTATTTTGCTAACCCTGATTACTTTTTCGGCAACCAACCAGTTAATGCAGGGGAAGTAGAAATTTGAGTAAGCACTATCAATTTTTAGTTCTTCAAATGTCAGCTCGTTTTTCTGAACTCCCCATTCCATCAATAATCCAAGAATTTTCGCAATCACTAATTCACTTTTTTGGATGTTATCCATTGCTTTCTAAAGATCCATCAACAACCGGCGCGGATCTTCCAAAGCTTCTTTGACGCGCACAAGGAAGGTCACTGCGCCTTTGCCGTCAACCACGCGGTGGTCATATGACAGCGCCAGATACATCATTGGCCGGATCACAATTTCACCGTTGACAACAACTGGACGATCCTGAATTTTGTGCATGCCCAGAATGCCGGACTGCGGTGGGTTCAGGATTGGCGAGCTCATCAGGGAGCCATAGACACCGCCGTTGGAAATCGTGAACGTACCACCCTGCATTTCAGCCATGGTCAGCTTGCCATTTCGCGCCTTACCGCCTAATTCAGCGATTTTCTTCTCAATATCGGCAAACGACATCTGGTCCGCATCACGGATAACCGGCACAACCAAACCCGTCGGGGTGCCCGCAGCCACGCCCATATGGACATAGTTTTTGTAAACAATGTCGGTGCCATCAATCTCGGCATTCACCTCGGGGACTTCATGTAAGGCGTGCACGCAGGCCTTGGTGAAAAACGACATAAAGCCCAGTTTGACGCCGTGTTTTTTCAAAAACAGCTCTTTGTATTCACTGCGGATATCCATGATCGCTGACATATCCACCTCGTTATAGGTGGTCAGCATGGCGGCGGTGTTCTGGGCTTCTTTCAAACGCCGCGCGATGGTTTGGCGCAGACGAGTCATCCTGACACGTTCCTCACGGCTGGCATCATCCGCAGCAACAGGGGCGCGTGGTGCTGAAACCGGCGCCGGAGCAACAGCTTTTTGCACGTCTTCTTTCATGACGCGGCCATCGCGACCGGTGCCTGTTACAGTCGCAGGGTCAATGCCTTTTTCAGCCATGATTTTCTTGGCTGATGGGGCGTCTTCCACGTCTTTCGATGCCGGTGCCGCAGCGGCGGGTGCTTCTGCTTTGGCAGGCGCGGCGGTTGGGGCCGCTGCTTTTGCGTCGCCTTCAATCAGGGTTGCCAGCAGCGCGTCAACACCAACGGTTTCGCCCTCAGCAGCGATGATTTCACCCATCACGCCAGCGATTGGCGACGGCACTTCAACCGTTACTTTATCGGTTTCCAGCTCGCACAGCATTTCATCAAGTGCCACAGCATCGCCGGGGGCTTTGAACCATGTGGCGACAGTAGCTTCGGTTACGGATTCGCCAAGGGTTGGCACACGAATATCGGTCATTGATCTAGTCCTTTATCAATCGTCAGGGCGTCATTCACGAGCGATTCCTGTTGTTGTTTATGTTGTTTTGCCAAGCCAGTGGCTGGTGATGCGGCCGCTGGGCGGCCTGCGTATGCTGGGCGTTTATAGGCTGCGTCGATTTTGCCAAGCACCCACTCAATATTTGGCTCCACAAAAGACCAAGCGCCTTGGTTTTTAGGTTCTTCCTGACACCAGACGATCTCAGCCCCTAAGAACCGTTTCAATTCCTTGACCATAGATTGGGCCGGGAACGGATAGAATTGCTCAAGCCGCATGATATAGACGTCCGTTAGGCCGCGCGCGTCACGTTCAGCCAACAGGTCATAATAGACCTTGCCCGAACAAAGCACGACGCGACGGATGTCGCTGTCCTTTGCCAGCTTGGTGCTGCTGTTTCCTTTCTGGGCATCATCCCAAAGAACGCGGTGAAAGCTGGAGCCTTCAGCGAGATCGGCCAGATCGGATACCGCCATTTTGTGGCGCAGCAATGATTTTGGCGTCATCAAGATTAGTGGTTTACGGAAACTGCGGTGCATTTGACGCCGTAGAATATGGTAATAGTTAGCTGGTGTGGTGCAGTTGGCGACAATCCAGTTGTCTTCGGCCGACATTTGCAAAAAGCGCTCTAACCGGGCCGATGAATGCTCTGGCCCTTGGCCCTCATAGCCATGTGGCAGTAGCATCACCAAACCGGACATGCGCAGCCATTTGCGCTCTCCCGAGCTGACAAACTGGTCGATCATAATCTGCGCGCCGTTGGCAAAATCGCCAAACTGTGCTTCCCACAGGGTCAGCGTGTCGGGCTCGGCCAGCGTATAGCCATATTCAAAGCCCAGCACTGCGTATTCCGACAGCATTGAGTCGATCACCTCATACGGGGCCTGACCGTCCTGAATGTGGTTCAATGGCAGATAACGTTCTTCGGTTTCTTGATCAATGATGCCGGAATGGCGTTGCGAAAACGTACCGCGCGTTACGTCCTGACCAGACAAACGCACCGGAAAACCTTCTTGCAGAAGGGTGCCAAAAGCCAGAGCCTCGGCCGTGGCCCAGTCAACGCCTTTGCCAGTGTCGATGATTTTTTTCTTGTTATCCAGCAAACGCACGATGGTTTTATGCGGTTTATAGCCGTCCGGCAGGGTCGACAATGCTTTGCCGACCTCTTTTAAACGGGTCATATCCACAGCCGTCTGACCGCGCTGGTAATCTTCGGTGACCCGACGCATTTTTGACCAGCGCCCATCCAGCCAGTCGGCTTTGTTGGGGCGATATTCTGTGCCAATTTCAAATTCTTCAGCCAAAAATGCCTGGAATTTCATTTTGATGTCGTCAATCTCGCCTTCGGGCATCAAGCCATCACGCACCAAACGTTCCGAATAAAGCTGCAACGTGGTTTTTTGCTTTTTGATCGCCGTGTACATTTGCGGTTGGGTGAACATGGGCTCGTCGCCCTCGTTATGGCCAAACCGGCGATAACAGAAGATGTCCAACACCACGTCTTTATGGAATTTCTGACGAAATTCAGTGGCAACTTTGGCAGCATGCACCACAGCCTCAGGGTCATCCCCGTTGACATGAAAAATCGGCGCTTCGACCATTAATGCAATATCGGTCGGGTACGGGCTGGAGCGCGAGTTATGCGGCGAGGTGGTAAAACCGATCTGGTTATTGACCACGATATGAATGGTGCCGCCGGTTTTATGGCCTTTCAAGCCAGACAGACCAAAACATTCAGCGATCACGCCTTGGCCCGCAAAGGCGGCATCGCCGTGCAGCAAGATCGGCAGGACTTTGGTGCGATCCAAGTCGTGTTTCTGTTCCTGTTTGGCGCGGGCTTTGCCAAGCACAACCGGATTAACGGCCTCAAGGTGGCTGGGATTTGCAGTCAGAGACAGGTGAACCGAGTTGCCGTCGAATTCACGGTCTGAGCTGGCACCAAGATGGTATTTCACATCGCCGGACCCTTCAACAGAATCGGGTTTGCTGCTACCGCCTTGAAATTCATTGAAAATCGCGCGATATGGCTTGCCCATCACGTTGGCCAGCACCGACAGACGACC
>JAESRG010000198.1 GCA_016764785.1 Paracoccaceae bacterium
GGGCACCGGGTTTTCATCCTCGGTCAGGCCCCAACCCGCATAAAACGGCTGGCCGAAAACCCGTGGTTTATGCCCGGCCAAAATCGCCTCGAACCCCAGTTGCGACGAATAAGTATAGACCCCCACCGCCCCGTCCAACAACGCCCAGGGGCTGACCGGATCGCTAAGCAATTGCACCCGCGCGCTGGCGTCGGACATTTATGACAGCATCAAAGATCTGCCGATCATCAGCCCGCATGGCCACACCGACCCGCGCTGGTTTGCTGAAAATGAGGCTTTCCCCGACCCCGCGCAACTGTTTGTCACGCCGGATCATTACGTGTTTCGGATGCTGCATTCACAGGGTATAAACCTTGCCGATCTTGGTGTGCCCCGCGCGGATGGCGGCCCCACCGAGACCGATGGGCGCAAAATTTGGCGCAAATTTGCCGAGAACTATTACCTGATGCGCGGCACCCCCAGCCGCCTGTGGCTGGATTACTCGTTTGAGAATACCTTTGGCCTGACTGAGCGTTTGAATGCCGACACCGCTGACAGCTATTATGACCATATCGCTGATTGCCTGACCAAGCCCGAATTTCGGCCTCGCGCACTGTTTGACAAGTTCAACATTGAGGTGATCGCCACCACCGAAAGCCCGCTGGATGATCTGCGCTGGCACGACATGATCCGTAAATCTGATTGGAACGGCAGGGTTGTGACCGCGTACCGCCCTGACAACGTGATTGACCCAGAATTTGACGGTTTCACCAAAAACGTCGAACAACTGGGCGCGCTGACCAAGTGCGACACGACCACATGGCAGGGGTATCTTGAAGCACATCGTGTGCGGCGCGCGTTTTTCAAATCTTACGGGGCGACCAGCACCGATCACGGCCACGCCACTGCGCGGACCGAGGATTTGCCCCAAGCTGACGCGGCGGCTTTGTTTCAAAAAGCCCTTAAAGGTCAAATCTCGGCTGAGGAAGCCGACGCTTTTCGCGGCCATATGCTGACTGAAATGGCGCGGATGAGCATCGACGACGGGCTGGTTATGCAAATTCACCCGGGGTCGTTCCGCAATCATTCCGGCCCAATGCAGGGGATGTTTGGCCGCGACAAGGGGTTTGATATTCCAACACGCACCGATTATGTGCGCGCCCTGAAACCGATGTTGGACGTGGTTGGTACCAATCCCGACCTGACGATTATTCTGTTTACGTTGGACGAAACCAGCTTTAGCCGCGAACTGGCCCCGTTGGCGGGGGTGTATCCGGCGTTGAAGCTTGGGCCGCCGTGGTGGTTTTTTGACAGCCCCGAGGGCATGAAACGGTTCCGCGAAACTGCCACCGAAACCGCAGGGTTTTATAACACCGTTGGGTTTAACGATGATACCCGCGCTTTTGCGTCAATTCCTGCCCGACACGATGTGGCGCGCCGCGTCGATTGTGCCTATCTGGCCACTCAAATTGCCACCGGTCGGTTATTTGAGGACGAGGCCTATGAGCTGGCCAAAGACCTCACGTATAACCTTGTGAAAGCGGCATACAAATTCTAGGCGGTCCGGCGACGGCCCAACCGGACCAGAACCGGAAAGGCCAGAACCAGAATCGCGGCAGACCCCGCAATTGACAATACCAGCGCACCAGCACCGCCATTTGGCAGGGGCAGGGCGCTGGTGAATTGGCTAATCTGCGTTGGCAATTCGCCTAAGAAAACCCAACTGCCAACGGTGCTGGCAATCACTGCCAGCATTGCTGCGCCGGTCACGATAACGCCGATATGCAGCTTGCGCGGCACCCCGTTTCCGCCGTGCAACATCCGCATCATCGAGTTTTTTAACCGAGCAATATCTTGTTGAACGATCACCAGTGCGGGCACCGCGAACAGCACAATAAAGAACCCAACCCCAAGCCCGTAACACAGCGTCACCACCGTTGGTTTCAAAAACTGCGCTTGTTGGCTGGTTTCATACAGCAACGGCGCAAGGCCCAGAACCGTGGTCAGGGTGGTCAACATCAGCGGCCGCAAACGATCAGATGTAGCGTCGATCACGGCGGGGATCATGCCGCGGGTGCGAGCATATTCCTGAATGGTCGAGACCAGCACAATGGCGTCGTTAATGATAATTCCCGACATGCCCAGCAGCCCGATCACGGTATACATCGACATCGGAATTTCCCAGATGTAATGCCCCCAAATGGTGCCAATTAACCCAAGCGGAATGATCGCCATCACCACCATTGGGCGGGTCCAACTGGCAAAAACCCACGCCAAGGTCAGATAAATGCCCAGCATACACAGGGTGAAAGCCACCAGCGCGTCAGACAAAAAGTCCTTTTCCTGTTGCGCCAATCCGCCCAACTGCCACTCAACCCCGAACTGCACCGCAATGTCGGGCAAGATGGTGTCAGACAACGCGGCGGTGATTTCTGCGGCGCGTTCTGGGTCGTCCTCTGAAATATCGCCATTGATGCGGATCAGTCGCAAACCGTTGTCGCGCTGGATGGTTGAAAACCCCAAACTGGACTCGACGCTGACAATCTCGGACAGCGCCACATATGCGCCTGACGGGCTGCGGATATGGGCCGTGTTCAGGAATTCGTCAGAAATATCGGCTTCGGATATTTCTACCCTGATCGCACCACTGCGTAACCCATCGGGGAAGGTTGCGGCCTCGATTCCGTTTAGACGGTTGCGCAGCTCGGACCCCAGATCATCGGTGGTAAAGCCAAGCGATTCGCCCAGCGGGGTTAGTTGCAACACCAATTCAGCTTTGTCATAGGCCAGACTATCCTCAAGGGCGCTGACCTCGGGATAGCGCGCAAGAACGGCTTTGAGGGCCTCAGCTGCGGCTTTCAGGGTTTTCGCGTCAGCGCCATACAGGCTGATATCAAGTGAATCACCGCCCGGGCCAAAACCAAAACGCCGGAAGCTTAGGGTTTCAAGCATTGGCAATGACCTGACTTCTTCCTGAATAGCAGCCAGAATTTCAAAACTGGTATAGGGCCGCAGATCAGCGTCAATCAACCCGATGTCAATTGACCCAAGCTGGTCGGCGTCTTTGGTGTTTTGACCAGATAAGCCGCGCCCGGTTGTGCCCCCGACTTGCGCCAGAATATGGACAATCGGCGCGATGCCATATTCAGCCTCGTATTGATCCGAAACCGCTTGCACGGCGCGTTGGGCTTCTTGCACCATTTCAATGGTATCGTCGCGGGTTGCCCCGGGCAGCATGGCGATATTACCGGTGATGGAGCTTTGTTCCGGCGAGCTGAAAAACCGCCATGTCACATCGCCGCGCACCACCAGCGAAACCGAGCCCGCCAGCAAAAGGATCATGCCCGCAAGCACCGGATACCGCAGGATAATTGCCAGTTTTAACAACGGTTTGACCAGCACCCGCCGCATCCAGCGAAACCCCGTATCAAACAGGCGGCTGGGGAAATCATACCAGTGCTTTTTGACATTTGCCGCCAGCGCGTGGCGCATATGGTTGGGCAGAATCAGAAAACACTCGGCCAGTGAGGCCATCAAAACCACGATAACCGTAAACGGAATATCACTGATCAGCGCCCCGAACCGCCCCCCGATCAGCACCAGCCCGTAAAACGCCAAAATAGTGGTGATCGTTGATGACAGTACCGGCATCGACATGCGTCGCGCCGCGTTTTCAGCGGCCATCGTCGGGGTTTCCCCCAAGGTACGACGTCGAAAATCGGCGTGTTCGGCAACCACAATGGCATCGTCAACCACGATCCCCAATGTGATGATCAACGCAAATAGCGAGATCATATTCAGCGTCAGCCCTGCCGCGTACATCAGCGCAATCGCCGCCAGCATCGCCACCGGAATACCCGCAGCCACCCAGAATGCGGTGCGAAACCCAAGGAACAGATATAGCATCAGCAATACCAGCCCAAGGCCGGTCAGCCCGTTTTCTAGCAGAATATCAAGCCGATCTGTGATCTGCGATGACCGTGCGTTAATCAGCTTAACCGTGGTTCCCTGCGGCAGAATTTCCTGATATTGGGCCGCGACTGTTTCAACGCGCGCCTGCATTTCAATGGCATCGCCTTGGTCAGACCTGTCAATACGGATCAGAACCGCGGGCAGGGTGCCTTGAAAAAACGCGCGGCCACTGTCAGCGCCGTCAACCGTGACATCGCCCACATCTTGCACCAGCAACTGTGCGCCATCGACATCGGATCGCAGTACGATCCGTTCAATGGCCTCAGGTGATCGGTTTTCAACGCCGGTGCGCAACCGCGATGCGCCGCCCGCAACATCGCCAGCGGGGTTGGTTCTGGTTTGCTCGGCGATGGCGCCGGAAATGTCTAGCAAACTGATGTCATTGCGGATCAAAGATAGCTCAGAAACCGTTACACGTATGGTTTGCGCGGCCAGACCTTGCACCGTGGTGCGGGTGATGCCCTCAGCATAAAGCAGCGCTGAAAACTCATCGGCAAATCGCCCCAACTGGTCAAGTGCCACAGGCCCAGATATAACGACATCGGTAACTCTGTCCCGCCAAGCGGAGCGCGACACATTTGGGTCTTCGGCGCTGTCAGGCAGGTTTTGCACGCTGTCAACGGCGGTTTTCACATCGTCAACGGCGCGGTCCATATCCCATCCGGGGTCGAACGACAGGTTAAACCGGGCTGACCCTTCGCTGGCGGTTGAGGACATTTCCTCAATTCCCTCAACGGCCAGCAACACGGGTGTCATCAGTTCGACAATGGCGTTGTCTACTTCTGATGGTCCAGCACCGGGCCATGAAACACTGACCGAAATACGTTCAATCACCACATCGGGGAAGAATTGCGAGCGGATTTTGCCGGTCGCAATAACGCCTAATACCACCATTAGCACCAATAACAAATTAGCGATGGTGTTGTGGCGGGTGAAATATGACAGAAGGCCCTTGCCGGTGCCGTCGGCTTTGCGGATACGCATTGTTAGCCTCCCATCCGGTCTTCGAGCTGTGTTACCACCTCAACCGGAACTTCGGGTTCTGACAGCTGTGCCAGTATCCGCGCTTTGGCTTGGTCGGGCATCCGCGTGTTGCCATTTACAAATTCAATCAGCTGGTCGCGCCGCTCATCGGTTAAAGTCATGGTCTCGGTCGATGGCGAACTGGCGGGGGTTGGGGCATCATCTTCGCGCAGAGGGCGTATCTGGATGCCTTCGCCGATCTGGGTTGACCACGCGGTGACATATTCCTGTCCAACTGGTGCGCCGGTGACAATTACCTGATCGCCCTGTTGGCGCAAAATCGTAACCGTAATTTCGCTGAGCCGGTCATCGTCGCCAACGATCAGCAAACCACCATCAGAACTCACCGCCGCTGCCGGTATGATAGAAACATTCTCAATCGGCGGTTCCTCAATCAAGACCGTCAAGAAATCTCCGGGCAACAACACTGTGGCCGCTGTGCCGGTTAGACGCGCATAGATCAACCGGCCGGTCTGGCCATCCCCGACCTCAGCACCGGTACGGGCCAATGTTGTGGTGATTTCAAACGGAAAGTCGTTTCGGTCAAAAATGACCTGAACGAGGGCAGGGCGCAGGTTTCCATCGCTGTCTACCAGTCGTGCAAACTGGCTGTTGGTCACGCGAAACGCCACCTCTAGCGCAGCGGGGTCGATCAGAATGGCCATTTGCTCATTGGGTGAAACCAGTCGCCCGAGCATGGCACTTACATCGCTTAACACTCCGTCAAACGGGGCAATAATTTGAGTTTCCGCCAGTATTCGCCGGGCCTCCTCAACCGATATTTGGTTGCGCTGGATAGAGATTTCAGCTTGGGAAATGCGTGTTTCAACCTGCGCTACCGCAGATTGACGGCTCAGTAATGTTTGGTCTGCAGATGATAGGGTCAGCGTAACAGTTTCTACCGTTGCGTCGGTACCAATCCCGCGATCCCTAAGGTTTTGTTCACGTTCCAGTGCCAGAACCCGCAAAACGCGCTGCGTTTTTGCCAGCTCAACCTCGGCTTGGGTCAACGTCAGTGCAGCCTGTGCCGCGCC
>JAESRG010000199.1 GCA_016764785.1 Paracoccaceae bacterium
GTCTTGTCAGGCCACTGCTGGTTGCGATGCGCACTGCATCACGGCGAAACTCGTCGGTGTATCTCATTGCCACTTCTTGTCTCCTTCATAGAAATTATTGCTCTAAAAAGACCGGAACGTAACCGTGACAAGACCAGAACTGGGATCGAACCCCGTATTATGCCTTGCCGTCATGCAGATGGAAGTTCCAGCCCAAATAGCGTGCGGCTTCAACAATAGCATCGCTGACAGACGAGAAACTTGTGGCGACATGATGTTCAAAGCCGTTCTCGCAAATATAGCGCAACAGCTTTTGCATTTCGGGAATTTCGACAACGCCTGCCCCGCCAAAAGTCTCTAGCGGATCATCGGTGAATCTACCCTCGCCAACATAGCCGCAAATGCGCCCTGTTGCATCATCAGTGCTAACCCGAATAAAGGTCATGTCGCCGGATTTTATTGACCCATCAATCGTTCCATAGGTGTTTTCTTTGCCGACAGTGCCGGCAATGATTTCCTGATAATCCATCTTGTAGCTCTTGAAGAACTCCTTCGGCAGATTGCTACAATGGAAGCAAACAGCCTTGTTTGCGGCCCCGCCGTAATTGTTGTTCCAGTCAAGAAGCGCGCTTGGTGTGCCTGAGGCCAGGGCCAGCATATGCATGCCAATAAGCCCGCATACATCAACTTCGCAGGCGCTCGACATTAGCTTTGAGCTCATCATGCTCATCATCGTACACGGCACGACGCCAAAGTTTTCTTCGATTGAAGTCCAGCATTGGACGGCGCTTATCGTAACATCAACTTCCGTCATCCACTCTTCTGTTACCGCTGCAAGTTTTGCTTGCTTGATAATGGCCGGGTGCGGCACACCCTCGATTGAGATGTAGCTTTTGATGGCTTCGATCTTTTCTAAGACGATCGGCGCATCATCAGCCAGCCGCGACACCCGCCCAAGGATCTCGGAAAGATCAAGCGTGATGACCGAGATCCCGGCCGCCTCAAGTAGCTTCTCGCTGTAGCGAACGGTGTTAAACGCCTGCGGCCGTGCGCCGATAGCGCCAATGCGCAACCCCCGCAAACCACCAAGAATACGGCATGTTGCCGAAAACTGTCCAAGGTCGTCCTGAAACTCATCACTGAGCGGATCAACGCAATGGGTTTTCGTCAGAGAATAGAGAATACCGTATTGTCTCAAGTTGTTACAGGCAGACATCTTGCCGCAAAAACTGTCGCGCCGCCAATGAATAGACATCTTTTCGGGGTCGTCTGGCGTGGCTTGGATCAGGACCGGGACCTTCAACCCTGAAAGACGCAGGGCATTGGCAATTTCGCGTTCCTCGCCGAAATTTGGTAGCGTGACAATGACGCCGTCGATTTCATCGAGATGTTCTTTGAACAAAGCCGCGCATTTCTTCGCGTCATCATAAGACTGCACTGCCCCATGCTCAGTATCATCGGGGCTAAGAATAATACATTTATGGCCGGCCTTCTCGACGGCGCTGATCATATCGTCGCGCCCTGTTGCCGCAAGATGGCCCGGGAAAAACCCACGGCTACCGACTATAATAGCAAATAACATCGACTTCATTTTTACGTCCTTCGTGGCTTTCATGCGCGTGGCCTGCAATTCGTTTTTTGCAAACGGTCCCTGCGCGAACAGATGGCTCTCGTGAATATCCTGCCCAATTATGGTGCGCTCAAGCGATCATTCCAACCCAAATCTTGAAAAGCTGCGCACATCGGATCAAGTTTGAGGTACGTACCTCACGGCTTCACAAACTGTCAAGCCACGCCAAGAACTTGATCTCCGACACATGACTGAGTTACGTATTATGCTTCTTTTGTGATTAGGAATGAGCCGAGATGCGCCCTACCGTGCAAGACGTTGCAAGACAGGCTGGTGTAAGCCTCGCCACGGTTGACAGAGTGCTCAATCGCCGCCCCGGCGTGCGTAAAGTAACGATCGCTAAAGTCGAAACGGCAATAGCGGCGCTTGGCTATATCAGAGATATTTCCGCCGCCAATTTGGCCAAACAGCAGGCCTACCGCTTTGCGTTTGTGATCCCCGACGGGTCAAACAGCTTCATGCACGGGTTAGAGGCAGAAATTGAGGCGGTAAAGCTGCATTCGGCAGCCAATCGTACTGAAATATCTATTTATAAAGTTCCGACATTCGACAGCTTAGCGCTGGCAGCGACACTAGATAGGCTGGACCCCAGACACTGCTCGGGCGTTGCCGTTGTGGCGACCGAAGATGTGGTCGTCCAAGACGCTTTAGCGCGACTGTGCCAAAACAATATTCCAGTCGTTACGCTGGTTTCAGATACTCCCGCACGACAAGGCCAGACATATGTTGGTATCGACAACGTCGCTGCCGGGCGGACGGCCGGGCGGCTCATGGGCAGCTTTCTTGGCGCAAGATCGGGCAAGATCGTCTTGTTGGCTGGGTCGATGGTGCTGCGTGACCACGTTGAGCGCCATATGGGCTTTGATCAAGTTATCATTAGCGATTACAATCAGTTACAGTGTTTGCCAATTATTGAGAGTATGGATGATAGCGGCATCGTTAAGCAGCGGCTACGCAGATGTCTGGCGGCGCATACTGATATCGTTGGCATCTACAATATGGGTGCCGGAAACCGAGGTCTGATCGAGGTTTTGTCAGCCGACAGCGCCGGTAATAAACACGTGGTCGTTGCACATGAATTGACCGAGCATACCCGCCGGGCTCTTAACACCGGCACCTTCGATGCGATCATCCACCAGGATGCTGGTCATGAGGTGCGCAGTGCTTTGCGTATCCTGAAGGCACAAATAGACAAGACGCCTCTACTCGCTGGCCAAGAAACTATTCGCATTGAAATATATTTGAATGAGAATATGTAATATTCGCTAATGACCAATTCATTTCGTAATTATAATTTTACAGATGCTCATTAACAATTTAAATGGGCGCTGACTTTATAATGCCAAACTTATTCAAGGATAATTTAAAAACTCAGTGCGCCAATTCAAATTTATGCTCTTCGAGTACAAATTGCGTAATGAATTGAATCACGTTTGGATTACCCGCAAATAGTCGCTGGCTGAGTTGCTGAAATTCCTTCATATGCGCAAGTGTTAGAATTACGACAGCATCTGTCTCGCCTGACACTGAATAAACCTGCGACACCGCGCGCTCCGCATTGAGCGCTGACATCCAATCCCTAATCGCCTCATTCCCGTGATCGAAAAGCTTAACACTGACGATGGCCTTTAGGTTCCGGCCCATCTTTTCACCATCGGTCAGAACAACCGCCCGCGTGATAATACCCTTTTCCCAGAGGTTGCGCACGCGGCGCAGGCAACTGGACGGCGCAAGCCCAACACGCTCCGCCAGATTTACATTTCGGATCGAAGCGTCTCGCTGCAATGCTTCAAGTATCTTTCGGTCAATCTGATCCATGCGCTCTGATATTTCACTGTATTAGAATTTTATTGCAAATATTTGCCATCTTTGATCACCCATTTCAATCAAATAGTGGGAACTTGCCGATAACAGTCACCCAGTGAGAGCTGCAAATGCACGTGCCAAACATGCCTCCCTATCTTCGCGACCTAAGCCAGCGCAGCCTGAACACGTTCTGGGAAATTGCCCGCATTATGGTGCCAATTATGATCCTGATGCGCTTGGCGGAGAGCTATGGTGTCATCGAATGGATCAGCCCAGTGTTGCGGCCGGTTATGGCCGTGCTCAATTTGCCGCCAGAGGCTGCGATCGTTTGTTTGAGCTCGATCCTTACCGGGATATACGGCGCAATCGCGACATTGCCGGTCTTGATCGGGCATGATCTAACCGGTGCGCAAGTAACATCGATCTGCGCTATCTTATTGATCGCCCACGCCATTCCCATTGAACAGGCAATTGTCCGACGGGCCGGCGGATCATTTTGGGGCACCACGCTGCTTCGGCTTTTTGCTGCCGGTTTGGCCGCATTCTTGATCGACGCGGCCAGTAAACTCACAGGCTTTCTGGCGCATCCCCAGCCCTTACTACATATTGCAGAATTTGCGCGCGTTGATGCGGGCCATTTTGAATGGGCCGTTTCCAGCATGAAAGGGATGGCATTGCTGTTTTTGATCCTGATCGGCCTTCTTATCATGATGGACGCGTTCGACCGTTTCAGTGTCACAAACCTGATCAACAGCCTGCTTGCTCCGGTCATGCGCCTGTCCGGTCTTGACCGCTCGGTTACCTCGATAACAACCGCCGGTATATTGCTGGGGCTAACCTATGGCGGCGGGCTGATCATTGCGCAGGGCAGCAATCCCGAGATTTCACGCAAGGCCAAATATTATGCGCTATGTTGGTTGTCGCTGTGCCACGGCTTGATTGAAGATCTGGCGCTTATGGTCGCCATAGGTGGTAATTTTTGGGTGCTATTCGCCGGCCGTATCGCGCTGACTCTGGTTTTGGTGCGCGCGTTGATGGGCTGGCACAGCTTGCGTTCAGTCGGCTGGCAATAGAGCTTGCGACACATAATATCTATATTGCATTACATCTTGTCAGCCACATGCTGGGGCCGGGGTTGTGTAAGAATTTTTAAGAATTCTCGCTGCAGTCGGGTTGGCTGCCAGCCGGTGCGGATAGAGATACAAATGGTGCGCGCCGTCGTCGGCAAAGAGATGTCCAAAGCGACAAGCAACCCCTGTTGCTCTTCATATAAAAGCCGGCGGCGCGACAAAAGCGTAAGCCTATCGCTGCGCGCCAACAAAGAACGGATCACGACCAGAGATGATGTCGATATCAGGCCCTGCGGTAAATCCAGCGCGCCAAACAGACTGTCAAAATCAGTCCGTGTCGGTGTGCCCAAATGCGGTGCAATCCATGGATACCGCGCCAATTGATCAATTGTTATGCTGGGTTTTCCGGCCAATGGGTGCCCTGCCCGTGCAAAAACCGACAGGCTGTCTTCAAACAAAATAATTTCCGATATGTCCGCGCTCAGATGCTTTCCCCGGCTTGCACCAAGCAAAAGATCCAACGCGCCATGCCGCAGTGAGCGCAGCAAAGTGTCATAATCAGCGCTCATCAGATCGACAGAGGCACGGGGGTTTTTGTCACAAAGATCACCGATAGCGTTTGGCAATATATCGGAGCGCGCCAAGGGCAAAGCGCCCAATGAGATGCGGCCCGCCAACCGGCCGCGCAGATCATCGACATCTTCAAATGCGGCTTCCAATTCGCGCAGCGCAAGCCCTGAGATGCGGGCCAGTTCTTCTCCCAATAATGTGGGCTCAAAATTCGCGCCTGACCGTTCAATCAGCGGTGCGCCGACAAGCTTTTCTAGGTTGCGCGTGGCTCTGTGGACCGTTGGCACCGCCAGATCTAAATTTTTAGCAGCCGCCGTGAAACCTTTGGTCGACACAACGGCAACAAGCGTTTTTAGATGTGCCATTGTTAGCCGGTTATCAAAAGCATTATGTCTTAACGCCCCGGAATCTGTGTTGATTTGACGGAGCAATGTAAACATTCTTGTCAGCCGCCCGAACGCTGCCTCGCCGGCTTTGTTAAGCTGCATCCCGCTGCGGCTGCGGCGAAACAGATGAGTGGCAAAGAGCGTTTCAACAGAAGAAATTGCTTGCGATACTGCGGGCTGAGACAGGCCCTCAGCGCGGGCAGCCAAATGCTGTGAGCCAAGGGTGCCGACAGAAGTGAAAATCCGTAAATGTCGCAGGTTTGAGGCTGAATACTTGCTTTTTTTCACCGGGTTCACCGCCTATTTAGTCCATGAAAAATTCCAAAAAATACCATCGCATTAGCCACAGCTTATCATAGAAGCGCAATATTCGATTATTGTAAATCACGCAGCTTCAATAGGGTGCCGTCACTGACATGGTCCATTTGGAGAACGGGATAGTTATGACGAACGGATTGCGGCCACGCTTGCCTGACATGATTGCCTGCGGTGGCATTGGCCTATTTGGAGCGGCGGCTTTGGTCATTGCGGCGGGCTATGAC
>JAESRG010000200.1 GCA_016764785.1 Paracoccaceae bacterium
AACCCGCGCCGAAAGCCAAGGCGAGCAGGGTAGGGCGACCAGCCAAGGAAAAGGCTGCAAAGCGCAGCTATAAAATCACGCTGTCCCTGACCCCAGAAGAGGGACAAAAGATTGCCGACAAATCCGGCTTGGCTGGCGATGCAACATATCTCTATGACCAGCTAAAAAATATTGGTGCTTTCGATTAATTCGATACTATCGATCTCGGTCGTCATTATCCTGATTATGATCAGGATCTTGCACCTCCTGCGGTTTATTCATTTCAGCCTCCACATAAGCCTGCCGCAAACTATCACGGTCTGTTTTCGGCTCTTGGCTGCTGTCGCCACCAGCATCACCGGCGCTATCGCGTGTATTATCCTGCTCTGGGGCAGGGGCATGGGACGCCTTATCAAACTCGGATCGATACTCGTTCTGAATCCGTATTTCCTTAACCGAAGCATGCGATTGAGGTTGTAGCTCATGAGCAGGAATGGCAGCAAAAGCTTCTTCGTGTTCCGCTGCCCGTTTTTTCCAATCTTCTTTTAGCTGTTGCGCCTCTTCTGCCTGTTGGCTTTTCAAGCTCCGGCGCTCAGCCTCCAAATATGCTCTATTTTCTGCAAAATTGGTCGCCTGGGCGGTTTTAAGCATTTCTGTGGACTGTTGCGCCTGTAATGCCTGCTCGCTCTCCACGAGCTTCCTTGCGCGCTCCTGAGTGGCGGCAAAATACTGTTTTCGCACTCCGGCATCGGTCGCAACTTTGAATGTGCGGTTGATTAGACCGGTTTCGTTACCACCAATAGATTCTCGTGTTACCCGCAAAGCCTTGAACGCATTGGCGGCGCGACCAAAGAATGAGTTCTCCATGGCTTCGAATGTCTTGCGTTCGGCCTTCTGCCGAATATTTAGCTGATCCAACTGTGGCCGGAAATCCTTCTTGGCCGCTGCCTTGGCTTTATTGATCTGACTTTGGAGTTGGCGGGACAGATCCGATTTGCGTTGCCGGTGATCCTCAATCAAACGATTCCAATCTGTTGCCTGTTTTCGTGCAAGCCTGCGAACGCGTACTCCAAGATCGGTGTCCTTCTGTTGCTGCTCGGCCTTAAACGCTTTCAAACGGTCATTGTCATTGGCAACGCCCCCAATGGCTTGATCTCGATCATAGGCAGCGCGTGATTTACGTTTTTGGCCGTTCACAAGCTCACCATCATCTCGTCGTTTCTTAATGTCCTGACGGGCAGGGGTCTTGTCTGCTGTTCCGTGTTCCTTCGAATAACCAAGCGCCCATGATTGCGCTTTTTTGTAATCATTATTTGTTGGCAGAACCACACCGGTTTGCGGATGGATGCGGTTGACCATCAAATGCAAATGGGTGTTGCCCGTATCGCTGTGTGCATACATGACGGTTTGGTGTTCATCGGCAAACTGGCGGCGCTTAGGCTTGGCATGAACATCCTTGCGTGTCTTCGCCGGATCTGTGCCAAGAGAGGCCAACAAACTATCGGCGGCAGTCTGCATCGCCTCACGATCCTGCGGCTCGTCAACATCAAATGACATGATAACATGCATCACCGCGCCATCCTTGGGCGGTTTGCCGATACGAATGCCAGATTGGCGCTTTAGATCATTCTGGGATCTGGCCGTGGAAAGCATGATCTTCCAAGCATCATCTGGATCTTCAACCCCGACATTTCGAGTGGAAACCCAATCAACACGCTCCGAGGTATTGGCTCGGTCTTTGTCGTGATTGCAATAGGCATGAAGCCCCTTAAAACTGTGGCCGGCCTGCGACGATGGATTAACAACAACAATCATTCGTCCACGTCTTTCAGGACGTTGTGCAAAGCAGTACGTGCCGCCTGTAATTCCGCTTGCAGTTCGCCGCCAATCTCTCGCCAATATTTGGCGAAGTCGCGCCCTTGGTGCGTAGCGGCTGTAAGCTGATTTACGTTGTTGCCAATCTGGGACAATGACACAGCGTAATTGTTCAAGGCGGCAATAAGCGCGGGATCTGTCCGTGAGGACAGGGCAGGGGGCAATGGCTCGTCAAGAATGCGGCGGCGCATGAACTCGGTGTGATCCAATCCGGCATTGGCCGCATTGGAACGCAAGCGTTCGCGTTCAGCGAGGGTCAATCGAAACCTTGCTGTTTCGGAGCGGCGTTCATCCGCATTCTTTGTTGGTCGAACCATGTTTTCCTTTCGTCGTATCCAAGGACGCTGCCTTGGTCGTAATGGAACGCCGATACGTTCCTCGTTATCCAACACCCGAAATGTTGGCGGCATCCAAACCGCGTAGGGTTGGTCATGTTTCCAAAGCAGCCCGAAGGCTCTTTGGTCGGTTCCAAGGGTGAAACCTTGGTCGCAATCCAACGCCGAAGCGGTTGGTGCGGGATTGGTTCAGGAAGGGGGCATACCCCTTAGCCTGATCGTGGATTAAAGGGCGTGAAAGCTCTTACCAGACTGCCGAAACTATCCCTCTGGGGATGGTTGAAAGCAGGTTTTTGTAGCACAAAAACATATCTGGCTACTCTAAAGCTGCTGAACTTCCCATATTCCTCTAACCATTGCAATAATAAAAAGACATAACCACAAACACCAAAGGTTCACTGAACCTCGAATGCACCGCTTACGCTCAAAAATTGCCAAAATTTACATGCGAAAAAAATTGCGCCTACGCCGCAATATGCTCTTGAAAAGAGCAGGCTCAGTCTATCCGTTTGTGCCTATCTATCACCAGAGCCTTGTTCATTCGACTGGCCGTGCTCCGGCTGCGTCTCATCCTGTGAGGGCTTTTGCATTTGTTCCCGCACATAAGCCTCGCGTGCAGATTGTTGCTCCCGTTGGGGCTCAACAATCGACTGCTCTATGTCGCTCGCCATACGTTCCGTGTGAAATTGATTTGCTTCCTTGGATGCCTGTATCCAGCTCGCTTGCTCGAAACGAGACAAGTCGATTTGGTGTCCGGCTTGCTCGCCGAGCTGTTTCAAATATTGGAACTGGGTTCTTCCGTTGCCCTCACGAAAGGGGTGCGCACGATTAACATCACCAATATATTCGCCCGCTCGCTTGGCAAAATCGGAGCGGTCAAGACCGCGCAAATATTGCTCGCCTGCAAGCCGTTTTTGAACATCTGCCATACCCATTTCGATACGGCCAAAGGGATGAAACCAATTCCCACCTTTGCCAAAATCAACTTTGCGAATATCACCCGCCCAATCGTAAACGTCCTGAAACAAATGCCGGTGAATGCCCTGTAAATGTTGCAAGTCAAAATTGCCTTTTGGCATCCCAATTTTTGTGCGTTGCGTCACATGCGCAAGCTCGATATTTTCAAGCAAAGCATGATCGGTGATGCCGAATTTATTTCTTAAAACATTACTGTTGGGGTATCGATATAAGAGCTGGTCGCGCTCTTCATTTGTCATTCAGCGGCAAGTGTGGGCACGGTCTTTTCGCGCGTCCACTCGGCTAAGTAGGCGCGACACTTTTCATCGCTCCAATTCTCTCGCTCAAACATGGCAAACATTTCTTCATGTTCTTCTGTGGCGGGATTTCCCTCCACAGCATGACAGGCAAACGCTTCCTCAACGCGGTGCGCTGAAGTTCCATATTCGGTTACAGATGTAAGCTCGTTTTTCATGAGATTATTGTACCACGTAATGGCAAAACCACAAAGAAAACTAAGGGGTTTTACCCCTCGCGCGGTCAAGAGGCCGAGGCTCGGCAAGCCTGCGCCCGCACCAACCTCTTGACCTTGCTAACCCCATTTTCGCCAAAGGGCAGGGGCGCCATGATAATGGCACCCCGCCACAAATTGCTTACAGTAATTGCAAAAACCACGGCTGTAGCGTTGATCTCATCGGGAATAGATCGGCTGCAAGTGCCGAAGGCTGCGAGAATGGTCGTTATTTGGGCATAAAACGCGTAAATCAGCCATTTAGTGACCGTATCCAGATACATCACAAACCGGAATCTGGTTGTAAATAAGTCAAAATAGCTATCAACAATCATTGGCTTTGCTCGTGAGAAGCAACTGGTGCTACCTGTTCAAATTCTTGAACAGGTGCTGGTTCTGACTGCATTTGTTCGGCCACATATGCCGCTTGCCGGTCTGCCCTCGCCTCTTGCGTTGCTGCCTCAAAATCTTGCGTCACAGTAGGGCTATTATGTTCCGCTTGCTGGGATTGCATCTGCTCGGCTACATATGCCGCTTGCCGGTCTGCCCTCGTCTCCTGCGTTGCTGCCTCAAAATCCTGCACCATAGTGCGCTTGTTATCCTGCTCGGCCATGACTGAGCGTTCCCATGGCTGCCCTTTAGGCTGCTCATTGGAATTGGCAGGGCTAACAGCTCCCCGCGTTGCTGCTAGGCGTTGCTGCTGGGTGGTAAAACTATCCCTTTCCGCCTGCTGTTCATTTGCTATAAAAGCGGCTTTTTGCGCCATAGCATCCTTACGGGATTCCTCCTGCTGCCTATGCTCTTGCGAAAGTTTCTCAATGGCTAGCTGTTCGTCTTCCTGTAAGCGCAGCAATAACTACAGAAAAGCCCGCAGTGCCTTCAAGAAAGTCTTTCACTTTCTTCATGAATGGTACGTGTTTTGTTGATTTAGACATCTAATGTTCCTCCTAGTGAATAATTCAAAATCGAATTGTTCACATAAGAGAAATTTGCATAACGGGTTCCCGCTGTCAACCATAACGGGAACCCGTTATTATTTTAATTTAATCGCAATCTAGTTTATCCAAATAGGCTTCAATAATTTCAGTAAGTACAGCGCCTTGAACTAATTCATGTTTTGCGAGGGAAACGACAAAGTCATCACGTAAATCACGCGGTATGCGCCCCCCCAACTTAACGTCAAAACGATGAGTTTCTGCATTTGGATCACCACCAACCGCATGACGGGTACGTTTTGGTTTGCGACTTCGTGGAGTTCCACGAACCGTTAAATCTGGGGTAACCTTTTCGTCTGGCAATTCTTTAAGCGCTGTGGGTTGCGCGACATTGGTTGAAGCAGCGATTATGAGAGTTGGTCGCGCACTCGGTTCTTGTTGTTTATTAACGTCCCTCAAGTTTACGCTATTTTTATCTTGAGTTGCACGTTTTTTATTTACAACCAATTGAGACGCGGTCTTATTCTTCCTTGGTTTTGGTTTTTTTGTCGGGGATTCATGCTCCTGTGGAGCGGTAGTTTTTTCTTTTCCTGTGACGGCCATGATCGCTCGACTCTAGGTAAATTGAAACAAATCCTACGATGCATTTATAGCGGAAAGAAGGTCAAAATAATACCAAGAATTTCATTAGAATTCTAATATATTACTATATTGGGGAAATTCCCATTTTATTGACAGGTTTGTATAGTTAATGGGAATTAACCAAAAATGTTGACGCTCTCTCTGCCTGACATAAATTACAGTTATCGGCATTCTATGGGTGGAAAAATAAACAATGTATTATCGGCATCTGGCGCAGCATCAATATATTCTTCAACATGCATTACGCGAAGCAACTGGGGTCGACATAGTACCAGGTGACCCAAATGAAAAACCTAAATCTTACACTGATCAAGAGTTTATCGACTATCTGGGGCTAACCGAGACAACGCCCAAAAAGTTATCCGCGTTTAGAAAATTTCACATTCAAGATAACATCACCAGTAAATTTTCTTTTACGCCACCAAATGAAATCAGAAGCCCTCTAGGGCATCGTGCCGACTGTGAAAAGATCTGGAATTACCTGTCAAAACGCGAATTTATCCGCTCTGCCATGGAACGCATGCAGGGGGATGTAGACAAGAAGGTTATGTACCATGAGCGCGAGTATGGCAGCACCATGAGCTGCTTTTACAATGCGCACACATCGCAAATTGCAAAACATGCTGCCGAGGGTTTGGCAAACATCGTGTCATACGGCGATGAAGGCAAAGGCAAAGAATGGTTCTTATACAAAAGAAGCTTCAAGCGAGAAGGTTGCCTGATCAAATCC